>JAUZPL010000003.1 GCA_030705955.1 Bacillota bacterium | reverse complement strand
TTTGCTACACAAACTACCTCGTTTGCTACACAGGACTAGGTGTTTGCTACATAAAACTTGTTCTTCTCTACACAGATCCACCGCTTCACTACACAAACCATTTATCACTACACAAACTGCCCTGTTTACTACATAAAACTTGTTCTTTTCTACACAGATCCACCGCTTCACTACACAAACCATTTATCGCTACACAAACTGCCCCATTTGCTACACAAAACTTGGCTTTTTCTACATAAAACTTGTTCTTTTCTACCCAAACTACCTCTTACATTTTCAGAGGTGTGTCATTATATATCTTATGCTCTCCTTTTGAAAATAATTAAGGAGGGCTGGATGGTATCAATCCTGGTATAATTCATAATTAACTAATTCGTAAAGGAGTTATTATGATGAAATCTGAAAAGGAAAAATTGTTGAACGGTGAACTTTATGATGCTAGTGATCCAGAACTACTTCGTGAAAGAATAAATGCGAGGAGGCTAACTAGATTATTCAATGAAACCATAGAAACAGACGATGAAAAAAGAAAGCAAATATTAAAGTGCCTCTTTGGTTCAACAGGTGTAAATTTTTACATCGAACCTACTTTTCGCTGCGATTATGGCTACAACATACATATTGGTGAGAATTTCTATGCTAATTTTGATTGTGTATTTTTGGATGTTTGTGAAATTAGGATTGGTGATAAATGTTTTATTGCACCAGGAGTACACATATACACTGCAACACACCCACTAAATCCAATTGAAAGGATATCTGGCAAAGAGTATGGAAAGCCTGTAAAAATTGGTGACAATGTCTGGATTGGAGGAAGATCCGTTATAAATCCCGGGGTAACGATTGGTAATAATGTTGTTATTGCTTCTGGAGCGGTAGTTACCAAAGATATTCCTGACAATGTTTTGGTAGGCGGGAATCCGGCTAAAGTAATAAAAAAAATTGATATTTAAAAACGCTTGGTTTACCCAAGCGTACAAATAGTTAATGGACATTTCGCCCGTTTTCTGGAACTGCAATTTCTTTAAAATGGTTCACTAAGTGGCTAAGGCCATTAGTTAATTCCTTTCCTCTCATAGGTAAACCATGGCCTGTAACAGCTATACTTGGCTGTAATGCCTCTAATTTTCTTACCGAATGATAGGCATCCTCCCAATTGGTAGTAAAGTATTTAGGAGGCCCGCTGATCTGTTGTTCCTGAACAATAACACTATAGAGTGATTCCTGTTTTACAGTTACAAATGCATCTCCTGCAATTAGCGCCCTATCATCTTCGCGGAATAATGATATATGTCCAGGAGTGTGCCCTGGTGTGTGAATCCATTTCCACCCAGGCATATTAGGAATGGTACCATCGAGAGGAAGTTCCTTTACATGGCTGCTTATGTCAATTCCATGGTTTGGGAAAAATGGTGACATTTTCGCTACCAAACCGCTATCAACCTTAGGGTCACCTGGAGGATAATTTCTTTTACCCGTTAAGTATGGTAATTCATCTAAATGAGCATAAACAGGCACCCTCCAGTTTTCCAATAACTCAACTAGAGATCCAACATGGTCAAAGTGTCCATGAGTTAATATGATAGCTTTAGGACAAGCATTTTCCCCAAACCTTTCAACTGCCTCTTCCATAATTTCAGCTGCTGATTTAGGCATTCCTGCGTCAATTAAAACAAAATCATGATTTTTTTCACCTACAAAACATAGATTCACTATTTTATTTGTATAACAATAAAGATCCGGCAACACATCAATCCCTGCTCCACTCTTAATCGAACTCATAGGGAGAAAGGAATCTTCAAATTTATTATCCTCGATATGTTCCAATTACGTTACCTCCTTGTTTTTTATTATTATTTATCAAGAAGGAGTAATTATGAAGATAAAAAAGTCTACTCACATTGAGCAGACTTAATCAAACATTCGAAGTGCTAGCTGATTTACCAAATGATGAATTTCCTCTTTTTTAATCATTTTTTCGTTAAAATGGATATGCAGGTATCCACTACCTGATAATATTTGCACCTTTTCAATACCTGCTTGTTTTTTAATACCCCTTTTAATTTTCCCGATGCAGCCGGAACACGCAATATCATTTAAAGCCAACTGTACGGTGCTCATAATGATTAATCTCCCCCTCCTAATTTTTTTGCAAATTCTATTCCAAATTGTTTACAGTCTTCCCGTTCATCCTTTGTGGGTGTCAAATCAATTTTAAGGCCATCTAACACAACATCTGCTTCAATTTCCACTAACTTTTCAATTAAAGTATCAACTGCTTTTCCTCTTTCTTCATAGGATGAATCACAAGATCCAAAAACAGCTGCCTTTTTTCCTGTTAAATTTAATTGATCCATTTCATCATAGAAGTCAAGATATTCGTCAGGTAATCCCCCATCTCCCCATGTGTATGAACCTAAAAGAATACCATCAAAATCTAAAAGGTCTTTTGTATCTGTCATTAAAACATCTTTTATCTCAACATTTACTCCAGCCTTTTTAATGCCTTCACCAATTGCATTTGCCATTTCCTCTGTATTTCCTGTCATGCTCGTATAGACAATTAAACAAGTTGTCGGCATAAAGGTCACCTCTTACTTTTTCTTAGTGGTTTCATTCTAATGTAATTAATCAGAAAAGAAATTGACTCAAGTCAAGAAAATGCCAAGGTTTGATGCAAATCACTACATACAAATCCTAAAACCATTTAAAATAGGGATATATCCTACTCTTTAGAGGAAGTGAAAAAAATGCGTTGTTGTGAACACTGCTCCCATGAATCCTCATGTATTACATCTGTTCCGGTTTTTAAAGGCATGAATGATTCCGACCTTTCAGCATTGCAAAAAGTAACAAGGAGCCGCGAATTTCAAAAAGGTGAACTTATTTTTCGTGATGGTGAACGATCTGAAACACTATTTGTTGTCAAGGAAGGGCTCATAAAATTAACGAAAACATCCGCCGAAGGAAAAGAACAAATTGTTCGTTTATTGTTTCCTGGTGACTTTTTTGGTTTATTTGCTTTATTAAGGAATGAAAAGCATTATGTGAACGCAGAGGCGCTTGGAAAAACAGTTATTTGTTCCATTGATAAGAAGGACTTCCTAAAAACGATGGAAAGTAATTCGGACATGTCCTTTCGCTTTCTTTTGGCTTTAAATGACCGATTATATGAGGCAGATGAATCAGTTAGTTTTCTAGGGTTAATGGAGGTAGAACAGCGTCTGGCAAGAGCACTGCTCCTTTTTTATGATAAAACAAAAGCCAAAAACGGCTCATTTGCATTGCCCATTTCCAAGAAAGATTTGGCAAGTTTTATTGGGACAACTCCAGAATCCATAAGCAGAAAACTACTTTCTTTTATGTCTCAAAACCTAATCGAAATGGATGGCCGTAGACAAATTAAGATTCTAGAGTTGGAAAAACTTAAACTTCTAGCAGGTCTGGATTAATTAAAATTCATTTAATTTAACAGCCATTAATCGAAAGTGTCCTGGTTCAAGTTCATTTGCAATCACATTCATACCTAATGATTCTAATCCAGCGATAAGCGGCTCGCCACGATGTGGGATATGGATTTCAAAAATGGTCCCAACTGGTGAAGCTTTAACAAAGTCCATTATTTCTTTACGTGGGTGTTCGCCCTTCAAAATTCTTTCCCGAACATCCACTATTGCTCTTTTTCCTTCCATTTTTACATTCTGCATAACTGCTCTCTCCTTTAAATAAAAAATTCCCTGTGTAAACCACACTAAAATGTTTCAATCTTTACAAGAATATCAGTTCATGTAACCCATAATACTTACCACTATGTCGAAAAATTTGGAGGAAGTATGTAATTGATTTCATAATCCCCTTACATAAATTTTATAGTTCCTAATTGGTAAAATAATTGATTTAAATCAAGGTTACTCATTTTAGCTACCATAGAATACAGGCAGTAGCTTTCCCTTTTTGAACGTATTGTGAACATTCATGTTGAACCGATATACATGTATGTGTTTGATGATAGAATGAAAATCAGACAGAAAACACTATATCGGAGTTGGGAATCGTGTTTAAGAGGATTACACTCATTGCTTTACTTTTATTCATGGCAGTTGGTACTCCAGTGTTTGCACATGCCTATTTAGAAGCCTCTACTCCTATAAATGGAGAAGCGGTGAAACAGCCATTAAAAAATGGCCATTTATCCTTTGAGAAAAACTTTATTCAACCTAATATAAAAAATGAAGCAAGTTCCTCCACGTTGAAGGTGGCAGCTTATTCAACAAAAAAAGAGCCCGATCATTCAAAACGTGCCTATATTGTTCCTAGTATGGTTGGCCTCCTTATCATGATTGGTTTAGGAAGCTATTGGCTCATTTTTAGAAAGAAGTATATTTTATAATGTTCAGGATGTTTAGCAAAATTTAAAGAAGCGTGGACCTATTTGTCCACGCTTCTTTAATGAAATGATCTCCAAAAATCTCCTTCGTCATCAATCAAACTCTTTACTTCTTCAAAGGGAATCTCAAATGTCGGGAAACCAGCTACATATGGAGCAATTTCATATGGATTAAAATAAATATTTAATCCGTTGTGATCAATGAAAAATGGCTGATCAGGTCTTATTCCAGTATATCTGTCTTTAAAAACATAGGATTTGTTTTTAATTCTTGAAGCAATCATTCCACTAATCATTTTTACATATTGACTTCCTGGTTTAAATAAATCCTTTAATTGATAAATGGTACCTGTTTTAAGATTTATATGGGCATACCTTCGTAGAGGTATTCCATGTGCTGCACCAAAGGGATAATCATAGCCTGTTTTTTCTATAACCAATAAATCCTTTTGGAAATAGGGTACATCAAAATCACCTGTATAGCTTGAATCAAGCTGTTTGTTTGAAGATACTGTTTTTATTCCGGAAAATTCCTTTAAAAATAGGTTTATTTTCCTTTGAATTTCCACATTACTTCCTCCACTTACCTGTGGAAAATAAACTAAATAATCTTTATTAGGTTTATATTTATTTTCAATAACTATATAAGAGCTATTTTTTAGTGGTATTTTCTGATCTTGTTTCCATACTAACTGATTGTTTTTATTATAATACTGGAGGCGAAAATCTACTTCAGCCTTTATTAAGGTTTTATCAACATGCAATTCCCCACTTCCAGGGACTGTTGGAAGGCTGCTTATCCTTTTACCACTCGTATCAATAAAAAAGGTGAATTGATCATTATAAGCAGAGGCCATACCTTCATTAAATTTTGATATACCATTAAAAATAAACCCAGTCAATATATGGCCTTCCGAATCTGCCAATGCATATAGTGATCCATAAAACGGTTTTTCTGGAATAACTGATTTTCCAAGTGCTATCTTACTCTCTCCAAGATTGAACGGACTTTGATAATGCGGTTTAATAATAAAATGGCCCTTTTGATCAATTAAACCATATTGCCCTTTATAATCTTCCGCCGTATTCACAATTGCCCGGCCATTTATAAAGGCTTGTGCCTCTGTAAATTGCGGTTTTATGATTATATTTCCTTGCTCATCCATATACCCGAATTTCCCTTCAGGATCCTCTTGAAAGGCAAGAAGTCCATCCCCTATATTTCCAACAAAAGAATATGGATAATTTTTTATTACTTTACCCGTTAAGCTAATTAAGGCATAGGTCCCATCCTTTAGCTTCACAATTGCTTTTTCATCCTGGAAGTCACTTGCCGACTCATATTCAAGTGGAAGCACCTCTTTTCCACGTCTATTCAAATAACCATATAAATATTGGTCATGATCATTTTTATCTGCAATGAGCGCCCTTCCATCCTTGTAATCGCCAATAAAGGAATAAGCCTTAGAGGTAATTTCTTTCCCGCTTTCATCAATTACTCTAAAACCTTGATTGTCAATAACGGTCGCACGTCCTTCAGAAAATGGATTAATCGTTTCATATTTTGGTTTAACAATAAAATACCCTTTTGAATCAATTACCCCAGAAAGATTTTTTAACCTTACGATTGCAAGACCGTTATCCTGAAAATCACCCGCGTGTTCATAAATAGGTGGAAGAACAAATTCTCCTTTTGCATCGATATAGCCCCACTTATTTCCGCCGACCTCTTTAATGGATGCTGGAAATAGATAGACTCCTCTTGTTTTCAAAGCCTTTAATTCAGCATCTCTTAATTTTTGATAATCATAAGGTTTTGACAACGACTCTGCCCCAAAAGGGCGTAACGGTAAAATAACATTTTCTGATTGAAGGTCCTTTCTAGACATCCTAACTACTCCATTTTACTTTTTGATATATCATATGAAAAATAGAAGGATAGGTGCCTATAAATATTAAAAGCTGCTTATACAAGCAGCCATTGTTAAGGGATTAATGCCCAATATCATTCACATTCTGAATTAATTGCTTCCATTCATTATACTTAATAATGGTATCCCAGTGTCCAGTAAGTTTTGCAAATCCGACAACCAGGAAGAATAATACGATAAATGCAACAGGAATAAACCATTTATTTACCTTTTTATTCACAACCGTCATATTCAATGTATCTTTAATTGGACAAGCCTCTACGCATTGCATGCATGCAGTACAGTCAGGAGAGTTCACGGTTATTTTCTTTGAAACTTTGATTCTTGATGGACAAACCTTTGTACACATTTCGCAATTTGTACATGTATCTTCATTTCTATGAATCTTTGTAATTCTGAAAATAGAGCCTAGACCAATCAATGCTCCATATGGGCAAAGGAAACGGCACCAAAAGTTTTTGAAAAATAATGATAATATAAACATCACAATAATAAACTTCAGTGCAAAGCCCCCAATATTTACAAAGAATAGCAGCATTTTAACATCTGAAACTTTATTGTAAGGATCCACTAAAAATGCTTTGGCTGAGTATAAATCCATATTAAAAACTACCATACTTAAGAAAACTAAAAGCAATAAGTATTTTAATGAACTTAAAATCCATGCTAACCAAGTAGGTATGTCAAAATTCCTTTTAAAAATCTTTTTTCCTAGCATCCCAGTCCATTCACTTACTGTTCCAATTGGACAAAACCAGCTGCAGAAGGATTTTCTAAAAAGAAATCCTGAACCAACAATAAACGTAAATAGGACTAAACCAGCTGGATGGATTTTATCAAAACCTCCGCCTGAAGACCAAACATGAAAGGATACTAGAGCACTAATCGGCAGAAAACCCTCAACTGCCGATGGCCGTGGAACATAAGGCTTAGCTCCTAGTGATTCAAAATGCATGTAAAATTGATAAAATCTTAAGCCAACATATAATAAAAATAATAGGAATATTGCTTGTATAGAGTGTCTTGTAATTTGGACAGGCTTACGCTTTAACTGTTTGTAATACCAGTTCCTTGATTTCATCTCGTCTCCTCCAATCTTTCAATACTCTAACTATAATGAGAGCCAAATACTGGGTAAGTGATTTAAATCATCTACACGATGTAGTTCATAAAAGATTCACAACCCCATACTAAAAAAATTCATAATTTTTTTATCATTGATAGATTAGTAATGGAAACGCTTCCTGGAAATACTTTTAAAAAATGTTCTTGCAATAAATCGGGTCCATCCGTTATTTGGTACCATTTTCACCATTGTTGTTTATTTGTCCATTGGACCATTCTTTGGAATTCCACGCAATGCCAATGTAGCTTATGAAATGGGGTTCAAACCATTTTTAGGCGCAGCATCATTTGGGCAATCAACATTACTACTTCTTTTTACCGTTGTTTTCTTCTTGCTTGTATATTTTTTAAGCTTGAATCCAACAAAATTAGTAGATTACATGGGTCAGTGGATTACCCCTGCCTTACTATTATCAATCGTTGTTTTATGTGTAACAGGCTTTGTTAAGCTTCATCACCCTTTAACTGCACCCACGAAAAATTACCAAAGTGCTTCTCTATTTAAAGGATTTATTGACGGCTACACTACAATGGATGCACTTGCTGCTCTTGCCTTTGGAATTGTCATCTTGACCACTCTTAGACAAAAAGGAATCAGTAATAAAAAGGAATTAACATCCTATACAGTAAAAGCCGGGATTGTGGCAGGAACGGCTCTTGCTCTCGTTTATTTAGCTATTGGATTCTTGGGGGCAAAGATGGCTTCTTATGGGACATTTGATAATGGAACTTCCTTGTTATCTTCGGCCTCTACTATTTTATTAGGAACCGGTGGAAAGGTCTTGCTTGGCTTAATTTTCACTTTAGCCTGCTTCACAACATGTGTAGGATTAACCATTGCCTGTGGACAATACTTTTCTAAAATCTATCCAAAAGCAAGTTATCGTTTAGTCGTAACTGTAGTAACTGTTGTTAGTTTTCTAATTGCTAATTTAGGTTTAAACCAAATTATTTTTGTTTCTGTTCCATTCCTTGTCATGGCCTACCCATTAACAATCCTTCTCGTTACTCTTTCATTCTTCTTTAAAGGCTCTCAAAAGGTTTATGCTGGAACAATGCTTCTAACAGGAATTGTGAGTTTAAATGATGGATTGAAAATGTTTGGAGTAAATCTTCATGGAATCCAATCGGTAATGGGTACCTTGCCATTTGCATCAGTTGGTCTTGGCTGGGTTGTACCCGCAATTGTCGGGGGAGCTATCGGCTCTGTATTGGAAAAATTCAATCGAACTTTCATTTCAACTGAATTAGAAATGAAAAAGGCATCTTAAAATGGGAAGATCCCCTTTTGATTGGGGGATCTTTTTCGTTCCGTGGATAATTTTAAATTTTCGCGGATATTTGCTACTTTTTCGCGGATAAGTCGAAATTTTCGCGGATAAACTCCTAATTTTCGCGGATAAAATTGACTTGTCATTGCTTGGGCAAGGGTTACATACGTCATTTCTCGGATGCAAAAATAATTCCGTTTTGTTTTCTCGCTTCTTCTGTAATTTGGAGTACAATTTGACTCCATTTTTTCAGTTTTTCATATTCCGTATGATCTTTTGTTTCAATAATCCGGACAAAATTTAAGCATTCATAGACCATATCCTTTTCTTCCTGCAAAACACTGAGGGCTTGCCCATCATTTGTATGGCTGTCAATGAATTCAATTTTTGAAATGGGGGCTGCATCCTCTAATACAAAGGTTCCTGCTTCACCATGAATTTCACATAAAATAGTAGAGTGTGAAACCTTTGAGCACAGAATAGTACAAACAAAATCTTGGTATTCTAAAACAAGTGTCCCACTTCCGTCTACCCCGCTTCTCAATTTTACAGGATGATAGGAAACTTTCTTTGGCTCTCCAAACAAGCCGACAGCTAAATAGATAGGGTAAACGCCTAAATCCACTAATGCCCCACCAGAATATTTACTCGAAAAAATATTTGGCTCCTCCCCTTGCAAATATAAATCATATCGGGACGAATATTTTATATATGGCAAAATGGCACTTCTAACATCACCCGCCATAGAAAGCTTTTCTTTTAAAATTTTAAAATTGGGGGTATGGATATTCCGGATGGCTTCAAATAAAAAGACACCATTTTCTTCAGCAATTCGAAATGCTTCATCAGATTCGGCTATATTTGAAAAAATTGGTTTTTCGCAAATGACGTGTTTTTTGTTTTTTAAAAATGTTAATGTATTAGAATAATGAATTGAATTTGGTGAAGCAATATAAACAGCATCAATTTCACTGCTTTTTGCCATTTCCTCGATACTGGTAAATATAGTAGAGGCACCATATGTATCTGCCAAGAGTCTTGCCTTTTCTTCAGACCTTGAGAATACAGAAGTTAAGTGTAATTGTTTGCTTGCCTGGGCAGCTTCTATAAAAGAGGAAGTAATCCATCCTGTTCCAACTGTTCCGAAGTTAATCATACTATCATTCCTCCATTTAATTTGATGCCATCTATTGTAACCTTTTATGAAGAATTTTTAAAATATAGTGCTATTCAATTTTAATGAAATCATGGGAAGAATGGAAAAATATCATTATTTATGTTATATAAGAAGTAATATGATGAAAGAGGTTGAAAAAAGGTGGACCATAATAATACGTCTAATTTTATTAAAGATATTATAATTAAGGATTTAGAAACGGGTAAACACGACAAAGTTATAACCCGATTTCCTCCTGAACCGAATGGTTATCTACATATTGGACATGCAAAATCCATTATTCTTAATTTTGGATTAGCAGACGAGTTTAACGGCCTGACAAATCTTAGGTTTGATGATACCAACCCCGCAAAAGAAGATATTGAATATGTAAACTCCATTAAGGAAGATGTAAAATGGCTAGGGTTTGACTGGGACGGTTTATTCTTCGCATCCAATTACTTTGAAGAAATGTATAACCATGCTGTTTTATTAATTAAAAAAGGGCTTGCTTATGTGGATGATCTTTCTGCAGATGAGATTCGCGAATACAGGGGTACTTTAACTGAGCCCGGCAAAGAAAGCCCATTCCGAAACCGTTCAGTAGAAGAAAACCTTGAGCTTTTTGAAAAAATGCGTAGTGGCAATTACGGCAACGGGGAAAAAGTACTTCGTGCAAAAATTGATATGGGTTCCCCAAACATAAATTTACGCGATCCGATTATTTATCGCATTACACATGCCACCCATCATAACACTGGTGACAAATGGTGCATCTATCCAATGTATGCTTTCGCCCATCCTCTTGAGGATGCCATAGAAGGTGTCACACACTCCATTTGCACGATAGAATTTGAAGATCAACGACCATTATATAATTGGGTTGTCGAAAATTGTGAGATGGATAGCAAGCCGCAGCAAATTGAATTCGGCCGTTTAAACATTACCAATACAGTAATGAGCAAGCGTAAGCTGAAAAAACTTGTTGATGAAGGCTTTGTAGATGGCTGGGATGATCCGCGTATGCCAACTATTTCTGGAATGAGAAGAAAAGGCTTTACTCCTGCATCTATTCGGGAATTTGTTCGTGAAACTGGCGTCTCCAAAGGATCTGGCGCTGTTGATTCCCAAATGCTTGACCATTTTGTTCGAGAGGATCTAAAACTAAAAGCACCAAGAACAATGGGCGTCGTAAGACCCCTTAAGATTGTTATTACCAACTATCCTGAGGGACAAGTAGAGTGGCTTGATGCAGAAAATAATCCAGAAGTTCCAGAAATGGGTATGCGTAAAATCCCATTCTCTCGTGAAATTTATATTGAGCAAGATGATTTTATGGAGAATCCTCCAGCTAAATATCATCGTTTATTCCCTGGTAATGAGGTT
The DNA here is from genome assembly GCA_030705955.1 of Bacillota bacterium. Taxonomy (GTDB): domain Bacteria; phylum Bacillota; class Bacilli; order Bacillales; family Cytobacillaceae; genus JAUZPL01. The sequence goes on along the minus strand of JAUZPL010000003.1, from coordinate 110,426 downwards.
CGCTTAAAACATGCTTATTTCATTAAATGTGAGGAATTTATTAAGGATGAAAACGGTGAGGTAATTGAACTGCATTGTACGTATGATCCTGAAACAAAAAGCGGGACAGGCTTCACAGGGCGTAAAGTAAAAGGAACGATCCACTGGGTGGAAGCAAGTGTAGCTGTTCCAGCTGAATTCCGATTATACGAACCATTAATTTTAGATGAAACAGGAGAAGATGATTCAGAAGGAGAGGAAAAGACATTCCTTGATCATGTGAATCCAAATTCCATCGAGATTTTACAAGGTTTTGTTGAACCAAATATGGCAGAAACGAAGGTTCAAGACAAATTTCAATTCTTCCGGCATGGGTATTTTAATGTAGATCCGAAAATGACAACAAAAGAAAAACTTGTATTTAATCGAATTGTTTCTTTAAAAAGTTCTTTTAAATTATAAAATGCTTAAAAGACATGTGAAGATTTTTCTTCGCATGTCTTTTTTATACTGTGGAGGCATATGGGTTATCGACGGCTTTTTTATTTCTGTAAATTTTTTCATATAAAGTAATATACATACAATATACTTTGGTGTAAAATTACACTAAATATTAGAAAAACTTGGCATTTGCCAAGTCCTTAGGCGAATGCCTTAGTTTTTCTTATGCGATTTAAGAGTTGATTTCAATAACGGAAGTTAACATGCTTTAGTGCGTTAATAACGTTAAACTTTCCTATAAGCTAAAAAAGGGGGTATTATTTTTGTGAAGAAGAATTCACTACTTTTAGTTTTACATTTCATTCTTGTTCCATTTATCCTATCCATTGCCGGCATATTCTTATCAATGACCATCACCTTTTATGGATATATATTAGTACTATTAGTCCATCTTGTTGGAGGGGCAATTTCTGGATACTTTTTTGAAAAAAAAACACAATTAAAGCCACTTACTTCTTGGAAACATTTTTTCATTATCTATTCTCCCCTATTCCTAACGGTATTTACAGCTACAGTCCTCATGCTATTAACAAAGGGTTATTTTGGAAACAGCTTATGGAACATCTTTATTTACCTTGAAATTCCTTTTTTTCTAAACAGTGCACTTTCAAGTTTAAATGGGCAATTTTTAATGATCTTTTTTGTTCCGTTTACATATTTTTTTACCCTTCTTGTTGGCTTTTATTTTCCTCAGAGAAAAAGCATTAACTTGAAATCCCAATTTAAGTCCTTTCTTTTAGCTCTAATCCCTCTTATTATATGTATAACTGTAAATGTGCTGGTTCTTTGGGAACGAAGTCAAACCATCCTGCCATCCTATGGTTTCAATTATGCAAATGGATATTCTGATATTGATTTACAGCCTTATTATGTAACCAATCCAAAAAATATTTTGCCAACATTAAATAAGAAAGCTAGCTTTATCGTGGAAAATCCTATGGATATGCCCATATTGGATGGTGCCGAGGCAGCCTATCCTGTCTATGCAGCTTTTGCAAAAGCAACCTATAAAAATATTAATAAAGTAAATAGCATGAACAGTGCTTATGAAATAGTAGATTTCACGAACACCATAAACGGATTTGAGAGGTTGATGAATGGAGAAGTAGACATTTTTTTTGGAGCACAGCCCTCAAAAGAACAGGAGAATATGGCCAAACAAGCGGGAAAACAAGTAAAGCTAACCCCTATTGGAAAAGAAGCCTTTGTTTTCTTTGTAAATAAGAAAAATCCAGTCAATAATCTAGATTCTCAACAAATTAAGGATGTTTACTCGGGGAAGATTACAAATTGGAATCAGGTAGGAGGGGAGGACAACAAAATCAGGGCCTTCCAAAGACCAAAAAATTCAGGAAGTCAAACGATAATGGAGAAGTTTATGGGAACAACCCCGCTAATGGAGCCCCTAAAAGAAGAAATTAGCGGAATGGGTGAAATAATGGAGCAAGTAGCTAATTATCGGAATTACAAAAATGCGATTGGATACTCCTTCCGATTCTTTGCTACTGGAATGAATCCAAACCATGACATAAAATTACTTTCTATTCATAACGTAAGTCCATCTGCTGAAAATATTAAAAATAGAAAGTACCCATATGTTGTTAATTTGTATGCTATAAGTCTGCAAGATACCCACAAAAAAATGGTTGAACCCTTCTTAAAATGGATGCAAGGACCACAAGGACAAAAACTTATCAAGGAGGTTGGCTATATTCCAATTCATTAGAAAGAATTTAATCATTAAAGCAAGGCGTGATTTGTTTCACGCCTTCACCAATTTAACCGGTACCTCAAAAATAACCTTTGTTCCTTTTCCTGGTGAAGAATAAATAAATAGCTCTCCCCCGACTGACCTTGCACGTTCATCCATACTAAAGAGTCCAACCCCTGAGGATTGTCCTTTTCGTTCAAAACCAACACCATTATCCTCGACCATAACTCTTATGGCGTTTTCCATTTCTCTTATTGTAACCGTTGCCTCATTCACTTCTGCATACTTCCTGATATTTGTTAATGCTTCCTGGATAATTCGATATATCGTTAATTCAATACTAATATCAAGGCGATGATTTAAAGCACAATCAAAATACACATCAATATCATAATGGTCTGAAAATCGGGTTAGAAAGGAACGGATTGCCGGTACCAATCCAAGATCATCGAGAACAGATGGCCTAAGCTCCCAAGAAATTTCACGGATTTCCTCTATCAATTGTGTTGCCTCATCCTGCATTTGTCTAAGCAGTGGATGATTTAATTCTGATAGCAGACGATTAATCGTAATCAGATGGCTATACAAATTTTGTCCGATACCATCATGTAAATTGCGGGACAATCGTTTGCGTTCATCCTCCTGTACATCAATAATTCTAGTCATCATTTTTTGAAGCTCTTCTTCTACCCGTTTTCTCTCAGAAATTTCATAGCGTATGGCCAAATATTGATAGGGTTTTCCACTATCATCTAAAAACGGAACAATCGTGGTATCTACCCAATAGTAGGATCCATCCTTTGCTTTATTACGTATTTCTCCTTTCCATACCTGTCCAGAACCAATGGTTCTCCACATGACATGAAAAAATTCCTTAGTATGGTAACCTGAATTAATGATTCGATGATTTTGGCCGATTAATTCATCTCTAGAATATTTAGAGACAAGACAAAACTGATCATTCACATACGTTATTTTACCTTGGGCATCCGTGATGGCCACAATGGATGATTCATCAAGGGCAAATTTTACATCCATAAGCTCTTGAATTGATTTTCTTAGTTCAATTTCAAGGTTGGCGTGCTTTGTCGAAGGCTGCTGCATATCTTTATCCATTTTTCCAAAGCCTCCTTCACTTAAAAAATAAAGCCTTGTAACTTCTCTTCTAATGAATGAGCTGCTTCTTTAACTATTTCTTGTTCATCTTCTGAAAAAGAATACTTCATTCTTTTACCAACCACTATTACTCCTTTTGGGACAGCATTGAAAAATAACGGAAAAGCATAAGAAGAGATAAGCTTTTCTGCAAGAATGATAGGATAATCAATTGTTTTTCCTAGGATGTTATGGGGAAAATCAACTATCATCATTGGGCTTCCACTAGAGATTACTTTCCCAGCGATACCCTTTCCATAGCGAACTGTTATTCTTTTATATTTATCATTCAAATTACCTAAAGCATAGTGCCATCTAATATCTGGGCCTGTCTTATTCTGAATCGCAAGCCCTGCAAATTCTATGTTCATTTTGTTCATCAATTGATTACATGTCTCTACAACAGGTTTTAATTCGTCCAGATCAATCATTTTGAGCTTGTCTCCTTAAATTCCATAGCCCAGTAACCCCTTTTTTACCGCATATTCTACTAATTCTGGTCGTGTTTTCATTTGGAGCTTCTCCATTAAATTGCCTTTATGTGTCTCAACGGTTTTTACACTTATCACTAATTGCTCAGCAATTTCTTTATTTGAAAAGCCTTTTGCAACAAAGGTTAGCACCTCTTTCTCTCTTTCTGATAAAAGATTGAACGTGTCTGTGCTGCCGTTCCTTATATTCCCAAGGTATTCCTCCATCAATCTTTTGGTTGCAGAAGGGTGAAGGTAAGCATCACCTTTGGAAACTGATTGGATTGCTGTAATTAATTCATCATGTGGAGCACTTTTTAAAATACAGCCTGAAGCCCCTGCTTGTATAGCCCTAAATAAATATTCTTCATCATCATGCATGGTTAATATAAGAATATTCACCTCTGGCATTTGTTTCTTTAATTCTACTGTTGCCGATAGACCGTCTTTTCCATGAGGCATACTTAAATCCATCACCACAACATCCGGTTTTAATTTATGCGCCTTTTCAATTCCTTCATTTCCTTCGGATGCCTCACCTACCACCTGCAGCTCTGGATCAGCATTTAGCAGCATGGACAACCCCATTCTTACAACAGCATGATCATCAACAAGAAGAATTTTTATCATATAAAACCTCCCCTAGCTCTTTGCCAACAAAGAACCAAACTATACAAAATAAAGACGGTAAAAGAAAAGCTAAGTTTCACCAAAGCCTTCACAACTTTCAAAAAAGGGCAAAAATATTTCAATGGATGTCCCTTCTCCTATTTTAGAGGAAATGATACACTCTCCTCCAGCAAGAAGCATTCTTTCCTTCATAGCTGCAATTCCAAAGAAGGAGTGCTCGGTTTGTTGTTCATTTATTTGAAACCCTCTGCCAAAATCATAAATATGAATATGCAGCTTTTCCTCATTCCAAGTAAATACAACTTTTGCGTTAGAGGTATCGGCATATTTAGCAATATTGGCAAGAGCCTCCTGGCATACTCGAAAAACGGATATTTTTTTGAGTTCAGAAATTGGTTTTTCTACACCATTTGACTCAAGATCAATTAAGATACCAAATGTTGATGTATAAAGTTTACAATAACTTTTCATAGCAGCTACTAAACCAAGAGTGGTTAAGGTTGGCGGATGCAATTCTACTGTAAGCATCCTCATTTCTTGAATGGTCTTTTCTAACAGCTGTGACATTTCCCTAGCATACATCTTCATATGTGGTTTTATGACCCCTGTTTCCAAAACCTTCAAACCAGTCAAAAGACTATAAAGATTTTGGTTTACTCCTTCATGAAGCTCTGTGGCGATCCGCTTAATTTCTTCTTCCTGAGATTGTATGATATATGAACTAATTTGATGATTAGAAGGTAATGGTTTCATGAAAATCCCCCTACCAAAAAGTATAGAGCAAATATTCCTAAATGCTAAAGAAAACTTTTTTTTGAATTCGTACAACCTACCTTAAAAAATCAAAAAAAGGCAGGTTTTACTTACCCCTGCACCTTTTTAAAATGATAATTAAGGCCGCTGTCCTGATCAATGGTCGACCATTCTGTTTCTGTTTCAATTATATCACTAGCTATTGGTACTGCTAAAAAATAAAAATCATCAAAGTAGAATCTAATATGTGTTTCATCAGGACAAAGTTGAATTTTTTTTATGTTTTTTTTGACAGAAGGAGCCTGATCCCCTCCCTCTGCATCTTGAATAAATATTTCAACCGGAGTATTAATAAACCGCTGTAAGTCATTTAAATTAATGGGTTCCACAGCTATTACATCCTCTCACATTGGGATAAATAAAAATTTTATAGCCCTGTAGATAGTCCCAAAATTTTTCCCCTGCTTGATTTTCAAGAAACTGAATCGTTTCTTCCTCTGAAACCCAATTGCTCATACCTTTAATCTCTGCCACAACCATCTCAGTATCTTCTATTATTTTTTCCTCAAGATACCAATTTAGTCTTTTTCCATTAAAAATCGTTTTTAGTAATTGATCGATTTCATCGGAAAATTCCCCTGATTCTTTTCGAATAAAACAAAAATCAATATATGTCTCATTATTCATTCGTGCTCACACCTTTTTTATCATTTTTATAAATGATGAAGGCAATAGGGAATAGTCCGACATTAATAATTGCCGCTATTAACGAATTTTTATAGTGTTCAAAAAAGTACTGATGAACCATATACTGAGTAAAAATAATATTTAACATTAAAACAGCGAGGAGAAGGACAACATTCCTATATTTATGCTTCATAACGTTTCACCCTCACGGCATAAATGGCTCCGTTCTCTATTTTCACTTGAATTTCAGGCAACGGACGTCTTGGTGGCCCTGCTATTGGCTCACCTGTTTGTACATTAAACTTTCCATGGTGACAAGGACAAATCATTTCTTCTTCATTCTTATTCCAAAAAACAGGACAACGAAGGTGTGTACAAGCATTTTGATATGCTACATATTTATTTTCTGACAATCGAATGAGAATGGCACTATCATGTTCTCCGGGGAAAGCAAAGTCCACTGCATCCCCAACTGCAATCGATTTTACATCTGTAATTTTTTGTTTTGGATATTTTTTATCACTAAGCCCTGTTAATTCTTTGGCTGCCAGTGTACCCCATGGAAGAGAGGAGATTGCAAACACTCCCGCTGCCCCTACAAGTGTTTTCATAAAGCCTCTTCGATCAAGCTTTCTTTCATTATTACGATTGATATTATGGGTGTAATTATCCTCATTAAACGGGATTTTATTATTTTTATCTGACATGCTTTTCATCCCTCCTTAAAACAATTTCGTGACACCCTGCAAAATACCAGGGAGATTCACTTTAACATTTGTTTCACCTTCTAAATAAGGCATACTTGTTACCCATTTTCCATTATTAAGATTAAATTGGCGTTGTTTTGCTTCAATTTCTTCATCTGACAGCCATTGAATCGTATTTGACGGACATACACTTGCACACATAGGCGGAATTCCGTCCTTCGAGCGATCAATACACATATCACACTTATACATAAGGTTCTGTTCTGTATCAAATTTTGGTATTCCATATGGACAAGCAATTGTACAGTTTTGACAGCCAATACATTTCTCAACAAGAGCAGAAAGAACAGCCCCTGTTTCATGAATTTGGATTGCTTGTGCCGGACAGCTTCTGGCACAAGCAGGATTTACACAGTGAAGACACATAAGAGGCATTGTTTGCCGATTGACAAAAGGGTTCACATCGTAAACATAGTTTCGATTGCGCTGCTCATGTCCACCACACTGTGTACATGCTGCAAGGCATGAACGACATCCTATACAATTTTCAAGTTCTAAATAGAGCCTCTTTTTCATCACTGCACCTTCTTCATTTCTAGTTTTTCAATTTGCGCTGCACATGCTTTAAATTCCGGCATACGTGAAATCGGATCAAGAGCTGGAATCGTTAATAGGTTAATAGATTGTTCATGACCAAAATGGTACGGCACAAAAACTGTATCCTTACGAATTGCCTCTGTAATTTTCACTTTATAGACTGCTTCCCCTCTACGGGAGAATAGACGAACACGTTCTTCATGCTCTATATGATATTTTGCCGCAGTTTCTGGATGTACTTCTACATATGGTTCAGGACACATGTCGCGTAGGAATTGAATTCTTCTTGTTTGGTTTCCTGATAGATAATGGAAGACGACACGACCTGTAGTTAAACGTAATGGATATTCTTCATTTGGTTCTTCAGCAGGAGGACGGTATGGTAGCGCACAAATTTTTGCCTTTCCATCTGGATGATAAAACTTTTTATCTAAGAACATATGTGGTGTACCTGGGTCATTTTCATCTCTACATGGCCAGAATACCCCGTCCTGTTTGTCAATTTTATCCCAGGTTGCCCCGTAGTAATCTGCATAACCGCCTTTTGAAGCCAAGCGGAATTCATCAGCTACATCACTGGCTGTTTTTAAATGGGAGAAATACTTTCCTCTACCAAGCTTTTCAGCTAGCTCAACTTGAATTTGCCAGTCAGGCTTTGATTCACCTATTGGTTCTTGAGCTTTATTAATTTTTATAATACGGCCTTCCAAGTTTGTTACCGTTCCTTCATCCTCAGACCATGTAACAGATGGAAGAATGACATCAGCATATTCGGCGGATTCAGAAAGATAGAAGTCCGAGCAAACCATAAAATCTAATCCCTTTAATGCTTTACGCACAAAGTTTTGATTTGGAGCAGAAACAGCAGGATTCGAGCAAAGCAGATACAATCCGCGAATGGTCTTTTCCTCCATTAATTCGAACATTTCATAAGCAGAGACACCGGGCTGTGGCATTTCTTCCGGTGTTATTCCCCAAACCTGACACACTTCTTCAACATGTTTTGGATTTGTTAACTTACGATAACCTGGGAGAAGATCAGATTTTTGACCATGCTCACGGCCGCCCTGTCCATTTCCTTGCCCCGTAAATGTTGCCACACCTGCTTTAGGACGGCCAATTTTGCCGGTTACCAAAGCCATATTCGTATAAGCCGATACATTGTCTACCCCTTTATGCTGTTGTTCAATACCCCGTGCAAACATGACAATCGCATTCGGTGCTTTTCCGTAAATTTCAGCAGCACGAATAATTTTTTCCGGTGATACTCCTGTCAGCTCACTTGTATATTCTGGTGTAAATTCTTTTACAAGTTCCTTTGTTTCTTCAAAACCGTTTGTATGGTCGTTAACAAATTCCTCATCAGCATAGCCATTCTGGATTAATAGATTTAAAATCCCGTTTGCAAGTGCTAAATCTGTTCCCGGCCTTAAATCTAAGTGAACATCTGCCCGTCTAGCAATTGGAGTTTCACGAGGGTCTGCAACGATTAGGTAGCCTCCTCTTTCCTGTACATGCCATACACGGAACATGGAAGTAGGATGGCACTCAGCGGTATTACTTCCGGCAATAAATAAACAGTCTGTTTCATGGATATCAGTCCAAGGAAGAGTAGAACCACGGTCAACCCCAAATGAACGCAGGAATCCACCCGCTGCACTAGACATACAGAAACGGCCATTATAGTCTATATAACGAGTCTGCATAGCAACCCTTGCAAATTTACCCGTTAGGTAACATTTTTCATTCGTCATCGAAACTCCACTGAAAACAGATAATGAATCTTTTCCATATTGATCTTGAAGTTCCTTAAACTTTGACGCAACCAAATCATAGGCCTCATCCCATGATGCTTCCCGGAATCCCTTTGTAGTCCCTTTTAATGAAGCATCGTCCCTGATTAATGGTTTTAGGATACGATCATCATGGTTTGTTTGCTGATATGCCGTTACGCCCTTAGGACACATTTTCCCTACATTAACTGGCCAGTCATAACGTGGTTCAACCCCAACAATTTTATTCGTTTGAGTATTTACCCTTAAATTCATCCCACACTGCATTCCACAGTATGCACAATGGGTTTTAATTAATGTTTCATTTGGATGACGGACATTTTCGATTTCTTTAAAAAACTTATCCCTTTGCATTCTGGTTAGCCTCCTTCACTTTGATCTGATGTGTAGGGAATCCTGAAAATCTTGAAATTCGATATTTTCTTCGACATGGCAAACAAAGCTCAGCAAGATGGAAGCCTTCCTTCATTTCAAATTCAATATCATTGATTCCTAGCACTTGAATCACATCATTTGATTGTTCAATCGAAACAAATTTATCTCCACATACTTTACATTCCTTCATGGATTGCTCCCCATAATGTTCACGATAATTTCGTGCAAGGACACTCATTGGACGGAAAGGTATATGAGCAAGCTTTCCAAATGGCAAATAGATCAATGTGACAATAACGGAAAATTGGTGAATTAAGGACATAATCGGCTGTCCATGACCATGCATAACTATATTCATAAAGGTTAGTAACAAGCCTGTAATGGAAACAAATAAAAGCATATATAATGGCAAGAAATCATAAATGAATGTTTGTTCTGCTCGTGCCTGCATATTTTTCAAGCGGCGGTAAAGAGCCATACAAACACCAGCTATAACCATGACGGCTGCTATATTCAACGCATTATAGGAGAAAAAGGCAATGACACCCTCTGCATTTACCTTCATGACATTCATCCCGAAAAGAACGATGGTATAATAACCGTTTTCCTCCATGGTAAAGTACATCCAGCCAAATACGAGGGGGAAGGTAACTAAACAGGCAAGGACACAACCCCAACCAATTAAAATATGTTGAATCCATCGGTAAACTCCCCGATTACGAATAAAATCAAAAATGGCTAAGTGGTTAAATGCTGTTTTTGCTGTATTCCTTCTAAATAAAAGCTTCAAGCCCTTTTTAATTATATTTTTCGTTGGCGGTCTTTCTCCCCACGCAATAAATCTATAAAAGAAGCCCCCAATAAAAACAATAGTACCAACCATATATCCGTAAAGATTCAAGTCTATATGCGTAAACATTCTTGTACCAATAAACGTTAAGACCGCAAGACCTACAATGGTTAAAAACACTGACTTTGCAAAATGGGAAGCAAAAGCATCATTGATCGATCTTCCAGACTTTGCTTGAGATGACATATTTGTCTGCATCTTTTCTCCTCCTTATAGAAAACTTGGTAAGTGCCAAGCCTTGGTGCCGGCAATTGCCTAGTTGCACTGATGCGTTAGGAAAGGAATCATTTTATTGAAATTGGTTCCTTTCCTATTAGCAAAAAAATAACACTGACGTTTTCTTACTATCATTGTAAGAAAAACGTCAGTGTTATCAGAATAGGGGAACTCCCTCATCATGTAAGGGAAAAACCCCTAATATTTTTTATTTAGACATAATTTTGTCACAACTATTTTTCTAAAAAAAATAGTGGACCCAAAAAAGTGGGGCCACTATCAACAGTATCGGTTTATGGTTGCCACCACAAACACCACCAACAGGAAACAATGAGCATTAGAAATCTAATTAATTTCATAATATTTTACCCCCTAAAATTTAAATAATTTCTTCAACAATTTTATTAAAATTGTTTTCAGTGTTATTAGTTATTTCCTTATGAATCCTAACCCATATTGGAAAAACTTTTTGAAAAGAATGAACTAATTGGGGATCAAATTGTGTACCTTCCCCATCTATGATTCTACGATATGCCTCATCAACCGATAAAGCCGATCTATAAGACCTTGAAGAAGTCATTGCATCAAATGCATCCGCAATAGCTGTAACACGGGCAAGGAAAGGTATTTCCTCCCCTTTTAATTGATCAGGATATCCCTGTCCATCCCAGCGTTCATGATGTGAGCGGATGACTTCAATATTTTCCTGGAAGCCAGAGACCTTTGAAACAGCCTCTGCTCCAACGGTTGGATGTGATTTTATAGTTTCATATTCTTCTTTAGTAAGACTTGAAGGCTTCATTAAAATATGATCAGGGATATTAATTTTACCAATATCATGAAGTAAACATGCATAGTTAAAAGACAGTAACTCTTCCTCTGAAAATCTTCCAATTTCCTTCGCTAAAACCAAGGCATATCCAGCCACTCTTTCACTATGTCCTCTTGTATAAGGATCTTTTAGCTCTAACGTTGCTATTACTCCTTTTACAATTCCTTCAAGCTGTTGATTATAAGATTTTTTCACAGCTTCAACATATGCTAAGAAACGGTTCAATAAAATAAAAGCAAAAGTTGAAAAAATTATAATCATCGTGATAGGAAAAAAAACATTAGGTGATGAAATAATAATTCCAACAAGTACATATTTAAAAATTAAACCTGCTGAAACAGTCCAAAAAAACCGTTTGCTTACAAATATCGGAGCAAGTAATAGCCAATAAATCTCTACTACATTTCCGGTACCATATGTTCCTGACTTACCAAGATTTAATACAGATTCATTAATAACTACCAAAAAAACATAGGTAATAAAATAAATATATTTTACTAGATAATGTTTTTTTTGCTTGAATAAATAATGGGCTACTGGAATTAGTCCAAAGAGGAAAATATAAATCCAATATCCAAATACATTTTGTACATCTATCTTTGAATGCGTAATAAACTTAGGCATAACTATATCATAAAAGAGATCATACAAGACAGAAATGGTATAAAATAAAAACAAAAACCACTTTAAAGTACTTTCTTCCTCATTTCTTAAATCAGTACTGTTTTGAATTTTTAACATGTATTAACCTCACGTTAGGTTTTTAAGATGTAAACTTTTATTTCGACGAAATTCCAAACAATTCTTAGATTTTTGCAAAAAAAATGTAAATTTCTATCGTTTCCACTATTATAATATATTTCCATTTCTATAAAAATACATAAAAAGTATGATTTATGTATTTTTTAGGAAACAATTTTTATAGTTGAATTATAGGTAACACTACTTTCATTACAGTCCCTTTACCAAGGATACTTTCAATTTTTATTTCTCCATTATGTTCCTTAATAATTTGTTTAGTTACCATTAGTCCCAAACCGGTTCCGTCCTTTTTAGTTGTATAAAAGGGTTCTCCTAAATTTGGAATATCTTCTTCTGGTATTCCACATCCTTCATCTTGGATTGAAATTAACAATTTATTTTCCCCAAATACCTTTACATTAATTTTTAACTTACCACCAGCTGGCATTGCTTCAATTGAATTTTTAATCATATTAATAAATACTTGTTTTAATTGTTTTCCATCACAATCTATAGGTGGTAACGGACCTTCCATTATTGTTTCAACAATAACCTTTTGTCTTTGAGCCTGCTGTTGAGTGATTGACAATGTATAAGCAATAATCTCTTCAATACCCTCTTTACTAAAATGAATATTTTTAGGCTGCCCAAGGTACATTAAATCATTGACTATTAAGTTGATCCTATCAATTTCCTGTATCATAATAGGATAAAATTCATTTGTATCAGGATACCTTTCTTTTTGTAATTGAGTAAAACCTTTTAATGATGATAAAGGATTTCGTATTTCGTGGCCAACAGCAGCTGCCATCTGTCCAACTAAGGCTAATTTTTCTTTTTGACGGAGGTCCTCGTAAACCTTCTTTAAAGAACCAATATATGAATAAAATCTTAATAACACAATCGAGGCGATAGCCACGATAATCAAATAAATGATAATTGGAGGTATTGTATTTGAATCCTGTAAAATCAATCCTAGTAATACAAACTTACCAATTACTAAGGAGGAGGACACAAAAAAATACTTTTTATTGATAAAAATGGGCGAAAAAACGATAAATAAGACTTCAACAATACTACCAGAAGCAAATGGCTTAGAATTCCCCCAATATGTTATCAAGTTATCAATCATCGTAAAAATTACATATCCAACTACGTACAGATATTTAATAACGTAGGGATTCCCTTTTTTATAGATATAAATCCCAGGAACCAACAATCCTAACACTAAGACATAAAGCCAAATACCTAACCCTTCATGTGGAAAACCTATTTTTCCTTTTTTCGTAAACAAAGGATCTAGATAATAATAAACTAGTTCAAATGCAAAATAGAAAATATAAAATAACCACAAAAATAGCTTTATTGCTTTCTTTTCTTCAAGAACTAACTTTGAACTACCAGATTCGTCCCTCATTACCTAACGCCCCAATTTATTATTTTTATATACAATACTATATTACCATTTCCGAAGAAAATTTTGACAAAAAAGGTTAAAAAACGATGAATTTCGACATATTTTTTTCAAAGAAAATTTTATACAAAGGCTCTGTTATTATTCATTGTTGATTTTCACGTAGGTATGAGAATTCATAGACGGAGAATTTCCGGCTAATGTACATAGTGGAGACTTAAGAAGCAGATATAATCGGAGATATTCCGATTAACTGCTCTAAATAAGACAAAATCCAAAGATTTGGATAATACAAGCGGAAAAACTCCCCTTATTTTTGGGAAAGTATAGGTATTTCCTAATTTAAACGGAATTTTTCCATTTATTTTTCAAACACAGTGAAATCAACATTCAGCTATAACAGACAAAAAAAAAAGAGAACTTACCTTTTTCGGCAGTTCTCTTCTAAATTAATTCTTATATATTGCTAGCTTATTTTTCTTAACTTTGCATCACTACTAATGTTCAAAGTTGAATGCTTTCTTCCATATCCAAAATAAACAACTAATCCAATAACCAACCAAACAAAGAAGCTTTCCCATGTTAATTTAGGTAACTGAAGGGCTAAATATCCACAGAAGATGAATGCTAGAATTGGAATTGCAGGTACAAATGGAACTCTAAAGCCTGTTTTTGGTGCTTCTTTTGATTTACGAAGATATAAAATACCCACCGCAACCGTCATGAAGGCAAATAGTGTACCAATGTTCGTTAATTCAGCGAGCTTATCTAAGGGAATAAAGCCGGCAAAGATGGATACTAATAGACATGTAATCCATGTATTAACAATCGGTGTTTGCTTCTTTTTATCAACCTTTGAAAATACTTTTGGCAATAATCCATCACGACTGATTGCATAGAATAAACGTGTTTGTCCATAAATCATAACCAGTAGAACTGTTGTAATCCCTGCGATAGCTCCTAAAGAGATAAAGCCGGCAACCCAATCCTGATGAATATAATTTAATGCAAAAGCAACAGGATTCTTAACATCTAGTAATTTATAAGGAACAATTCCAGTTAAGATAGCTGAAACGATAATATATAAAACCGTACAAACAAGTAAGGATGCAATAATACCAATTGGCATATTACGTTGCGGATTCTTTACTTCCTCAGCAGCAGTGGATACTGCGTCAAAACCGATATAAGCAAAGAAAACAGTTGCTGCACCAGCCGTTACACCAGAGAAACCAAATGGCATAAATGGTGTCCAGTTTGATGGTTTAACATACCAAACACCAACCACTATGAATAATATAACAACTGCAAGTTTTACAATAACAATAATAGAATTAAAGCGTGCTGATTTTTTAATTCCTTGAGTTAATAGGAAAGTAATTAATAAAACAATTAAAATAGCTGGTAAATCTATAAAAGTTCCTTTTGCAGGATCAAAGGCACTTGTTAAAGCTGTTGGAAAATGAATCCCAAAACCGGCAAGTAACCCTTGGAAGTACCCAGACCATCCACTTGCAACAGCGGAAGAAGCTAATCCATATTCCAAAATTAAATCCCAACCAAGAATCCAGGCAATGAGTTCGCCGAATGTAGCATAGCTATAAGTATAGGCACTTCCTGAAACAGGAACGGTTGATGCAAATTCTGCGTAACAAAGGGCAGCAAACACACACGCTAAACCAGATAAAACAAATGAAAGTACGAGTGCAGGACCCGCGTGTTCAGCTGCTGCAACACCTGTTAGAACGAAAATTCCTGTTCCAATAATCGCTCCGATTCCTAACATCGATAAATCAAAGGCCCCCAATTCCTTTTTTAGAGTAACATCTTTTTGCCCTGTTTCTCTAATGAGTGCCTGAATGGACTTTTTCCTGAATAAATTCATTTCATCACCTCTAGTGGTCTATTTGTCTAAATGTTCTGACAAATATCTCTGTAATAATTTATATACGAATAATATTATTAATTTATTAAAAAAGCAATATTTTTTGAAAAATAAGTTTATTTGAAAATACTACCAAGTAAAAACCTTACAAATCAAGCATTCATTAAGAAAATTTAAAACGTTTACATTTTATAAAAGCTATTTCGGAAAACTAAATATACTATTAAAAATAAAAAAGCCCTCTTTGGTAAAAAGAGAACCGTTGTATATAGTAACTAAATCAAAGCAAAAAAGCTGTGAAAAAGTTCACTTAATTATTTCATTTTTCAAGATACATTTTCTTTAAACTGCAATCTCTTCTTTAAAATTAGGTTCTTCTTTCCCCATAAAAAGAAATAGAAGTATGCCCATTAAACATGTAAGTAGTTCTGTAGCTGTTAATGACCAAATGATTCCATGTAAACCAAAGTAGGTGTGCAAAATGATAATGATTGGAATAAAGAGTGCGCCATGTGTTACAGACATAATCGTAGCTTGCTTTGTTTTTCCAGCAGCTTGAAAAATACTAATAAAAAAACCAGTAAACCCATTAAATACTGTTGAAATAAGCATTGCCGTCAATATATATGTTCCAATTTCCACAACGCTTAAACTTTTACTAAATAGTTCGATTATATGTGTTCTTAATGAGAACACAATACTTGAGAAGACCAAAACTAGTAAACCTATAGAAAGAAATGTATGTTTAATAGTCTGTTTATATCGCTCTATATTCTTTGCCCCGTACGTAAAGGCAAGCATAGGAATTACTCCCATGAACAAGCCCATACATAAAAATTCCGGAAATTGAACAATTCTTAAAGCAATTCCAAAACCTGCAATGACATCCTCACTATACATAATCGAATAATGGTTCAGCATGAGTGTTGAGATAATGAGTAAGATGGATAATAAGAACTCTGAAATTCCAATTTTAAACACATTACTTGCAATCGACTTTGTTATCTTAAGTGATTTCCAAGAAACAGTTAAATGCTCACTTCTTTTATTCAAATACCACGAGTAGTAGCCAAGTGATACACCATTTGCTATTCCCATAGATATTGCTGCTCCAACAACATTTAAGTGAAACAATAATATAAGTAAGGGATCAAGTATCACACTGGCAATAGTATTGATAAACATCCCATTCATCGAAACCTTAGTAGCACCTTCAGAACGAACAATTTGTTCCATTGCAAAGTTAGCAATAATTAATGGGCTTCCTACTAATAAGGCTATGGAGTAGTTTTTTGTAATGAAAAATGTACCATAATCTGAACCGAGTAAATGTACGATTGGATTAATGAAAATAAAAAAGACAAGGAATACCAATATTCCTGCCATAAGGCTTCCATAGAAGACAAAGGATGAAATAGCTTTTACGGATTCCTCCTTCTTCTCACCTAATAAACGCGAAATATACGTACTCCCCCCCACGCCAAAAATATTTCCTATTGCCATTAGAACAGTGAAAATGGGTAACCCTAGAGTTACCGAAGACAACATGGCTGTATTATGAAGTAAACCAATAAAAAATGCGTTTAAAATGTTATAGAGCACCCCAACTGACATCCCAAACATCATTGGAATGGATAAATGTGCGATTGCCTTTTGTATCGGTGCATTTTCTAAGTAATACTGATCATTGTGCTTCATAACAATTCCTCACTTTCATCTTTTTAAAAGTAATTAGAATTCTAACTATATCTTCAAAAAAATTTATAATTCATTAGTCTAGATTTTTATCTACCTTTGTCAGCAACCTATAGAATTCCTTAACTTCTGCTGTTGTTAATCCACCAGTAATGGATTCCTCAATTTCCTCAAATAAACGTTCAAATTCTTCAATTAGTTCTTTGCCCTTGTGTGTGATATTAAGTAATTTTTGTCGTTCATCATTTGGACTAATTCTTCGGCTGACAAATCCCCTTTTTTCTAATCCTTGTATCATACTGGTTATACTTGCTCCACGTCTGAGAAAAACCTTTTCTAAATTCTTTTGAATTAGACCCTCATCTTCGTGTTCCGCAATATAGGAAATCATCCTGCCTTGTTGAGAATTTAATCCATAGGAAGCAAGCTTCTCATCAGCCTTGCGCTTAGTTTTAATAACTATTGAACGCAATAAATATTCAAAAGTTTTATTTATTTGACTATCCATATCTTCACCTTTTTAGTTAGAATTCTAATTAAATATATCATGTTACATAGGTATGTCAACCAATATATTTAACCTAGTTATTTTCCCATTGGAAATACCAGAGTTACTTCCGTCCCTACCTTTGGTTCACTCTTAAATGAGACCTTCCCATTCATTGTTTCAATAATCCTCATAGAAACAGATGTCCCTAAACCTGTTCCTTTTTCCTTAGTCGTATAAAAAAGCGTCCCCATTCGCGATAGCTGTTCCTTGGTCATGCCTTTACCTGTATCAATTATTTGAATTATGGCACTTCTATTATGTATTTGTAATTTTACGGCTACCCTTCCGTCCTTATCCGTTGCTTCTATGGCATTTTTGATTAAGTTTATTAAAGCTTGCTTCAGCTGATTTTGGTCTGTCATAAGGCGAAAGCTATTATAATCCCAATCACTTTCAAGGAGAACACCTTTTTTAAGAGCTAAAGGTTCTAATAACAATATGATTTCATTTAAAGCATGTACTATTTCAAATTCCTCTATTTTTTCAAACTTTGGTTTAGCAAAATTCAAATAATCATTAATAATTGATTCCGCCCGTCCTAACTCATTCAAAACTATGGATAGATACTCATAATTCTTTCCTTTTTCAGCCTGTTGCATGAGTTGTAAGAATCCTTTTACAACCGTTAATGGATTACGAACCTCATGGGCAATTGATGCTGCAAGTTCCCCTAACGTATTCAATTTTTCGGCTTTTTCTATTTCTGCCTTCATTTTCTGTCTTTCACTAAGACCTTCCATTAGTTTTGCAGAAATCCAAATACTTAAAAAATGTATAAAACCTAAAAATAAAAGATCATAACCAAATGAGAAAAAGTGAGCAGGATCCCCTTTTAGGAAATCAAACAAAAACAAGCTTGCAACCGCTATTATTATCGGCCACATCCCTACCAATACAGTTATTTTAATTCTTTTATCATGATTATATTGGTAAAACTTCCTACTTACTATGGCTGGTATAAGAATGGTTATAAAGCAACCAACATAAGCAAAAATCAAATTACCACCACTCAAAAATGTTCGAGTTACAAGTACAATAAAGGTGGCGATGCCTCCTGAAAAGACTCCACAGTATAAGTAAGAAAGAATAATAGGGACATAACGCAGATCCCATTCTAGTCCATAATTTTTATATGTGAAGACCATGCACAAAAATGCAGCCATCCCTGCTAATGTGCCGCACATAATTGGTGAGTACTTAGCATTTTTATTTTCTAAGAGAACACTATAAATTAGGATTGGAGATAGGGTTATTAATAAATCTAAAATAAGTTTCTCAGACAACAAATTACTCACCAACTAGGTCATTTTTTATATAAAATACGACAAAAAAATGATTTTTCCTTCCTTATTTGCTATTATTACTTATTTTGTCAGATATTGATAAATAGCTGAAAAGTCATGTTTGTCTAGCCCTTGCTGTTTTGCCAATGCATAAATTTCCTTTGTTACATTTGCAATTGGCATCGCCAAATTGTTTGCATATGCTGCCTCTGACACAAGCTGCATATCCTTTTGCATATGCTCTAGCGGAAATTCTGCAGAAAAGTCATTCTTCAATAATTTATCTTTTTTTCCTTTTATGAATGGAGCAGTTGTTGCGCCATTTAAAAGTGTATTTATCACTATGTCTTTACTAAGTCCCATTGCTTCACCTAAACAAACAGCTTCCGCAAAAGCAGCCATGGATTGTGCCAACATTAAATTTATCACGAGTTTCATCGAGGAACCCTTTCCTACTTCCCCTTGGTACAGGATCTCTTTCCCCATTACCTTCAACATTGGTGTTACTTCTTCCAAATCCTCTTTATTTCCGCCAACTAGAAAGATTAGCTCCCCATTTGCTGCAGGGACTTTTGAGCCTGATACAGGTGCATTTAAAAAACGAATACCATATTTATTTGCTTCACTTGCCATTTTTATTGAAAAATCTGGACCAACAGTGCTGCAATCAACCCAAAGCTTACCTTCGGCAAAATGATTTAAAAGTCCATCTTCCCCTAGAGCTACACCCTCAACTACCTTAGGCGTAGAGAGCATTGTAAATACGATTTCTGATTTTTCTGCTACCTCACGTGGAGAGGCAGCCCATTTGGCCCCTTTGTTTAAAAGTTCACTAGCTTTTTCTTTTGTACGATTATAAACAATCAATTCAAAACCATGTGATACTAGGTTTTCTGCCATCCGGCTACCCATAATTCCTAATCCAATAAATCCAATCATTTTCGACACTTCCTTTATTTTAGAATTTTTCGTCTTTCCTTTTAGCCATTTTATTATATACCTCCATTCCTATCCTTATCGATTTATTGAACTTAAAAAATTTTACGATTGCTTGAAATAAATCAGGAAAGAATAAAAAAGTACGCTGTTTCGAAAGGAGACTTTACATGAATAATGACCAAGTAATAAAGCAGTCTATACAACATAAAAGGAAAGAAAATAAAGAAAACGGGAAGGATTCCTCCCTATCATGGTGGCAGCTTTCTTTGATGGGAATTGGCTCCATAATTGGGGCAGGCTTTTTCCTTGGAACTAGTTTGTCCATTAAAACAGCTGGTCCTGCCATCCTTATTGATTATTTAATTGGAGGATTGGCAGCATTTATTGTATTCTGTGCCCTTGCTGAAATGACGGTTCGAGACCCTGTAACAGGATCATTCAGGTCGTATGCAAAAAAAGCATTCGGAAATTCAATGGGCTTTGCTTCAGGGTGGATGTACTGGTTAGCCGGTGTTTTAATTATGTCCAGTGAAGTTGTTGCATTGGCTACATTTACACGATTTTGGTTTCCTCATATCCCATTATGGATATTTACGATTATCTACTCTGTCATTGCCTTTGGAATTAACTTATTAGGGGTCAAAAATTTCGGTAAAATTGAATCATTATTTGCGATTATAAAGCTGTCTACTTTACTTGTGTTCGTTATTTTTGGGATACTGCTATTCACTCATATTATTTCACCACACGCGGTTGCATTGAATGAAAAAAATGTGTTCCACAACTTTATTCCTACTGGTCTAAAAGGAATGTGGTCAGCTTTAATCTTTGTCTTTTTCTCATTCGGTGGAATTGAAATGATTGGAATTGCTGCAAATGAATTAAAGAATCGAGACGAAGTTCCAAAGGCAGGAATTAGTATGCTTATCGCCCTTGTTTCCGTCTACATTCTATCCATTTTCTTTGCTATTTCTATTGTATCCTGGACAAAAATTACTGTTACAAAAAGTCCTTTTGTATCAGCTTTAATGACATTTAATATTCCGTATATTGATTCCATTTTCAATATCATCATAATAAGTGCTGCTTTTTCAACGATGGTGGGTGCTCTCTTTTCAGTTACAAACATAATGATTTCCTTGGCCGAAGACGGAGATGCTCCAAGAATGTTTGCTGAAAAAAATAAAAAGGGTACGCCAATAAAAGCATTATTTCTTACTGGTGCCGCCTTAGCAGCATTTCTTATTTTCTCTTTTATCCTTCCTGGTACGATATACGAATACATTACAACTGCAGCCGGTGTGATGTTGATACTAAACTGGACAATTATTATTTCATCACAAATTAAGCTCAGATCGCAAAATGGGAAGGATCAAAAGTTTAAAATGCCTGGATATCCAATCACACCCTACCTCGGAATAGTTCTCATTTTGACTGCTGTCTCAGGTGGATTGCTACGCGGAACTCAGCGTATGGGTGTTTTTATAAGCCTGGGGTTAATAGTTGTCATTTTTATCAGCTACTGGGTCATTTACCGAAGCAGACATGTTGTTAGCCCTCCAAAGCTTAGAGAGGAATAAGAAAAAGAGCATTTGCAGATTGTCGAGAAAGGATATTTCTCGACAATCTTTAGTTTAGTATCTAAACATCCTCTCAGTGACCGAAACCCTTTTTTAAATTGGTAAACGGGTTCTGAGACTGTCGCTCAGTGACCAAAACCCTTTTTAAAATTGGTAAACGGGTTCTGAGACTATCGCTCAGTGACCAAAACCCTTTTTAAAATTGGTAAACGGGTTCTGAGACTGTCGCTCAGTGACCAAAACCCTTTTTAAAATTGGTAAACGGGTTCTGAGACTGTCGCTCAGTGACCAAAACCCTTTTTAAAATTGGTAAACGGGTTCTGAGACTGTCGCTCAGTGACCAAAACCCTTTTTAAAATTAGTAAACGGGTTCTGAGACTGTCGCTCACTTTTAATAAGGAACGACCTTTTCAAGAAGAAAGAAAAAAGGCTGTTGTTTTTCGAAGATTTATCAGCGAAAAACAAGGAAAACAGCGAAACAATAACTTTCTCGAAAGCAACACTCTTGTTAGAAAATCACCTTTTTAAGCAGTTCCCTTTTTCCCTTTTGTATAGTCCCGCTTTCTAGGTTTAATAAAAGAGAGATCAACTTCCTCGTAAAAAAGCTCTGGATGGCCCGTTTTGGAATTGAACTTAGCCATTGTAGTTTTTAGCCATTCTTCGTCATTACGATTTGGGAATTCTGGTTTATAGTGAGCCCCCCTACTTTCATTTCTCTCCAAGGCACCTAGAGTAATCACTTGAGCTAGATTTAACATTCCTTCTAATTGTCGGATGAAGGGCACGCTTGAATTGCTCCATTTTGATGTATCATTTAAATTAATTTTTCCATATCTCTCTTTAAAATCTTGCAGTTTCGCATAGGTCATTTTTAGCTTTTGATTTTCTCTAACAACTGTTACATTTTCTGTCATCAACTCACCCAGCTCTTTATGAAGCTGATAAGCATTTTCTGATCCTCTCATGGCTAAAATAGCCTGATACCTTTGCTCATCTTCCATTAATTGTTTTTCAAAAATAAGTGATGAATCATCTATAGATGTGAGTCCATTTATATAGTAAAGTGCTGCTGGCCCTGCTGTCATCCCTCCAAAAACGGCTGATAGCAAAGAATTAGCACCTAACCGGTTTGCCCCATGCTGTGAATAATCACATTCCCCAGCAGCAAATAGGCCCGGAATACTAGTTTGCTGTCCAAAATCAACCCAAAGGCCACCCATTGAATAGTGAACAGCAGGAAAAATTTGCATCGGGATTTTCCTTGGATTATCCCCTACAAATTTCTCATACATTTCTAAAATCCCACCAAGCTTGACATCAAGCTCTTTAGGGTCCATATGTGATAGGTCAAGATATACTTTGTTTTCTCCATTTATACCAAGCTTTTGATTGACACACACATCAAAGATTTCTCTTGTTGCAATGTCCCTTGGAACTAAGTTTCCGTATGCCGGATATTTTTCCTCCAGAAAGTACCACGGCTTTCCATCTTTGTAAGTCCAAATACGAGCTCCTTCCCCACGGGCAGATTCACTCATAAGGCGATTTTTATCCTCACCTGGAATGGCTGTTGGATGAATTTGTATAAATTCTCCATTCGCAAAATAGGCACCCTGCTGATAAAGTCTTGCAGCAGCATATCCTGTATTAATAATCGAATTTGTCGATTTACCAAAAATCATCCCTAGCCCTCCAGATGCCATTATAACGGCATCAGCAGGAAATGCTTGAATTTCCATTGTTTGAAGATTCTGTGCTGTAATCCCTCTACATACCCCTTCTTCATCCAATACAACGGAAAGAAACTCCCAGTTTTCAAACTTTGAAACAAGTCCTTGTACTTCAAATCTGCGCACTTGCTCATCGAGAGCATAAAGCAACTGCTGGCCAGTCGTTGCACCGGAGAATGCAGTTCGGTGATATTCGGTTCCCCCAAACCTGCGGAAATCAAGAAGTCCCTCTGGAGTACGGTTAAACATTACCCCCATCCGGTCAAACATATGTATAATTTTCGGTGCGGCCTCGCACATTGCTTTAACGGGAGGCTGATTTGCTAAAAAGTCGCCTCCATAGACAGTATCATCAAAATGCTCCCATGGAGAATCATTTTCCCCTTTTGTATTCACCGCACCATTTATTCCACCTTGTGCACAAACAGAATGAGAACGTTTAACAGGAACAATAGAAAACAAATCAACCTTTGTCCCTGCTTCAGCTATTTTGATGGTGGACATTAAACCTGCAAGTCCACCTCCAATAATAATGATTTTTCCTTTACTCATTTCAACAATCCCCTTTCTTAACAAAGCAGTATGAATGTGCTGCATTTATCCTCGTCTTTCATCCTCCATTTTGTGAAAATAATCACAAAAATAAACCCTTCTTTTTTATAATGCGAGTGGCTTTGGGCTTTTCTTTTCTTAAACAATTGACATTTTTATATCTATCATTTATAATTAGTTATTGTGCTTTTAAATTAGTAGTAACTTGAAATAGTAAAAAAAGCAATGTAAGAATATTTCTGGCATTTTCGCTTTAGTTTTTAAAAAGAGACTTATTCACACTGGATCGGCTTCGGAGCCGTTAGGATGTAAGAGAGGTAGGGCTTACGTCGTTTAGGTTATAAAACCTTCAGGTGAAAAATAAACCGCGGCTAATTGTTTATTAGAACAATCAATTTAAAAATTTAATTACTTGCAAATACCCAAATGTTTTACAACCATTTTAAGTTACAAACCAATTTTCACAAATTGGACAGAAAAGCAAAAAGGCAGAGGATTAACGTTATCTTCTGCCTTGTCTATTATATTCATGATTTTTAGCTATCAATAACAATAGCCTGTTTGCCCATTTGTTCCCACGCTTTTTCAAAATCATCCCTTTCCAATTTCCTATTTTTATATCCATATGGATCATTGATATAAATAAAATCATCATCATATCCAGTCATTACAACACTGTGTTCGCTAAATGTTATCGGTATGGTTCCTTCAGGCGTATCCCATTTTTGAAAAACGGACACAGGTGCAAATTTGGTTGTCGTAATAATCCAGACAGGACTCCCTTGATTTATTTTTTTTAATAAATCTGTAAATGAACTGTTTGTTAAATTATGAACCTTGCTACCCGCATACCTTTTTGCAAGTTCAAAAACAGGGCCATTATAAACTCCTAAACCCGGACCATCAAACATATCGCCA
The DNA here is from genome assembly GCA_030705955.1 of Bacillota bacterium. Taxonomy (GTDB): domain Bacteria; phylum Bacillota; class Bacilli; order Bacillales; family Cytobacillaceae; genus JAUZPL01. The sequence continues at coordinate 85,883 of JAUZPL010000003.1, read as the reverse complement.
ACAAATCCTACATTTGGATTTCCCTTTTTACCATTCCTATAGGTGAGGGGAACTGTTTTTATTTTCTTTGCCAATTCGTTTTTTGTGACGTTATATCCATGAAAATTCAATAGCATGGCAAGGCTCGTCACTTCACACCCATTGTAAAGTTTAGGAGGGGCCATTTGATTGATTAACGGCACATCTAACAGATTGCTTTTTTCTATGATGGGCTGTTTATCTTTGAGGGCTACTTCTTTTTTTTTGCTAAGCAGGACCGCTTTCTTTATAGGTGATGATTGCTGGTTATTTATAGCAAAGGTATTAATATGAAGGGAACTTATATTAACTAAAAAGGTAAAGGCTAAGACAACTAAAAAGGTAATGACTTTAAAAATTGGACCATCCCCCTTATTTGAGATATATTACCAATCATATGATATTTTCCTTAATAGTTTCTTAACCTCTTCTAACTACTTCCACATTCCTGCAAGAATTTTTACTTTCCTTGTTGAAATGCTACCTTTCGAAGAACTTGATTGATTACTTCAGAAAACACTAGTCCAAATGCAATGGATCCTGAAAGCATGAAGGCCTTAGCAGCTAAATTAAGTGCAGAATTATAATCATTTTCAACAAAGTTCCTCATGGCATCAAAAGCTAGCCCTCCGGGAACCAGTGGGATAATCCCAGCAACGCTAAAAATAATAACAGGTGTCCTATAGATTTTTGCCATGACATGACTAACTACTCCAATAAAAAACGAAGCAGCAAAAGTAGCCAAAACAGAGTCTTGATAATGAGCATTTATGACAAAGTAAATAATCCATCCACCCATTCCGATCAGTCCACATTTTATTAATGAATGCGTTGGTGCATTAAAAATAATTCCAAATGCACCCGTTGCAATAAAGCTTGTAATTAATTGGGCTGCAATAGCCATTTTCCTTCCCCTCTCATTATGTGTTAGCCAAAAACGACAGTACAATGGCAATTCCTGAACCAATCGCAAAAGCTGTAAGAAAGGCTTCAGCACCCTTTGATAAGCCTGAAACCAGATGTCCTGCCATTAAATCCCTTACTGCATTTGTAATTAAAAGACCCGGAACAAGGGACATCACCGATCCAATAATAATTTTATCCAATTGATGACCCCAGCCAATCTTTACAAGTAATAAGGAAAGTAAGCCAATAATAAAGGATGCTAAGAACTCTGAGAAGAATTTTATTGGAACAAAACGGTGGAAATAAACAAGGGATAAAAACCCTAATCCCCCTGAAACCATTGCCGGGATAAAATCTTTCCAAAGGCCATTATACATAATTAAGAAACAGCCACTTGCAATAGAGGCTGCAACAACTTGAAGGATAAATGGAAACGTTACGTTTAAAGAATCAATTTCCTTGAGCTTTATGAGTGCATCTTGAACATTCAATTCACCCGAACTAATTTTTCTAGAAATGCTATTAACCATAGCTACCTTCTTTAAATCCGTTGAACGTTCAGAAATTCTAATAAGCTTTGTTTTGGTCTCTTCCATATATTCCGCTGAAAAAACAATTCCTGTTGGAGTCACATAGCTATGAGTCTCATTAATGCCACATGCTGTCGCCATACGCATCATTGTATCCTCCACCCGGTAGGTTTCAGCACCACTTTGAAGCATTACTTTTCCAGCTAACAAGCACACTTCCATAATTTCATTTATTTGGGCTTTCCTTTTTTCCATTTTATCTCTCCGCTGTCATTATTCATTTAATACTATTTAGTTTAATCAATATCGTTAAATGATTCAAATACGAAAAGCATCATGAAAATTATTTCTTCGTACTTACTTTTTAAAATGTAACCCTAAAAACAAACACTTAAAGATTTTATTATAAAGGTACTGGTTTTAAAAAAAAGGAAAAAAATGCTAAAATATAAGTAAAGGAGGCTATAAAATGAAAAAAACGCATGAAACACAAACAACCAAAATTCACCACCAAACTAATGATGATGAATTATATTCCCCCATTGAAGATTTACAAAAAATCACCTTAGGTGGAATTCCCAAAAAAAGCAGTTTTCAATTAAGCACTCTTCCGAAGGGTATTCGCTATATTGGATATTTCATTATAGGGTTTAGCGTCATTACTACTGTTCTAGGAATTCTGTTATCCTTTTTCTTCTGAAATTAACTAAATAATTTTCCAATAACGATTATAGAAAACAAAATGACCATTAAACAAAAACCAATAACAATGGTGAAAATACTTAGTAGGCTAGTTTTCCATGATCTTATCCCCGCCATCCCTAAAATCCCTAGGAAAAAGGAAAATAAAGAAAGTGTTAAAATCAAATAGAATGGATGAATTCCTAATCTTATATATTGAAAGGTATTTGTAAAGTTTGTTAGAAAAAACAAGACTAAACTTGTTAAGCATAAAATAAACGAGTAAACGTTCAGGTTTTTCCTCAAGGTATCTTCATCTCCTAACAATTGCAAACCTACTCATTTTTGAGTCTCTTTTTGGTTATGTCCATATTGTCTTCAAGGCGCGGTTCCAAATAATTAGGGTAGAAGAGACTATACCCACAAAATAAATCCAAATGCCATATGGAATGTTTAAGACAACTCGATGAATGAGAACAAACACCCCAATTAACATGAGATAGCCAATCATACGAATTCCTCCGTTTTGCCCAATAACTTCAAATGATTCTGAAAAGGGTATGGTGCCCTTCAGCATGTTTGAACAAATAACAGTAAAGAAGATGGAGAAAACAAGCACTATACATAGATCTGGTATAATTCTAAACCCAAAAATGACTATGAAGATGATACTTAAAATAAAATAAATGGGTAGGAATAGTTTAACAAAAAATGCTTTTAAAGTGGCGTTGTATAACGATGCCCTATTTTGAAGCGGAGTCACTCTGTAAATCCAGCTGCCCTTGTATTTCCCCGAATACTTAAGCATTCTTACGGCATTTGGGATGACAAGGTTACACATATAGATGGATAAGTACCATTTGCTTGCTACTAAGTAATGAAAGGAATTTAATTGAAGCTGATTTAAAAGTAAAATAAATGGAAAAATAAATGCTAATCCAAGTGAGGGATAGACCTTTAACCTAAATTCTCTTTCAGTTCGAATCATATAATGGGCAAATTGATAAAATGCCCTTTCCTCTTTTCTTCTACATAAAATATTCATCATCCAATTGTTCCAAAAATGATTAAACCTCTTTTTTTCCCTGCTATTACTTGTTAATTTTTGGAGATTCCTTTCAAAGGAAGGCATCGTCTTGTAATAAACAAATAAGGCCAAAATTGGCACTAGTAGAGCCATAAGAGAAAATGAAGTAATAATGGGATTCCATTTAGCACTTTCTAGCCACTCAAAAGGGGCGCCAAACCAAATTGGAGGAATAAAGAATTGCCACCACTTTGGGGAAAATGTGCTATTCATTTCAAGTAGGCTAATTGATCTCCCTAACAACTGATAGCCGATCGTAATGGCAACCGTCAAACCAATTTGTACAAAATTAATAATATCCTTTAGCTTTTCTCCATCATAAAATCTAAGAATGACATAATAAACTAGAGCAGTTATAACCACAATCAGAAAATCAGCTAAGATAAGCTCTACAAGGGTCATGGCAATGAATACTATGCCATGCTTCACAAGCCCTACCACAAGGGGAATAGCAGTTAATGCACCTGTTAAAAAAAATAGGTAAATAATAATATGGATACTTTTTGCTAGGTTAATAGTTCGTTTATCTACGGGGCGTGTTTGCAAAATATGTTTGTCGCGTAGGTCAAGAAGTACAGAAGAAAAGTCTGAAATCATAGAAGTCATGACAATAAACATAACAATTCCAAAAAAAATACTCATTTGAAAAAAATAATTTTCTCCAAATCCAATAAAGGGAATGAGTACAAGTCCAATTAAAACATATATCCACAGTGATTTCATAAAGGCATTTTCATCAAGAGTCTTTTTTCTCTTATTTGGTTGCATAAACACTGTCGGCACTTTTCTTTGGTCCATCGTGAGCTTTATGGTTAAGATTTTTCGTAATTGAGGATAATGAATTCCTGCCATTTCAAATAATCCTTTAAATAAGTCTAAAAATTTTAAAGAACGAAAATCTCTCATATGATTATACCTCTTGTATCAGGGAGACAAATTCCTTCGCCAGCTTTTTAGACTCATTAAATCCTGTTAACTGATTGAAAATCCCTTCAAGTGTCCCTTCTTCATTTTGTTCCCTTAATTCATCAAAGCTTCCATCCGCTGCAATCTTCCCATCGTAGATTACTATTATTCGGCTGCTGATTTTTTCAACAACATCCATGATATGGGAGGAGTAAAAGATGGTTTTTCCCTGAGCAGCTAATTGGGACAAAATCTCTTTAAAAATCATCACACTATTAGCATCCAATCCATTTATAGGCTCATCCAAAAATAACAGCTCTGGATTATGCAGAAGGCTTGAAATAATTAACACCTTTTGTCTCATTCCTTTTGAAAATGAAGAAATTCGATTATGATATACCTCCTCTAGCCCAAATATTTTCATTAATGCCTGAGATTTTTGATCAGCCTTTTTTTTATCCATCCCATACAGCTCACCAATAAAGGTTAAATACTCACATGCACTCAAATTATCATATAGATCTGCCATTTCAGGTACATAGCCGACTTTTCTCTTGTACTCTACAGAATAAGAGGATAATGCCTCTCCAAAAATCTCAATCTTTCCTGAATAATCGTCCTCTAGCCCTAAGAGAATTTTGATTGTTGTGCTTTTCCCTGCCCCATTGGGTCCGATATAACCAATGATTTGCCCTCGATAGACAGTTAAATCAATTCCCTTTAATACACTATTCATACCGTAATCCTTTCTTAATCCTTGAATGGAAAGGACTACTTCCTTATTTTTATCAATCGTAATCACCCTCTAGCAAAAGAATAGTTAAATTTTAACATATTTTCCTTTAACAAAAATAAAAAAACTGCTTCATTCATTTAGAATTTAGCAGTTTTTATTTTTTTAGTTAACCAACTGGCCTTCGTAAAGTTTTAAGTTTGCATATATGGCTTCCAAAACGGGAGCTGCAATTTGATATTGTCGTGCAATCTTCAGTAAATACCCATGTAAGTGATCAGCCTCAACAGGTTGTAATTTTTCCATATCTCGTTGCATGGAGGACTTCATCGTGAAACCTAAACCATCCATTTGCTTGATTTGCACAGAAGCAATATTTTGTGAGATGGGCGCTTCCATTCGATTCATGATGTCAACAAGCTCATCCGAAAGATGTTTTATGGTTTCTTGTCCGCTCTCCTGTTCACGGATTGGACCAATCGGTGACCGGAAAAGGGTTGTAATTCCGCTCATCGTAGAAATAAATAAATATTTATGCCACATATCACGGTTAATATTGTCACTTAATCGGAAATTTGCTTTTGTTCCGCTAAATACTTTTTCCAATTCCAGAATTCGTTCAGTTTTTTCACTTGACCGTTCACCAAATACTAAATCATGAATAGGGCTTGTTTGAATGACCTTTCCTTCATAATCAAGAGTTGTCTCAATAAAACAAAGGCCGCCTATAACCTTATCTTCACCAAATTGATTTACTAGTTTATCAATATGAAGGATACCATTTAGCAGCGGTAAAATAATGGTTCCATCTGATACATATGGTCGTATATCTTCAATAGCCTTTTCTAAATGATAAGCCTTTGTGGAAAATAAGATCACATCAAAATGCTCTGCTTCTTCACCTGCAACAATTGTTTTAGGATCAAGGGATACATTTCCATAGACGCTTTCAATAACAAGTCCATTTTCTTTTAGCTGCCTTCTTCGGCCATCTCTAACTAGGAAAGTAACATCCTCTCCTTTTTCTAACAGACGCCCTCCGAAATATCCACCGACAGCTCCTGCACCAACAACCAAAATTCTCATCCTTTTTCCCCTCCTGCTAAAACGCCTTCCTTTTGATCAGCTTGAAGAAAGGCTTTTATCATAAAATAGCTCACTTCACTAGGAAGAAGCTCCTTAATCGGCTTTAATTTTTCCCATCCTGCTTCCTCAACTGCTTTTTGCAATAAAGGAACATATTCAGAGGGAATCAACATAGAGTAGTCAATTCCTAATTCAAGTTTTGCACAAAGAAGAAGATGGTTTTCTATTGTAGTTATGGAAAGTTCTCTCTTTTTAGCAATAGCATCTATGGTTAATCCACTCTGATAGAACTTTAAAGTCTCAAGGTGGGAGTTTTGTACAGCTTTTTTCTGCGTTCTTTTGGGTGATTCTTCAATATTTATTTCATTCTCTTGGCTAGGGTTTGAATCCATAAAAGAATGAATGGCCTTCAAGAATATATCGCCGTATTTTTTTAGCTTATTCTCCCCAACCCCATTTACCTTTAAAAACTCCACATTTGTTTGCGGAAGCTTTGCGCACATATCCTTTAAAGCAGTATCGGAAAAAATCACATATGGTGGAACCTTTTCTTTCTCGGCTATCTGCTTTCTTATATTTCTTAGCTCTTCGAACAATGGATCATCTTTAGAGACTTGCTTAATTGTAACTGCAGCTTTTCTTTTTACTTGATGACTTCCTAGTAGTACTTCTTTTCCTTTTGAACTTACATAAAGTGTTGGATAAGTCCCTTGTTCAACCCCAATCAGTTCAGTAGAAATGAGAAACTCAATAAAGTCACTTATTTCTTTTACACTTTTTTCCTTCATAATCCCATAGGTTGAAAGACTGCTAAACCCAAGTTCTGATATTTTTTTATTTTTCGATCCCGTTAAAACTTGGGAAATCAACGTTTTTCCAAAGCGTTGTCCCATCCGAACCACACAGGAAAGAACCATTTGTGATTCCTTTGTCACATCAACAGTGTCCCTAGAATCAGTACAATTCCCACATCTTCCGCATGGTTCCATCTCTGTCTCACCGAAATATTTTAATATAAATTCCTGTAAGCAGCTTTCAGTATGACAGTAATCCACCATCTGCTGTAGCTTTTCTAATTCTTGAGTAACCCTGCCACTATCACTTGATTGATCAATTAAGAAACGTTGAATTTGAACATCCTGCGAGGAGTGAAGAATCATGCATTCACTATCTAGTCCATCTCTTCCCGCACGTCCAGCTTCCTGATAATAGCTTTCCATATTTTTCGGCAGCTGGTAATGGATAACATAACGAATATTTGATTTATCGATTCCCATACCAAATGCTGATGTGGCAACCATAACCGTTGCTTTATCCTCTAAAAAGCGCTCTTGTTCCAAGTTTCTCTCGGCATCCCCCATACCCGCATGATACCGAGCAACTTCAATATTTTCCTTACGAAGCCTTTCGTACAGCTGGTCCACTGTTTTTCTTGTAGCCGCATAAATAATGCCTGCTTCTTTTTGATTCTTTTTTAAATAATTCTTTAAAAAATGCTGCCTATCTTGTCCCTTAATGACTGAGAAGGAAAGATTTTGTCTTTCAAAGCCAGTTATAACTGAATTTTGCTCTTCAATATCAAGTAATCGGCAAATATCCTCCCGAACTTTTGGAGTTGCAGTTGCAGTCAAAGCGAGAACAATCGGTGGATTTTTAAGATCATGGAACAAATTCTGAATATGACGATAGCTTGGACGGAAGTCGTGGCCCCATTGGGAAATACAGTGTGCCTCATCAACGGCAACTAAAGGAATTTCCATATTCCTTAAGTCTTCCATAAACTCTTGAGATTCTAATCGCTCTGGCGCGATATACAACAGCTTGTATTTTCCTTCAGCCGCTCCCCTCATTCGTTCATTTGATTCACGAAAGCTTAAAGAACTATTTATAAATGTGGCGGATACTCCAATTTGTTCAAGTGTATCAACTTGATCCTTCATTAATGAAATCAATGGAGAAATGACAAGGGTTGTCCCGGGCAAAACTAAGGCAGGAATTTGATAGCAAATTGACTTCCCGCCGCCTGTCGGCATCACACAGATCGTATTTTCCCCCATTAATACTGAACGAATGGCCTGTTCTTGCCCATTCCGAAATGTTTGATACCCGAAATATGTATTTAAATATTGTTTAGCTTTTTCAAACAACGAAACTTCTCCTTTCTAGAAAACAGTTCGTTCTAATTATTATACCGCTGGAATTTACTCTTTTGAAATGCTTAGTGAAAAAAACCCGAGAGGAAAAAAACGGGAAAGGAAATGTATTTAATTTCCATTGTATAATAAGGAGATTTATTGTACTATACTATATACAAGCTGCATTGTTCGTACCAATAATAAAGTTTTAACCTTTAAGCTGTAACAGGGAGTTTTAATCGAAACAAGAATGACAAGCCTTTGTCCATTGCGACCAAAGGACATGCAGGAAGGTTTCTGCGAACACCCACTTTGAGGAGTGGTGGTTTAAAACTTTCTTATATTAAAATACGGCAATTGCGGCTCACTACATATGTTTCCAAACCAGTTTCTACTAAGAAACTGGTTTTTCTTATTTTGTTTTATTTATTCCTGCTTCTCCTTATAAATTTCCAAAAGATTGCATTACCCTATGATATATTTATGTATGGAGGTGAAGGTTTTGATGATGAAGAGAAAAATGGTTATCACCCAAAACATTAGTCAGGATCACTTTAATCAGATTAAGGATATGATCCCCGACTGGGAGTTGATTACAGGAAAAGATCCCGTTTCATGGCAAAATGAAATAATGGATGCAGAAATTATTGCAGGATGGAAAAAAGAACTGGAGTCTTATTGTATTCATTCTGAATCAAAGCTGAAATGGGTGCAAACATGGAGTGCAGGTGTCGATACGTTGCCATTACAAGCAATGAAAGCAAAAAATATTTTCATCACTAGTGCCAATGGTGTCCATACCTTCCCTATTTCCGAAACTATTTTTGCTCTAATGCTCGGTTTAACAAGAAAAATTCATACATATGTTAAAAATCAACAAACAAGAACATGGCACCACTCTGGATTAAAACTTGAGCTGCATGAAAAGACGGTGGGTATTATCGGAGTTGGCAATATCGGGCAAGAAGCAGCCAAAATTGCAAAAGCGTTTGGAATGACCGTACTTGGTGTCCGCCATTCAGGAAAACCAGTAGAATTTGTTGATGAAATGTATCAAATGGACCAACTTGAGATTCTTTTACCAAAATGTGATTATATCGTAGTTACACTGCCACTTACACATGAAACCTTTCATTTATTCGGGGCTAACCAATTCCAACTTATGAAGCCATCCTCTTTTTTTATTAATATTGGCCGGGGTGAAATTGTGGTGCAGGAAGAGTTAATTAAAGCACTCCAAAATCAGAAAATTGCGGGTGCAGGCTTGGATGTTTTTGAAAAGGAGCCCCTCACAGCGAACAGTCCTTTATGGGAGATGGAGAATGTTATTATTACTCCACATACCTCTGGCTCAACGGAGCACTATAATCAACGTGTAATCGAAACTATTCTAATTCCTAATTTAAAAAATTATATTTTAGGGAATCCCCCGGCGATAAATTTAGTAGATTACTCAAAGGGATATTAAATAATAAGAGAGAGACAGCCTAGGTAACTACCTAAGCTGTCTCTCTTAACAATCTAGTACTATTAAACCATCCGAGTATTTACCTGTACACTTTTGCCTGCCAAGGACATCCACTCCACTTGACGGAGTCTTACTTCAAATAGTGTTAGCGGATCTCGATACACTTCCGGATTAGTATTCATTTCTTTTAAAAGTTCCTCATTTGATTGAATCTGATTCCTAGCATCCTCTAAAGCATGGTTTAAACTATTTAACGAATTTCTAAAAAATAAGGCTATGTCCCTTTCTATTGATCTCTCAAACAATTCAAACGGCTGGAAAAATTGTTTGATAGCTAAGGAAACCGTTTCTGCATAATCCTCATTTTCAACAAATGATTTATATTTATTATTAAGCAAACTATTATTTTGCGATATTGCCCCAAAAAGCTTTCCAGCACTTTTTAATAAAAGCTGAAAAGGAGTATTACGAAGAAGAATATTTATTTCGTCCAATTGGAATCCGCTTGTCAAACGATCAATGTCTCGCTTCCAATCCTCTACTACTTTCATATCCCCTTCGAGTGACATCCGCTCTTCCCCATATAATACATTGAATCCCTCGCCCATCTCAGTTAAAAACTCCTGTCCTTCGACTAATTCTTCACTCGACTTAGAAATCCAATCCAGAAGTGCATTTAAATAGCGTGACAATGCATGATTTTCCAAGTAATCTTGGATTCTTCTATTCATCTCTTTATTTAGCTCTATATGAATTTTACTCAGATTACGATCTTCACGAATCAGTTTTGAACACTCTCGAAGAAGCTTTGGTATTTCTTCTGCTATATTTTGCTCAATTTCTTCACGAATGGAACGAAAACTTTTAGTGACAAACGTTGACTTTTCTGCCACTAGATCTTGAAGTTGATGGAGCCCTCCATTTAGCTTCATCACCATTTCTTCATTCCATCTTGCAGACTCAATCAAGTAATTTTCTACGTCAATTCTTTTTTGCAACAGATTTGTTATGGTTGACCTAATGAAACTAAGCATTTTTTCTAATCTTATGACTTCAATATTTCTATTTACCTTCACTAATTTTACAAACGCATTTAAATCACTTAATTGCTTACTCCGCTCATATTGAGAGGAAAATGCAAACAACTTCGCATCGGGAAAATACGTATGCACTTCCAAACCAGTTTCATCAAAGATACGAATTGCTTCTTGTTCATCTTGTGTTTTATCCATTTTATTCAAAAGAAAATGGATAGGTATTTCTGGTGATATCTCCCTTATATGAGAAAGAATCACCTTATCCACTTCACTAAAGGGATTATTTGAATCTATAACGTAAAATACAGTATCAGCTGCACTCATATATTTCAAAATTTCATTTCGATCACCATAATGACCATTTAAACCAGGTGTATCAACAAAGGTAATGCCATTCTCATATAAAAATGAGTTTGGTTGCTTATATTCAATAATAGACTCTAATGCATTACGTCGCCTGCCCATCCTCTCGAGAAATTCTTGACGATTAAAGAGTTCAACACTCCCATTATCATTTATTTCATCTATTTCAAGTCTACTGTCATGTTTGTACATGACAACAGAGGATGTTGGAAAATTGGATAAAGAAGTATCCCCTAATATAGAATGGATAAAGGATGATTTCCCACTGCCATTTTGTCCTAAAATAAAGATGTTTTGAACATCGAAATCCATTAATTTATCAAACATCCAGTTTAACCTAGAATTATTCCCCATTTCACGCTCCTCAGCCCACTTCAAGATTGATTGAAATAGCTGAGCACATTCCCCTTTTAAATCTATGTTATTCTCTAATTCGCTAAATATCGCTTCAGCACGACTCACTACTTCCGCCTCTATACTTCCTGGGAAAAGCTCACTCCATGACAAAGTTGCCGTTGAAGCAAAAAGGGCTTCTTCATGATTAGCTAAATGAAGCCAATTGGTTAATTTGAGTGGGACAATCTCCTGTAAGTCTTTAATTAAATATTTCCCATCCACGATCTCAAAGAACGCTTGTTGAAGAAAATTTGTTAGGTCATCCCAAGAATTATTAGGAGAAAGATCTGCTTTTAGCAGTAGTTGATTCATCTCCTTTAGCCATGAAAAGTAGGTACCTTCGTTTTTATAAGCTTTCCAAAGGGAAGAAATCATCTGCTCAAAAAGGGATGGATTTAGGGTAGATAAGACCATTAAACACTCAGAAAAATAAGAAGTATTCACCTTGTTAGCAAATCCCTGCTCAATATACATTTTTATGCATTCAAACCATTTTAGAGATTCAGTACGAATGGCTTCACGAACAGCAAGTTCAACAGCATTTTCCCAATCCTTTTGCTCTTCAAAAAAAGTTCTTGCCAAGTCCGTTACATGAGGGTAATCCGGATTTTGAGCAACTAATTTTTTTATAACCGAAAGGGCTGCGTCTAGTTTTCCGCGTTCTATATAAAGGGAAAACAAATTTAATCCTACTTCTGTACTCAACAAAGGGCTGTCAGTTAGGATAGCCTTATAAATATCCTCCGCCATTGATAATAGACCTAGTTGATAATATGCATCTGCCGTATTTTTCTTTGCCCACGGCTCTAACTCATTTAAAATATTCTCCCATTTAAAAATAGCAGCTTCATAATCTTTATTATGAAAATATACTTCGCCCTGTGCAAAGCGGATATAAGATAAATCGGGCATTTCATTCTTTTGTTCATTCATGAAGATTTCACCTAAAACTGCTATAGGTTCAGTGCCTTTATTCAATTCTATAAACGTTTCAAAATACTTTTTTTGGATTAATTGCTTTTCCAAAGGAATTCCCCCTTTTATATCAAAACTGCTAAGCTATATCCGTGCTATATTAACTAGATGTTGTTTAAATAAAAAAATGGCCCCTTTTTGCAAAATTTGCTTCTATTCAATTCCAATATATTCATATGGAAAAGAGATACATATATTCCTAAATACTATTCGTAAAAGAAAGAGCTTATAAGTCCTTATTCTATCAAAGGTTTTTTTACAGAAGGTTTCGTTTTGGTTTCAATTCGGAGACAATCCAAAATAGAAGCACTTTCATTTTTGGTTATCTCCCCTTTATAATTGGTGTACAACCATAAAAGGAGAAATGACCGTTGGAAAAAGACCAAGCCGTTTTCCTCTCAAAATGTATTGAAAAATCACCTTCTTCTGTATTTCAGGTAAAAAAGTTACTAACAAAGAACAATTTACTGCCGAATTTCCATCAATGGACTAATGGAAAAAAGGTGATCTCAGGTTTTGAGGTAACCAGGCTGGACACACATACAGGCTATTTCTTTATTTTTATTGATTGGCATCGCAATGAAAACTATTATTTAGTAATCTATACCTACAATAAATCCACTACCGTTGCTGAACTAAGGCAAACAGAACTCATTAAAGGTGATCCACATCTTATTTGGAAATACAATCCGTTAAAACGCGATGGTTTAAATCAAGAAAGAAAAGCTTATTTTAAACAAACATTTGGATCAACCATTGTTCAAATTCCGCTTCCCAAGTCTTCCAGTGATATAGATACATTTTTCAATCAGTTGTTCACACTTTGTCAAAGGCGTTTAAAAGCAGATAAAATAGTTGAGATTTTCAATTTTCACAAAGAAATTTAAAAATGAGTGTAGATTTGTAAATTTTCATTTCCAACGTGAATATATGAGAAATACTTTTTTTATTGTAATAATCATGAATATTTACCCTTTTTTGGGTGATTATATGCAAAGAGCTAAAATCATTTTAAAAGAGGTGTATTTATGCGTTACACTCGGCTATGGGTTAGTCTTGGAATTGTTTTTATCGTTTCGTTCGCCGTCCTTGGATACTATGGAGGAAGACTTGTCTATACAAAACCACCGATTCCAAACCAGGTAGTTACATCAAATGGATCTGTTCTTTTTACAAAAGGAGATATCCAGGAAGGACAAAATGTTTGGCAATCCATTGGCGGGCAAGAGCTTGGAAGCATTTGGGGACACGGTGCCTACGTTGCCCCAGATTGGACAGCTGATTGGCTTCATCGTGAGTCAATGTGGATTTTAAACAGTTGGGCAATGAAAGAGCATGGAAAAAAATATACTGCTCTTGATAATGAAACACAAGCCGCCTTACAAGCAAGGCTAAAAAAGGAAATACGAACAAATACTTTTAATCAAAAAACAGATAACATTGTAGTTTCTCCAATTAGGGGTGAAGCTATCAAAAATATAGGTCAATATTATACATCTTTATTTTCAGATGACCCTTCTTTAGATAAGCTTCGTAACGAGTACGCAATGCCTAAAAATGTGATTAAAGATCCCAATCGTCTTCATTCATTTATTAGCTTTCTTTGGTGGGCAACTTGGGCAACAGAAACAGAACGGCCTGGAGATCATGTTACCTATACAAATAATTTCCCCAATGAATCTTTAATAGATAATAAGCCAACAGGTGAAATGGTTATTTGGTCAGTAGTAAGTTTTGTTTTACTTCTAGGGGGTATTGGTGGGTTAGCATGGTATTATGCTAGTCAAAAGCATGAAGAAGGTGAAGAGTTATACCCAGAAAAGGATCCACTCTTGGCACTATCACCTACTCCATCTATGAAGGCTACACAAAAGTATTTCTGGGTAGTAACTGCACTTTGGATTGTCCAGGTTGGCCTCGGGGCCATTACTGGGCACTATCAAGTAGAAGGTAGCAGCTTCTATGGAATCCCACTTGCAGACTGGATCCCATATTCCGTGACAAGATCATGGCATACACAACTAGGAATTTTTTGGATTGCGACAGCATGGCTGGCAACAGGATTATTTATTGCTCCTGCCGTTTCTGGACATGAACCAAAATTCCAGCGATTAGGTGTAAATTTCTTATTCGTTTGTCTATTAATTATTGTTGTTGGTTCATTGGCAGGGCAGTTGATAGCCATAAGACAACGTATGAACTTAAATACAAACTTCTGGTTTGGCCACCAAGGCTATGAATATACAGATATAGGCCGATTTTGGCAGATATTCCTTACAATCGGATTATTCCTTTGGCTATTTTTAATGGCTCGTGCTATCTGGCCTGCATTCAAAAATCTAAAGGAAAGTCGACACCTGCTCGCCCTATTTTTACTAGCCTCTACCGCAATTCCTGTGTTCTATATCCCTGGTTTAATGTGGGGACAACACAGCAATTTAGCCATTGCGGAATATTGGCGTTGGTGGGTCGTCCATTTATGGGTGGAAGGCTTCTTTGAAGTTTTCGCTACGGTTGTTATGGCCTTCCTGTTTACAAGAATGGGATTACTCAATATTCGAACAGCCACCTCATCTGTTCTGTTCTCAACGATCATTTTCCTATTCGGCGGTATTATCGGTACCTTCCACCATTTATATTTTAGCGGTACCGCCACAGGAGTTCTTGCCTTCGGGGCTACCTTTAGTGCATTAGAAGTAGTACCGCTTGTATTTTTAGGTTTTGAGGCCTATGAGAATTTGACACGCAGCCGGGCAAAAAAATGGGTATCAGAATACAAATGGCCTATTTACTTCTTCGTTGCCGTTGCTTTTTGGAATTTAGTTGGAGCTGGTTTGTTCGGTTTCTTCATAAATCCGCCGATTTCCTTATACTACATGCAGGGACTTAATACTACTCCTGTACATGCGCATACTGCTTTATTTGGAGTTTACGGTATGCTTGGAATTGGGCTCATGCTTTTCTGTTTAAGAGGACTAACAGTCAAGCGGAGCTGGAAAACAGGGTCACTCAAATTTGCCTTTTGGACAATTAATATCGGCCTTGCCTTAATGGTCTTGATTAGTCTTCTTCCGATTGGTCTTATGCAGACCTGGGCAAGTGTCCAACATGGAATGTGGTATGCACGTTCTGCAGCCTTTATGTCCCAACCCATCGTCCATTTCTTCGTTTGGATGAGAATAATTGGAGATTCTATTTTCGCAATTGGTGCTTTAGCTCTTGTCTGGTTTATCCTCGGTTTGAAAACAGGTTGGTCTCTAACAGACAACCGACTTGAGTATGCAGAGACCGAAGGGAAGAAGTTTTAAGTTAAGCTGAATGTTGAATAGATTTTCCTTACTGGGGGGTTCCTATTTAATCATAGTCACACTCCAAACTATACTTTTAAGGGCTTATCCTATTTTGGATAGGCCCTTTATTTTAGCTAATCGACAATTTTCCGGGAAATATATCATATTCAACGATATTTTTCCTTAATATGACAATATTTTTTTTACCTACTTCACGTGAATTGAAAGAAATATAAAAAAACTCCACCAAAATAGTGTTGTTAAAAATAATGTTAGAAAATATAACATACTATGTATATAATAAATTACAAAAAAATTGTTTATAACACAATTTTAGGTGGTGTAAACACAAACATGGAAAACAATCCATCATATAAGGATAAAAAGGTTATTACAATCGGGGTTGTTAGGGAGTTAACAGGGCTTTCTGAAAGGCAAATACGTTATTATGAAGAAAGGAAGCTTATTTTCCCGGAAAGGTCTTCAGGTGGAAACAGAAAATTTTCCTTTTCTGATATTGAGCTATTAATGGAAATTGCGAATAAAATGGCAGATGGAGTTCAAACTCATGAAATTAGAAAAGAAATGATGAAGGAAAATAAAATCCAAAGCCAGCAAGATATTCGCAGGAAAATGATTCAAGGACAAATTAACGCCCACTTCGGCATTTGTAAAGGGTAAAAATACTCTCTTTTTTTAAAGAGGGTATTTTTTATTTAATTTAAAAACTATGTTAGATTACCTGACAAGTTAATGGAACTTTACTCCTTCTCATGTAAAAATACAACTATCAAATTTTTAATTGATTTAGAAGGAGGAGATTTTAATGAATACGGCATTTTTATTAAATAGTATTTGGGTTATGGTTGGGGCTATTCTTGTGATTTTAATGATTGGGGGATTTATCCTACTTGAAACGGGTGCGACAAGAATGAAAAACGCTGGACATATTGCCGGGAAAACAATTTTAACTTTCTCGATTGGATCAATCATTTTTTGGGCAGTTGGATATGGCGTAGCATTTGGAAAGGGAAATCCATTATTTGGTTTAACTGACTTTTTCTATTCAGGCTATGAATTGAAAGGAATGTCTCTCTCAGGATCCGTCTTTTTTATGTTCCAACTTGCATTCGCAGGAATTTCTTTAACCATTGCATTTGGAGGCTTTGCTGAAAGGGCTAAATTAGCAGCCTACCTCCTTTTTTCTGTTTTGTTCTCCTTTTTTGTTTACCCTCCAATCGCGCATTGGATTTGGGGTGGCGGGTGGCTCGCACAACATGGAAAACAAGATTTCGCCGGTTCTACTGTTGTGCATTTAACTGGGGCCGCAGCAGCACTTGCAGCTACACTCCTTCTAAAACCTCGAATTGGCAAATACAATAAAGATGGTTCAGCCAATAATATCGCCGGCCACAACCAGGTTTTCACAGCACTAAGTGTTTTGCTTTTATGGGTAGGCTGGTTTGGATTTAATGCAGGAAGCACATTAGGCGTTGATAAAGCTTTCTTTGGATTTGTTGCTCTTAATACAAATCTTGGCGCAGCTGCAGGTTCTGTTGCAGCTATGCTGATATCATGGATCGTTCTAGGAAAAGCTGATGTTTCCATGATTTTAAACGGTGCATTAGCTGGCTTAGTTGCAATAACAGCATCCTGCGGATTTGTTGACACATGGGCAGCAGTTGTCATTGGATTTATTGCAGGAATTCTTGTGTTTTATAGCATCCGTTTCTTTGAACGAAAAAGAATAGATGACCCTATAGCCGCATTATCTGTACACGGTACTGCCGGTGTTTGGGGCACACTGTCAAATGGCTTTTTTGCTACAAAGGAATTGGCGACGGTTGGGAAACCGGGATTATTCTATGGTGGCGGCCTGCATCAATTAGGAATACAAGCCATGGGTGTTATGACCTGCGGACTATTTGCCTTCCTTGCTTCTTTTATCATCCTATATGCCATGAAAAGGGTATTGAAAGGTTTAAGGGTTACGGAGGAAGAAGAAATCATTGGTTTGGATATTAGTGAACATGGCAGTTATGGATATCCTGAATTACTTTTATCAAAACAAACAGTAAAGGCTCAATAGAAGATTAAGCGGTCCTTATTAAAGCATGATCGCCCTTTTAAAAAAAATGGAAGGGGGCCTAAACTAAATGAACTACAGCACTTACACCGAAATAAAGAAAACAAGGGATGCTAAGGTACATCAAGTGTTCTTCAACCATTCTCAACTTAATACATTGCATGATGAAACGGTGAAAGCTGTCGTAAATCTTGCTATAAAGAAAACTATTGATTCATACGGCCCCCTTCCGTCCCCTTTTACTTTTTTTGTAATGGGAAGTGCCGGTCGTTTTGAACAATCCATTTGGAGTGATCAGGATCATGGAATTATCTATAATGGTCATCATGATCGTGTGAAATCATACTTTTTACTTCTTGGAAAAGAAATCTCAGATGGACTCTATCAAATTGGATATGAATATTGTGATGGAGGTGTAATGGCTAATAACCCCCTTTGGTGCAATTCCCTCTCAGAGTGGAATGAGCAATTATCTTGTTGGATTCATGAAGCATCTTGGAAATCTATACGAAATTTATTAATTTTTATTGATGGAAGATCTCTTTACGGAGTAAGCAGTTATATGAATGACTTAAAAAATTATGTTTACCATTCTGTTCATACAGAAAGGCTCCTTTCAGGAATAGTAAGCAATACTATGAGTATAAAACGGGGCGTTGGTATTTTTGGTCAATTACTAGTTGAAACACATGGTGAATATTCTGAGATGCTTAATATAAAAGACACAGCTTTTTTCCCCTATGTGAATGCTGCCAAATGCCTAGCAATCAAGGAAAAAAACCTTGCGACCTCCACCATTTCAAGGCTTATGAATTTGGAAAATCCAAATCGAAAATCATTTACAAATTATTTTATAAAATTACTAGATTTTCGGCTTTCATTTTCCAGCCATACCAATTATAAATCAGGACATTATTTACCTGTGAATTTTATTACTGATGAATGTAAAAAGGAGATAAAGAAAATTATAAAGAATGGGATACTTCTAAATCAATATGTACAGAGAGTAATAGAAAGTGGTGACTGATTTGGGGATGCAAGATATGATTCAATTTTTTAAACAAATCTCAAAACTAAGGTCAAATATTTATGCAGGCATTCAAGATCAATCAAATAAGCAGCATATCTCCTTTCTAAGACAGCTACAAAAAGATAGTAAAGAAAATAAGAGTTTAGAAATTCCTTTAAAGGACTTAAAAACAGTTGTATTCGATTTAGAGACGACTGGCTTTTATCCAGAAAAAGGTGACCATATCCTTTCTATTGGAGCTGTTAAAATGACAGGTGATAAAATAGAAGATGATTATTTTTATTCTCTTGTAAAATCAGAATTGCCCCTATCAAAGGAAATATCGTTACTTACGAACATTCAAGAAAATCAATTAAAAACTGCCCCAGAAGCTAAAGATGTATTCATTCAATTTTTAAAATATACGAATACACGAATCCTTGTTGCCCATCATTCTCAGCACGAAAGATCATTTATGCAAAAAATGTCCCGGGATACAATGCGGATTGGGTTCCAACAAAGGATTATTGACACATCCTTTTTAGCATTTCTTCAAAACACAACAACGAAAAGTCAACCCCTAGATGATATTTGCAACCAGCTTGGTATAAAAATTGAAAACCGCCATAATGCCCTTGGGGATGCTCAAATGACTGCCCGTATTTGGAGTCTTTATATGAATAAAGCAATATTATTAGGTTTTGGAAGCTTACTTGAAATTTATGAGTATCTTGCTAAATTAAAATAGGTAAATTAGAAGCCCCCTACCTCCCTCTCTTATACACACTCCTATCCATCTCTTTTAAAATTTATTAAATCTAAAAAAAATTTTTCCCTGTTTTTCCTTATAGTGACAACAATGTAAACGCATACACATATTTTGATTGTTTTGAATAGTCAGAATTTAGTGTTGACCGACTTTTCGAATGGTTGTATGATTAACGACAATAAAGAAAACTTGTCGGATAGCAGCAATAAAAAATAATTTTTAAAACTAAGTATTTCTTTTAAGGAACATGGGACTTACAAAGTATAAGGACCATTAGTAAGTTGTTATTTTTTTAGAGTTTATTTTTAATCATTTAAAGCGGTTTATCACTAAAGGGAGTGGTTATGTTGGGTAGTCAATGGATTTTTCTTGGCGGTGAATATGTCAAGAAAGAAGAGGCAGTTGTTTCCGTTTATGATCATGGCTTATTATATGGCGACGGAGTTTTTGAAGGTATTCGAGTCTATAACGGAAATGTATTCAAGTTAGATGCTCACCTTAAGAGGCTTTATGAATCAGCCCAATCCATTATGCTACAAATTCCTTACACAAAAGAGGAAATGGAGCAGCATATTGTTGAGACAATTAGAAAGAATGAACTGCATAGTGCTTATATACGGGTAGTTGTATCAAGGGGAGTTGGCAATCTTGGTCTTGATCCTTCTTCTTGCTCAAAACCTCGAGTGATTGTGATAGCCGAAGAATTATCTATGTATCCTAAAGAATTTTACGATAGAGGAATTAAAATTGCATCTGTCGCGACCCGAAGGAATCGTCCAGATGTTCTTAGCCCACAGATCAAATCATTAAATTATTTAAACAATATCCTTGTAAAGCTGGAAGCGAACCAGGCAGGTGTTGATGAAGCATTAATGATGAATGATGAGGGATATGTAACAGAAGGATCAGCAGATAATATTTTCATTGTAAAAAATGGAGTCATTTATACCCCTCCTGTATATTTAGGGGCATTAGAAGGAATAACTCGAAACGCTATTATTGAGGTAGCGGAGAAAAATGGGTATGACATAAGGCAAACTCCTTTCACCAGACACGATGTCTATACAGCAGATGAGGTATTTTTAACAGGAACAGCTGTTGAGGTAATTGCAGTAATCGATGTGGATGGGAGAAAGATCGGTGATAGTAAGCCTGGAAATGTTACTAATCACTTGTTAGAAGAATTTAGACATTTAGTACAAACCGATGGAGTTCAATGCTATAAAGAACATGTGAGCCATCCGGTTTTAAACTAGGAGGTCCCCATGCGAAGTGACATGATAAAAAAAGGGTATGACCGTGCACCCCACCGCAGCCTTTTATATGCAACAGGGGTAAAAACGAGTGACCTTGATAAACCATTTATCGGTGTATGTAATTCCTACATTGATATCATACCAGGACATAAGCACCTTAATCTTTTTGGCGCAATTGTAAAAGAGGCCATACGGGAAGCAGGCGGGATTCCTTTTGAATTTAATACGATTGGTGTAGATGATGGAATTGCAATGGGACATATTGGGATGCGTTATTCCCTTCCAAGCCGTGAAATCATTGCAGACAGTGCCGAAACAGTTATTAACGCCCATTGGTTTGATGGTGTTTTCTATATTCCAAACTGTGACAAAATTACTCCAGGAATGTTGATGGCTGCCGCAAGGACAAATGTTCCTTCTGTCTTCGTCTCCGGCGGTCCCATGGAGGCAGGTGTTTCCTCCAGCGGAAAAAATCTTTCCCTTCAATCTGTTTTTGAAGGTGTTGGTGCTTTTACCCAAGGTTCTATTAATCAATCAGAATTACTTGAGCTGGAAACATTAGCATGCCCGACATGTGGATCCTGTTCTGGGATGTTTACTGCTAACTCAATGAACTGTTTGATGGAAATGCTTGGACTGTCCGTTCCCGGAAATGGAACCATTGTAGCTACATCTGAGGAAAGATATGAACTCATTTATAAAGCTGCAAAACATTTAATGGAATTAATAAAAAATGATATACGTCCTAGAGATATGTTAACAAAAGAAGCATTTGACAATGCCTTTGCACTTGATATGGCCATGGGTGGATCAACGAATACAGTGCTTCATACATTAGCCATCGCCCATGAAGCTGGAATAGAATACGATTTACAGGAAATTAATCGAATTGCAGAGAAGGTTCCCTATTTAGCAAAAATTGCACCTGCCTCTGATTATTCTATGACAGATTTACATCGTGCCGGCGGAGTTAGCGCCATTATCAATGAGCTTTGCAAAATAGATGGTTTAATAAACAAAAACTATATTACGATAACAGGTAAAACGATTGATGAGAATGTCAAAGAAGCAAAAATTCTAGATGAGAGAGTTATTCGCAGTATCGAAAACCCATACAGTCCTGTTGGTGGATTATCTATTTTATTTGGAAATATTGCTCCAGATGGAAGTGTCATTAAGGTTGGCGCAGTAGACCCCTCTATTAAGAGATTCCTAGGCAAAGCAATTATATTTGAATCTCAAGACGAGGCACAAGAAGGAATCAATAATGGTACCGTTCAAGCCGGACATGTGGTAGTCATTCGTTATGAGGGGCCAAAAGGCGGTCCGGGAATGCCAGAAATGCTCGCACCAACCTCTGCGATTGCTGGACGTGGCCTCGATAAGGAAGTTGCTTTAATAACGGATGGTCGTTTCTCAGGTGCTAGTCGTGGAATTTCAGTCGGACACATTTCTCCCGAAGCAGCCGAAGGCGGTCCAATTGCTTTAGTAGAAAATGGGGATTCTATACTAATTGACTTAGAAACTCGTTCAATTGAACTACTTGTAGATCAAGAAATCTTAGAAGAACGACGCAAACTTTGGAAAAAGCCAGAGCCAAAAATAAAATCTGGATATCTAGCAAAATACTCTAAACTTGTTACTAGCGCCAATACTGGCGGGGTTATGAAAATATAATACAAAAAATCGTTGACGGGAATAAAGGAATAAGGTCATTGTATTCACAGAGAGCCGGGGTTGCTGGAAGCCCGGCATTACAACTTATTCTGACATCATCCCTGAGTGTTAGGCTGAAACGGTCTCTACCCTACTAGGCTTAGCCAGGTATTCATTTTCGGATACCTGTTATCAAAAGAAGCATTTATTTTTGAACGCTTCATGAGGCAGTATTTGTGAGAATACTGTAGAAACCGGGTGGTACCGTGAAAAGGAAAGACCTTTTCTCCCCGATTATCCTGCTAATTACTAGTAGTTTATTCGGACGAGAAAGGTCTTTTCTCTTTTGAAAGGGAGAGAAAAATCTCTTTCTAAAGTAACTGAACCAACTTTATTCACTACAGCATAGCTCTTTGCTAAGCTTACAAAAATATTCCATTAGGAGGGGTTATAACGTGACAGTTGAAGCGAAATTGGAATTTCAGGCAAGTACAGCACCAAAAACAGGTGCAGACCTTCTCATTGATCTACTTGTTAATGAAGGAGTTGATACCCTATTTGGGTATCCAGGTGGAGCTGTCTTACCTATCTATGACTCTATCTATCGAGCAAAGAATCGAATTAAGCATATTCTTTTTCGTCATGAGCAAGGCTCCATCCATGCTGCTGAAGGATATGCAAGAATTACAGGAAAACCAGGGGTTGTCATTGCTACTTCTGGGCCAGGTGCTACCAACCTTGTCACTGGAATTTTAGATGCAATGATGGATTCTTTACCACTGGTTGTCTTTACGGGACAGGTTTCAAGAAGTGTAATTGGAACAGATGCCTTTCAAGAAGCAGATGTCATGGCCATCACTACACCAATTACGAAGCATAATTATCAAGTTCAATCTCTTTCCGACTTGCCAAGGATTGTAAAGGAAGCATTCCATATTGCATCAACAGGACGACCTGGACCTGTCCTTATTGATATTCCAAAGGATATTTCACAACAAATTTCATATGAAGAAACAAGTGAAGTAGATTTTGTTTTACCCGGTTACCAGCCAACAACAAAGCCAAACCCACTGCAAATTAAGAAGCTTGCAGAATCACTTACTAAGGCTAAGAAACCTGTCATTCTTGCTGGAGCCGGCATTTTGCATGCGAAAGCTTCTAAAGAATTGACTGATTTTTCTGTAAAACATAATCTTCCTGTTGTAAACACCCTCCTAGGATTGGGCAGTTTCCCAGGTGATCATTCCCTCTTTCTAGGAATGGGCGGGATGCACGGTACTTACACTGCAAATATGGCATTGTATGAGTGTGATTTACTC
This sequence comes from Bacillota bacterium, assembly GCA_030705955.1. GTDB lineage: Bacteria > Bacillota > Bacilli > Bacillales > Cytobacillaceae > JAUZPL01. Next base: position 62,177 of record JAUZPL010000003.1, on the reverse strand, counting down.
ATAAATTTTGGAGCACGATTTGATGACCGCCTAACAGGAAATATTAAACAATTTGCGCCAAATGCAAAGGTTTCTCATATTGATATCGATCCAGCTGAAATAGGCAAAAATATCACGACACACATTCCTATTGTAGCTGACGCTAAAGAGGCTTTAATTGAACTGCAAAATCAAATGCAGGAATCACCAAACCATCAAGAGTGGTTAACTACACTCATGGATAGAAAGGAAAAGTTCCCACTTTGGTATAAATCTTCCGGAAAGGAAGTCTCTCCACAATGGCTTATTCAAGCACTTTTCAAGGTTACAAAAGGAGATGCCATTATCACTACAGACGTTGGTCAGCATCAGATGTGGACGGCTCAGTACTTCCCATTCCTAAAACCACATCAATGGATTACTTCGGGTGGTCTTGGAACAATGGGATATGGATTTCCGGCAGCAATTGGTGCCCAGCTAGCTGCACCGGATCAAACTGTTGTTGCAGTTGTTGGAGATGGTGGATTTCAAATGACCCTTCAAGAACTCTCTGTTATTCAAGAAAGGAACCTTCCAGTAAAGATCATTATTGTGAATAATGGCGCACTAGGAATGGTACGTCAATGGCAGGAGGTCTTTTATAAGGATCGTTACTCAGAATCTTTAATCCCGAACCAGCCCGATTTTGTCAAACTTGCAGAAAGCTACCATATTCGTGGAATGAAAGTTGAATCAACAGAAGATCTTGTCTCGATGCTTCCAGAATTTATTTCCTATGAGGGTCCAATATTAATGGATTGTCGTATTCCAATGGAAGAAAAAGTATATCCAATGATTGCCCCTGGAAAGGGAATTCATGAAATGATTGGAGTAAAGCCATGAAAAGAATAATAACAGCCACCGTTCAGAATCATAGTGGTGTCTTAAATCGGATAACTGGCCTATTGCAAAGAAGACAATTCAATATTGAGAGTATTTCCGTTGGAGCTACTGAAACCGAAGGAATTTCAAAAATGACCCTTGTAGTAGAGGTTGAAGATGAGCAAAGACTGGAACAAGTCACAAAACAATTAAACAAACAAATTGATGTTTTAAAGGTTTCTGATATCACAGATAAAGCCATTGTTTCCAGAGAACTTGCTCTTATTAAAGTTTCCAGCAGCAGCCAGCTTCGCAGTGAAATCAATGGACTGATTGATCCATTCAGAGCAACGATTATTGATGTAAGCAAAGACAGCTTAGCTGTTCAAGTAACCGGGAAACCGGAGAAAATCGATGCCATAATTGAGCTTCTTAGGCCCTATGGTATTAAAGAGCTTGCCAGAACTGGGCTAACGGCCTTTTTACGAGGTCACCAGCCAAATGTAACCGAGTTAACTTCTTATTCTCTAATAAAATAAACTTTTCGAAGGGATGAATAATTATGGCAAAAGTACTTTATAACAGTGACATTCAAACAGAGGTATTACAATCTAAAAAAATTGCAGTAATTGGTTATGGTTCTCAAGGTCATGCACATGCCCTCAATTTAAAAGAAAGCGGATTTGATGTTGTTGTTGGTTTACGAAAAGGAAAGTCATGGGATAAGGCAGTTGAAGATGGGGTAGATGTTCGATCTGTAGCCGAAGCAACAGCAGAAGCAGATGTAGTTGTCGTTCTTCTTCCAGATGAACTCCAGCCAAAAGTATATGAAGAAAGTATTAAACCAAATCTTGAACCAGGAAATGCTCTAGTTTTTGCTCACGGATTCAACATTCATTTTAGCCAAGTTGTTCCTCCAGCAGATGTAGATGTTTTTCTTGTTGCTCCTAAAGGTCCGGGACATCTTGTTAGAAGAACTTATACTGAAGGCGGTGGTGTCCCTGCACTTTACGGAGTTCACCAAGATTTTTCCGGCCAAGCGAAAGACCTTGCTCTTGCCTATGCAAAAGGGATTGGTGCAGGTCGTGCTGGAATTCTTCAAACTTCCTTTCAAGAAGAAACAGAAACAGATCTTTTTGGAGAACAGGCAGTTCTTTGCGGTGGGCTAACGAGTCTGATTAAAGCAGGCTTTGAAACACTAACAGAGGCAGGATACCAACCAGAGGTTGCCTATTTTGAATGTTTACATGAAATGAAATTGATTGTAGACCTTCTTTATGAAGGTGGCTTTGGAAATATGCGCTATTCAATTTCCGATACAGCACAATGGGGAGATTTTGTTTCAGGTCCTCGTGTCATTAATGAGGAAACAAAGGCTCGGATGAAGGAAGTACTAAAGGATATCCAAACAGGGGTATTTGCAAAGGGCTGGATTTTAGAAAACCAAGCTAACCGCCCTCAATTTAATGCCATTAATCGAAGTGAGAATCAGCATCAAATTGAAAAGGTTGGCAGTGAGCTACGTGCACTTATGCCGTTTATTAAAAAACCAGTAAACTCCAAGAAGGAAGTGGTGGTGGGTTAATGTCTCATATTCAAATCTTTGATACAACGCTACGTGATGGTGAGCAGTCCCCTGGTGTGAACTTAAATCAGCTTGAAAAAGTGGAAATTGCCAGGCAACTTGAGCGGTTTGGCGTAGACATTATGGAAGCCGGATTTCCGGCTTCCTCCCAAGGGGATTTTGAATCAGTAAGAGCCATTGCCCGAACGATTAAAAATGCTTCTGTTACTGGGCTTGCCAGAGCGACAAAATCAGATATTGATATAGCATGGGATGCATTAAAAGAGGGGCATGACCCAAGATTGCATATTTTTCTTGCTACCTCCCCTATCCACATGACATATAAGCTTAAAAAGTCTCCTGAGGAAGTCACACAGCTGGCAATCAACATGGTTTCCTATGCAAGAAAAAAGTTTCCACAAGTAGAGTGGTCAGCTGAAGATGCCTCAAGGTCCGATTTAGATTTTCTAGTAAAAATTATTGAGAAGGTCATTGATGCAGGGGCAACCGTTATTAATCTTCCAGATACAGTTGGATTTTCTACTCCAGAGGAATATGGCAGGATGTTCCAATATGTAAAAGCAAATGTTCCAAATATTGATAAGGTGATTCTATCTGCCCATTGTCACGATGATCTAGGATTAGCTGTTGCCAATTCTCTTGCTGCAATCAAAAATGGAGCAACTCAGGTCGAGGGAACCATTAATGGGATTGGTGAACGGGCAGGTAACGCTGCTTTAGAAGAATTCGCAGTTGGTCTTACTATTCGGAACGATCAATTTCCATATACAACAAATCTCGTTTTAAAAGAAATTAAACGAACAAGTGATTTAGTAAGCAGGTTTACGGGCATGGTAATTTCCCCCAACAAAGCGATTGTAGGAAAAAATGCATTTGCCCATGAATCAGGAATTCACCAGGATGGTGTGTTAAAGCATGCTTCCACCTATGAGATTATAACCCCTGAACTAGTAGGTATTCAGTCAAATGATTTAGTACTCGGAAAACATTCAGGCCGGCATGCTTTTAAAGATAAAATTCAACAATTAGGGTTTGAATTTACGGAAGATCAGCTTTTAGAAGCCTTCACTTCCTTTAAACAATTAACTGATAAAAAGAAAACGGTAACCGATGAAGATTTATTTACGATCCTAACAGATATTCAAACTAATATTAGCGATGTGAAAAAATATGAACTTCAAGCATTTCAAGTACAATATGGATCGGCCAATTTACCTACTGCAACAGTGGCATTGACCACACCAGAAGGAATCAAAGTGGAAACAGCCCGAACTGGCAAGGGAAGTGTTGAAGCCCTCTTTAATACATTGGAAGCACTTATTAAAGAAGAAATCCATCTAACCAACTTTCATTTAAACTCAATTGGTCAAGGGCGAGATGCACTTGCTGAAGCCAATGTTAAAATGACCGTCAACGGAACACCTGTCAATGGGCGTGGATCTGCACAGGATGTTCTGGAGGCATCCGCAAAAGCATTTTTGAATGCGGTCAACCGATTATTTTTTAATCAAAAAGTAAACTTAAAAGAAACAGCCAATTTGTAAAGGGGGAAAGCCATATGGAAAAACAGATTGTCTTACTGCCAGGTGATGGCATCGGAAAAGAAGTAATTGGGGCAGCACAAGAGGTATTACATGCTATTGCTGACGAATTTCATCACACCTTTCACTTCGAAACTCATGAAATTGGCGGCACAGCGATTGATCTATACGGTACTCCTCTTCCAGATTCAACTGTTGAGGCATGTAAAAAGGCTGATGCTGTTTTACTCGGTGCTGTTGGTGGTCCGAAATGGGATCAAAATCCTTCTCACTTACGCCCAGAACGGGGATTACTTGGAATCCGTAAAGCCCTCGATTTATTTGCAAACTTAAGACCTATCAAAAGTTTTAAGAAACTATTACATTCCTCTCCATTAAAAGAAGAAGTTGTAAAAGACAGCGATTTACTTATCGTACGTGAGCTAACAAGCGGTCTATACTTTGGAACACCTAGTGAACGAAGAGATGACGGGAATACGGTTGTTGATACCCTTTTTTATACCCGTAAAGAGATTGAAAGAATAGTAGATAAAGCTTTTCAAGCAGCCCAAGTAAGGAGGAACCACCTTACCTCTGTTGATAAGGCCAATGTACTTGAATCCAGCAAACTTTGGCGTGAAATTGTGGAGGAAAAAAAGGCACAATATCCTGATGTTACCGTTGAACATGCCTTGGTCGACTCCACTGCCATGAAGCTTATTACAAACCCTTCTCATTTTGACGTGATTGTAACTGAAAATATGTTTGGTGATATTTTAAGTGATGAAGCTTCCGTGTTAACCGGTTCCCTTGGAATGCTTCCTTCTGCTAGTCTTCGTGAGGACGGTGTTGGTCTTTATGAACCTGTCCATGGCTCAGCTCCTGATATAGCTGGAAAAGGAATTGCAAACCCAATTGCTATGATTTTATCAGCAGCCCTTATGCTTAGGTATTCTTTTAAACTTGAAAATGAAGCAAGTCTTATAGAAAGTGCTGTTAAATCCGTACTAGATTCCGGCTTCCATACAGCAGATCTTCAAATTACGGGAGGACAATTGGTAGGGACTGCCGAAATGACAAAGCTTGTAGTGGATTATATTAAGTCACAAAATGCATCTACATGCATTTTAGAGTGCTATGCATAAAAAGACATTAATTCTTGTTTAATAACAAGTTCTATTTGTAAATAAATTAAATCTATTAATGTGAGGAAGAAAACGATGCAGAAACCAAAAAACATTATCGAGAAAATTTGGGAACAGCATGTTGTTCATCATGAGGATGGAAAGCCAGATTTACTTTATATTGATTTACATCTTGTCCATGAGGTAACATCACCCCAGGCCTTTGAAGGACTACGGATGAGCAGCCGTAAAGTACGCCGCCCAGATCGAACCTTCGCAACGATGGATCATAACGTACCAACCCGTGAGCGCCATGTAATTAAAGATTTGATTTCAAAAACACAAATGGATACATTAAAAAACAACTGTGAAGAATTTGGTGTTTCCTTAGCAGATATCCACCATCCTGATAACGGAATTGTCCATGTTATTGGTCCTGAACTCGGACTGACACAGCCTGGAAAAACAATCGTTTGCGGTGATAGCCATACCTCTACACACGGGGCATTTGGTGCTTTAGCATTTGGAATTGGAACAAGTGAGGTTGAGCATGTTCTTGCAACTCAAACACTTTGGCAATCAAAGCCAAAAACATTAAATGTCAAAGTCAATGGAAAACTTGGTTTAGGTGTTACAGCAAAGGATTTAATTCTCGCCATTATTGCAAAATATGGAGTTAATTTTGGAACAGGATATGTAATCGAATTCTCAGGTGAAGCCATTCGTGCCCTTTCAATGGAAGAACGGATGACAGTTTGCAATATGTCCATTGAGGCCGGTGCAAGAGCTGGACTCATTACACCTGATGAAACAACCTTTGCCTATTTGAAAGGAAGAAGACATGTCCCGAAAGATGATGAATTTGAAGAAGCAGTTGCTAAATGGAAGTTTCTTGCTTCCGATGAGGATGCTGCATACGATTTTACATTAGAAATAGCAGCTGAAGAAATTGAACCTCAAGTAACTTGGGGTACAAATCCTGGGATGGGTCTTCCTGTCAGTGGTTCTGTGCCAGATCCAAGCCTTTTGGAGAAGCCAAGTGAAAGAGAAGAAATCAAGCGAGCTTTAGACTATATGGGATTAGAAGCTGGTCAGCCTATTACAAGTATCAAAATTGACCATGTCTTTATCGGTTCTTGTACAAATTCTAGGCTTAGCGATTTACGAAAAGCTGCAAAGGTTGTCCATGGCCATAAGGTGCATTCGTCTGTAACAGCCATTGTTGTTCCAGGTTCAATGAGTATTAAGTTAGCTGCCGAAAAAGAAGGTTTAGATACCGTATTTACTGAAGCAGGATTTGAGTGGCGTGATGCTGGCTGCAGTATGTGCCTAGCAATGAATGATGATGTCATTCCAACTGGTGAACGCTGTGCCTCCACTTCCAACCGTAACTTTGAAGGACGTCAAGGAAATGGTGCAAGGACCCATCTTGTCAGTCCTGAAATGGCTGCTGCTGCTGCGGTTGCCGGTCATTTTGTTGATGTTCGTAAGTTTGCTGCACAGGAGGTACTTTAAAAAATGGAACCATTTCAAATCCATAAAGGACTCGTCTACCCATTAAACAGATCCAATGTTGATACAGACCAAATCATTCCAAAACAATTTTTAAAACGTATTGAACGGCAAGGATTTGGGCAATTTTTGTTCTATCATTGGCGGTTCGATGACAATGGCCACCCACGGAAAGATTTTAGCTTAAATGAGGAAAAATATAACGGAGCCTCTATCCTGCTCGGAGGAGAAAATTTTGGCTGTGGTTCTTCCCGTGAACATGCTCCATGGGCTGTACAGGACTTTGGTTTTAAAGTTATTATCGCCCCAAGCTACGCTGATATTTTTAAAAATAATTGTGGAAAAAATGGAATCCTTGCCATACAGGTTAGTGAAGAAAAAGTACATGAGCTAATGAAACGGGCAGAAAATGATCAATATCATTTAACAGTAGATCTTGCAAAACAACTTGTCTTCGACGATACCGGGTTTGAAGTGAGCTTTGATATCCCTGCCTATTCAAAGGAAATGCTCCTAAACGGCTTAGATGAAATTGGCGTAACTTTAAATTATGAGGACAAAATTAGTCAGTATGAACTTAGTGTTGGAGCGTAATTAACAAATTTCTCTCCTTGTAAAGGTCATCATGAATCCTTCATGATGACCTTTTTTGATTAGCCTTAATGGGCCAAGGTTAATAGAATAGAAGCTCTGCCATGACGACCGACTTTGCACTTTTTCCTCTCCTTCGGGCTTCATGAACCCTCCATAAACAACCGCCTTATCCCTATTTCCGTCATAGTGTACCCATTACCATCAGTCAAAAAAACTGCCGTTTATTTTTTTAAAATAACCAGCGATTTTTTTACTTCTTTATTCTTTAAGACATCTTTAAAAGCATAAATAGCTGTGGAACTTCCTAGCCATAGCACTAAACCGGCAATAATACTAAGAAACCAATTCCCACTCATTTCTAATACCATCAAAACGGTTACTACACATACAATTCCACCAACCATTCCATACACAGAACCTCTAGCAATCGTGGCAGCCTTCTTTGATCCAGAAGCAATGCCTACCATTAAAATAGCAGTAATCATCACGGCTGGAAATGCTGCGAATATACCTGCCATTAGCTTCCATGGAGAAATGATAGTAACTAAATAACTTAACATAACGGCTGTCCCACCGACTAAAAACCGAATAAGTAAATCCATACATATTCACCCTTCTTATGAATGTGATGTAATAATGACGACAACAAAGGAAATCACAAACCAGCAAGCCATCGAATTTACTAACCCGCGTTTCCAGCCATTTTTTTGTAACAGGGTGCCTGCCAAAATAGCAACAATAATATTTATAGCCATTCCAATTATGGCTCCTTTAGAGAGTATGATAGAATGATTGATTAGTTCATGCCCCCGATAATCAAGGCCACCAGTTAGTAAAGCTGCAAGGTAAACGGCTGGAAATGCTGCAAAAATCCCGCCTGCTTTTTCTCCTAATTTTCTAGCAATAATGGTTGATAAAACAACTGCTGCGCCGCCTAGAACAAATCGGATTAACAAAGCACCCACAGAAAGTCCACCCATCTTTTTCCGCTCCCTTTTTCATGTTGAAGGATGTTATATTGCTTTTTATCATTGCAATAAACAGTAATTGTGAAACATTTCACACAACCTGATATACTTATTCTATCGCATTTTCTTTTGTTTGCTTATGAACGTTTTATTACTATTTATGAAGCGTTTACATACAATAGATGACTGCCTAATAATTCAAAACTATAGCTAATCCTTTAAAAAGGCCGAATAAGCATCACTGCCCACCCAGCCTCTAAAGTTAAAATTCCGGCAATCGATCAAGATTATTTTCTTTGATCCCATCTGGTTCACTTCGAATAATATCCCTCCCATATTTATGAAATACATCGATATGTGCAATATTTCCTGACTTAGCTTCTTTAAGGGCCGTTATGTAATCCAGTTCACGGCCAGTATTTGTTCTAAAGGCAATAATATCCCCTTCATCATTCTTTTTTACTGCTACAAATTCCTCTTTTCCTTCACTATTTAATTGCACCGCTTCCATGTGAGCCTGCTCTTCACTTTGTTGTTTATACTCGTTATAAATTTTTTCATATTTATCATTTTCCATTATCATCACCTCTGAATTATTTTCTCTTAACTAAGTAAAATTATGTTATGTAAGCTGTTACAAAATTTTCAAAATTTGAATACTTGTTTAAAAAATATTTTTTAAAGGGCATGGTATAATTTACCTATAATACAGGAGGTGAAAACATGCAATCAAGTGAAGGTAAGGTTTGGTTTTATATCAAGAAAGGTCAACAGCAGGGACCAATTGGAGTGTTTGAATTACAAAAGCTTTTTGAACAAGGGATTCTATCCGGTGAAACTTATCTTTGGTCAAAGGATATGAAATGCTGGCAAATGGCAAAAATTCTTGAACCATTTTGCTGTTATTGTACTGAACCAACTGTCAATCACGAAGCTCATTTAAGTACTCTTCAAGAGTATACCTTCCCAAAAGGAAGACCTTTAGTACGCTTTATTGCTCGAATGTTTGATTTATCTATTTTCACCTTATTTTTTGTTACTTTTATTTCAATCTTTTCTCCCGAACTTATTACACATTCTTCTAAAATCCTCTTATTTATTTTAAATCTTGTAATTTGGGTTTTCATGGAACCAATAATCCTTACTATTTTCGGCAATACCCCAGGAAAAGCACTTTTAAATACAAAAATTAGAACAGTCAATGGAGAATTTATTGACTTTTTTACAGCATTTAAGAGAAGCATCTTTATCATTGCTGCTGGAATGGGATTTGGTATTCCTATTTTAAATTTTTTTACCTTTTTATTTTCTTATTTTGATTTAAAGGGAAATGGAATCTCCACCTGGGATCATAAAAATGGAACCATTGTCTTATACGGAAAAATTGACTGTTCAAGGGTTTTAATAGCCAGCGCCCTTCCTCTAACTATTTTAATGGTTGGGGTTATGATTTAAAATGACAGTAGCAAAGTGAATAGAATAAGGAGTTTTGTAACTAACTGTGTTATTTATCTCCAGATAAAAAGCATCTACAATGGGCAGATGCTAAAAAGGTCTTTTTTTAGGACTCAAGAATCTCCTTTGCAAAACTCCTAATTTTCTCCTGAGATAACAGAGAGCACCCTTCTTTATGCCCTAAAATAGAGCTAACTAATTTTTTCTCCCAAAAATTTAGTTTTCCATAATGAATCTCATATCCAAAAATTTCTTTCACAACTGCATGTTCAAATAATTCTTTTGGAAAAGCATTCACAAGCTCTTTTTCCCTGACTGACTGCTCCTTCTCTCCCGCGCATACGAAAAGTCCAACCCGTTTCGTTAATAATTGTGGTAAATTTTTTACCACAAACTTGGATAACTTTTTTTGAATTCTCCCCGCATAAATGGAGCCTCCGATCATTACGTTATCAAATTTTTCAAGTCCCGGGGGATTTTCATTCATAATATTAACTAATAATGCTTCCCCCGCTAAATGTTCCTTTAGTAGTTTTGCAGCATTTTCCACGCTTCCGTATTTTGTGGTGTAAATAATAACGTTTTTCACCCTCTTATCTCCTTCCAGGTTCTTTCACATTTTTTAAGATTATGATTAAACAGAAGATAACCATTAAATTAATCAATACTACAATAAAGATTTCTATGAAACTAACCAGAATTCCAACAAACATTTGACGAATAATCATGGCTGTTAGTGCCGTAAGCAAAGTTATAAATTTAACTATCAAAATAGAACCAAGCAAATAGCCAAATGGCTTTCTTTTCATTAATAAAATGCCTGCTAAAATTCCAGTTGGAACAACAAACCCTAGGTCCAATGCCTGAATAATTAGTGTGGTATAATGTTCAATTCCAACAGGAGGCTCATTTTTCAAAAGTGGGGGAACAATTCTTCCAAGCCACATCATGCCGAATAGACATGAACAAAATAGTAAAAACCAACCAATAAATTTAACCGGAAGTTTTTTTTCAAAATAAAGTGGCAGCTTTGGGATATCAAATGACATAAGTGCTAGTGCAAAAGCAAAGAAGCTGGCAGACATGAGAATGACATAGACTAGGAACATGGAGTTATACATGGAGAGAAAAGAGTAAGAGGCATAAGTGTATAGAAAATAGCCTAATGTTCCAGTTAAAAGAAGCTTTCCTTTTAAAAGCTCTTTTTGCGTTAAATAGATTGATACTATTACTAAAGGAACAGCTAAACATAACGTGACATAATCCTGGGCAATTGCTTGTGATGCCATTGCAATGGAATCATGCCGGTATAATCCTTTGCCATATATGGAGATAACCTCTCCAAAAATTGACTTAAATTCACTTTGTCCTGGCCCTTGATTAGAAAATATTCCGTATACTGAGGCAAAAATCGATAAAACAATAATAATAAAAGCAAGCCAATAAATTGATTTTCTCATCGTATCCCTCCCAACAAAATCCTATTCTATTATTAAACGAAAAAGTTCATTACCCTATATGAATTGCTTACATTTCACAATACTTTCAAAAAGTTAGGTAGATTTAATTTTATAGGCATTCCATTAGCTTTTTTGAATTAGGAGGCAGCAGTTGGTGGGTTTATTACCGATGACTTATGATCTATTCCTATGGGGAACCGGATCTACCTTTCTAAATCGATTTGTAAAAAAAACGACATAACTAAGATAAATACACCCAATATCTCCAAGCTACAATTAGTGTAAGTATGTATTAAGCAAAAACAAACCAATAGAATTTACAGCGTTTGAAATAATTTGACCGAGTGTAAAAAGGAAACTATCTGGTTTTAAACAGCAAAAGCGGAGGAATCCCCTTTGAAAAAATATCTTATGTATGTACAAAAATATTTTAAACCTTTTATGATGCATTTCATTTTTCCCTTTTTTCGCAGGGTTCTTATTATAATTGGAGTTTTAACTTTGTTGATTTATATTGCCGGAAAAGTAAATTGGACACCTATGGAGAACTGGGCTATTGAAAAATTGGCCCATCAAGAACCTTTTGGCAACCAGGTTACACTGCCATTTCAGGATAAGGTAGATATCACTGATACAATCGCTTTTAAAAAAGAAAAGTACTTAATTTTTAAAACCAATATCAAAAATACTTTTCAGTTAGTTGCTTCAAAGGTAGGGTTTCCAAGTAGGACCGCAAGTCATAACCTAGGAAGTATAAATAAAGAGATTTCTCAAAAAAGCAAATTCAAGGACCTTTCCATTACCAAAATTGAATTGGCGGACGAGCAAGCTTCAAACACAAAGGTCAAAATATCTGATTGGGATATTATTAAAAATAACTTGAAAGATGGTTTTAATGCCCTTAATGACATGTTAACTGTTAGGATCATGACCGAAGATGGAAAACCAATGATCGTTAAGGTTGTTGAGGACAAACCTGTCATTGTGGAATATGATTCATCTGATAAAGTAATGAGATGGGGAAAGGAGATTCAAGCTGCCTCTACAAAATACGGAATAGACCCTGCAGTGATAGCTGCTGTGATTGAGCAAGAATCAGGAGGTAATCCAAATGCCCAAAGTTCAGCTGGAGCCATCGGATTAATGCAGTTAATGCCAAAAACAGCTCAAAGCTTAGGAGTTAATCCTTACGATCCTGCACAGAACATTGAGGGTGGTACAAAATATTTAGCTATTCAACTTAACCGTTTTGGAAGTCTTGAATTGGCTTTAGCTGCTTATAATGCCGGTCCTAGAAATGTGCTCAATTCAATGTATTTATATATATCTGAGACCCAAAACTATATTAGAAATGTATCTTCTTTGGCGAATAAATATTATCGCCAATTTGCAGCATCATTGAATGCCTCCAAAAATCTAAACAAAAAATAAAATAAGTAATTAAAATTTTTGCGAAGGATTGCCGTACTTTAAGAATAAACTATTTCCCATATATAAGGGGTGTCCAGTGAATTTTCTGGATACCCCTTTGGCTATTATGTACTTCAGATGCTTACTTATGCCCTTTCCCTGGCTTTGCCTCCACCATTTCATCCACAAGCTTTTCTGCTACTCTTCGATATAAATTACTCATGTTAGCTAGAGAAGCGATTAATAGGATTTTCTCTAAATCCTCAACCCCTGTTTCTTGATCTATTACTTGTTCAGCTCTTTTTCCAACATCTACTTTAAAATCCTGAACGTTTCTAGTCGTTAGATTTAAATAGCTTTCATAAAAGGAATCCAGCTGAAAATCCTCTTTCATAATTTTTTCATTTATTTTCCCTAATGTTGTTTTAATATCATTTATTGATAGGGCACCTTTTAACTGATAAATAAGGCTCATTAAAATTAGATGTTCCTTTGAATATTTTTTATTTTTAATAGGAAAAAGTAACTTACCCTTAGCATAATTATTAATCATCGTTTTCGTTAATACTTTTTCATCTTCATTGCGTTTCGTCTCTGAAAATTTATTTTCAAATAATTGGATAACCTGGTCCATATATAAATCTATTTTTGGAATTTCTTCTAATGTGAGTTTATTTTCCAAACCAAGCAATTCCAAAATATTGTCTACATTTTCCATAAAAAAACCTCATTCATATATTTTATATGGGTTCATTATAATAAAAAAAAAAATGTAACGTAAACATTGACTACATATCATTTCATTAGTATTATTATATGTAGTATTAATAACTACATGTTGTGATAGGAGGAATCTATTTTGACTAATTATATTCGGGAACCGATTAATGGACTAACCCATTTAGCTGGGGCTATCCTTTCCTTCGTTGGATTATTAGCTATGGTGATTAAAGCTTCAAGCTCCACACATTCTGTTCTTGCCATTTCCGCTGTTATCATTTTCGGCATAAGTATGATTCTGCTTTATTCTGCATCCGCAACATACCATATGGTTTTGGCTAAAGATACGGTAATTGCCTTTCTAAGACGGCTTGATCACTCTATGATTTTCGTATTAATTGCCGGAACCTATGCTCCGTTCTGCCTGATTAGCCTAAAAGGTGTAACAGGGTGGACTCTCTTTACAATTATTAACCTTACAGCAATATGTGGAGTCCTTTTCAAATTAATCTGGTTCCATTGCCCAAGATGGTTATCCACACTTATTTATATTGCAATGGGATGGATGATTATATTTGTTGTTTCACCGCTTTCTGGCACGATCAATTCAATGGGGATTTTTCTTCTAATACTTGGCGGAGTTTTTTATACCATTGGCGGAGTAATCTATGGCACAAAACCTAAATTTTTAAAATCAAAATATATGGGATTTCATGAAATCTTTCATATCTTTATCTTATTTGGTAGTTTAGCTCATTTTTTAAGTGTATTTCTTTTTGTCATTTAAAAAATCGGCCGAGCAGCTATTCGGCCGATTCCAATCTTCGGTTCAATTCCTCCAACAAAACTACCGCATGATTATATACTTGATCCTTTGCCCCATAAAGCAATGTTACATTGTCTTCCCTTGCAATCTTCAATAATGCCTCTATCTTTTCTCCTTTTAATTCTTCTAAGTATTTTAGACGAAATTCCTCAAATAATTCTGGTTTATGACAAAACCATTTTCTTAGTTCACTTGAAGGGGCAACATCCTTAAGCCAATAAGAAAGATGTGCCTCTTCTTTTGAAATTCCTCTTGGCCAAAGTCGATCAATTAGAACACGAACCCCATCTGTTTCATCAAACGGTTCATACACTCTTTTCAAAAAAATAGTTGGCATCCCTTTCACCCCTAATCTTCGTCCTTTACATCCAAATCTTCTGGAATTGGCTCACTTAAATATTCTTCCACAAGTTCCTTGTATTTTTCCAGTTGTCTTAGATGTGTGTTAAATTGATCTTTGAAGATTAAATATTGTTCTCCGTCAAAAATTGCTCGTATTCTTTTCTGTCTTATAAGGCCTTCAACTGTTGCCTCTGGTACTGATAAAAATTCTGCTGCTTCTTTAATGGTTAGATACACGCTCATTTACCCCTTTTTGTTTTACTGGAAATACAATGTGTTCAAGTATTAAGCATAAAATTAAGCCTACTAAAAGTCCATTGGCGATAATGTTCCTCAGCCATGGGGCTACACTCTCAAATGCACTTGGAGGCATAAACATTAATCCGATTCCCGCCATTAACGATAATCCAATTACTAAAAGGTTCCTTGATGTTGGCTCTTGTCCCATTAAATCGCGAACGCCAAATCCCAACAACTGCGAAAAGGGAATAAAAAGAGATGCATATGCCACCTCCAATGGCATGGTTGCAAAAAACCTTCCAATGTACGGTAAATAGCCTGTAAATAAAATGATTGCTGCTCCTATTAGAAGCGGGCGCTTTTCTTTTATTCCTGTTGTGCTAATAAATCCCCCTCCAACTGACAATGGAACAACACCAACAACAGAATAAAGACCCGAAACAATAAGGTTAATACCATTACCAAAAATTCCTTTCTGATGCACGTTAGGCTGAATATCCTTTTCAATCGCCATACCAATGACGAGAATACTAGCGATAACATTGGATATTAATACAACACCAGTTAGGATGGAAGTAAGTGTAACCCCAAAGTCAAACCGTGGCATTCCCCAGCTAAATATTTTTGGAATGGCAAACCAACCTGTAGGTTCATAAGCTTTCCCTGAATCCATTAAACCAAACATAAAAAATAGCACCCATCCAATAACAATCCCAATTAATGGGCCCATGCTTTTCCAGATTCCCTTAACCCTTAATGAAATAATAAGGATGATGACTACTTCAATAATACTAATAATAGAAATTTCCCCATTTATATGGCCTGTAGAGGAAATTCCAAGCATGCTTTTTAAGAAGGATCCACTCATTTGGCTGACAAGGAGAATTAAATAAACTCCGGTTGCTATTGGTGTAAATAGATTACGAATTTTTGTAATAATAGGCAAGAAGCTTAGAATAACAAGTATTATACCTGCGGTAATTAAGCCTAGTTCTAATTGTTGAAGTAAATGGCCACGCTCAGCAGGCATACTCATTTCTCCTAAAAGAAGAAATAAAGCCCACCACATACCTGCCGCCCCTTCAACAATTGGCAGCTTATGACCAAAATATACTTGAATTAATGTAGACGCTCCAGTTACAAACAGCATTCTTTGCATAAAAGTTGAGATATCTGCAGATGTCATATGAAAGGCTGCACCTACAACGACCGGAACCGCCACAATATTTGTAAGCATGAAAACTGCCCATTGAATGCCCTGGATCCCTGCCAAGAAATGATTATTTTTTCTATTAAGTTCCTCCATTAATGCGACTCCTTTTAAAGCTACTAATAAAAACCTTCATATTATACCATATCAAAAAGGAATGATTTTACAAAGATTTAAATCCAAATTCATTAGAAAAACTTGGCGTTCGCCAAGTCCTTAGGTGGCGAATGCCTTAGTTTTTCTTATGCGATTTAAGAGTTAATTTCAATAACGGAAGTTAACACGCTTTAGGGCTTTAATAAAGTTAAACTTTCCTATTAGCTAAAAAAGACCTTTCCCTACAGAAAAGGCCTCTAATCCTTAATCAATTATTCCACCCCTGGGAACCAACCAGGGGAATGTATAATGGCTTGCCAAAGTGGAGTTGGAACAACTAATTCCTCTTGGGCATCCTTATGGATTCGTGTAACAATTTCATGTTCTTTTCCATTTTGAATTTTCCCTACCCAATCCGGATCGATAATAAGCTCTCGCCCTAAGGCTAGTAATGGAACACCTGTTTCAAAAGCATGTAGAGCATCCTCTGGAGTATAAATAGAACCTACGCCGATTACAGGAGTATGGTTACCCACCTTCTCTTGAATAATTTCTAATCTGGAGCGATTATCTTCAATACCTCTTCTAGGAACAGCATTGAAGTCTGTTTGTGAAACATGTAGATAATCTAATCTTTTCAATGCAAGTGCATCTACTAAACGTAAAGTGTCAGCCATGGTAATCCCAGGTGTCTCTGGCTCCTCTGGAGAGAATCTGTAGCCTACGATAAAAGGCTGTTTGGCATGTTCTTTAACAATTCTTTGGACCTCGTCCACGACTGCAAGCGGAAATGTTAATCGATTTTCAAGACTACCTCCCCATTTATCCTCCCTGCGATTTGAATGAGGAGAGAAAAATTGCTGGATGAGGTATCCATTTGCACCATGTATTTCAACACCATCATATCCTGTCTCAATAGCTCTTCGGGTTGTTTCTCCAAATGCCTTAATAATACCTTCAATTTCATCATTCTCTAATGCTCTGGGTACGTTTGAACCCTTTCGTTCAGATGGTATATCACTTGCACTAACAATTTCTCCATTTGGCACCAGCACGGGTGGACATTCCCGGCCCCCATGGAAAATTTGTAAAATGGCCTTTGCCCCTTCAGCTTTGATTGCATCTGCTAATCTTTTTAGGCTCGGAACCATTTCATCTCGATTGCCGGCAAATTCCCCTTGAAATCCTTTCCCATTTGCTGTTACATATGTACAAGCAGTGATTACCATGCTAACTCCTTTTGAACGTCGTGCATAGTATTTTACCTCTGCATCGGATACAGTTCCATCTTCATTTGATGAGAAATTGGTCATCGGTGCCATAACCAATCGATTTTTCAAGGTAATTCCATTCGGAAATACAAATGTTTCAAATAACGGTTGAAAATTAGAATTCATGTAAAAAATCCTCCTTTTATTTTACCCACTTAACAATTTGTTCCAATGGTTGCCGTGTCTTAGGTCTTGGATCCCGTACACGATAACCAAAAGCCGCCATGACAGAAACCTTAAAATGTCCATTTTCTAAAAGACCATGACGTTTTAAAATGACTTGCAGTTGGAAGCTGACCTTGTGCTCCTCAGGAAACATCACGCAATTCCTCTCTTATTTCCCTTTTTTGTACGATAAGAATCTCCACGGCTCCCTACATGTATTTCCTTTCTTAAGTAGTACATATTTTATTATCTTCCTAAAATAGGGGAAATATTGATTATCCCCTATTTTAGGTTTGTGCCGTGCCCTTCGCTATAACCATTACATATTTTATTAAAGGTGAATGCTTTAATTCATATATCAATTCAAATAGTGAAAGAAAATGGAGGGATTGCCCATGATTCCCTTTAATCAATACTATACAACTTTTTTTATGCCAGAAAACCTTTTACGCTCTCCATACCCTAAAGTTGATACTAAAATTTTGAAGAGCTCGGTAAAATCATTTCGAGATTTAATGCGGCAAGGAGACGTATTATTAGACCATTTGGAGGATTCAATCTTTGCATACAAAATAATGGATGCTGCCCAGAAAGGAAATAGGCATCAAGTTGAAAGCCTCGTAAAGTCAATTGGTTTAAAGGTGCCCTTTACAGTTCAATATAATCCTACAAGCGTAATTTTTACACTTTATTCAAAGGCGACACCATATACTCCAGACAGCTGCTGTAATTTAACAATTTCAATGAGGTGGGGGGAGTAGAAAAAGCAAAAAGCTGACCAACTGAAGGGTCAGCTTTTTACTTGGCCTCAATTGGACCAAAAGTCTTTTTAAAATAATCTCTCATTTGATTGCCTGGTAATGGGCGACTGAAATAGTACCCTTGACCGATCATACAAGCATTGTTCTTTAGAAAGTCAACTTGTTCCTTTTGTTCAATTCCCTCAGCTATAACAGAAAATTGCATATGATTCCCCATATCAATTATTGTTTTTACCATGACACCTTGATTGGTATGATAAAGAATATCATCAACAAAGGATTTATCAATTTTAATTCGATCAATTGGAAGATGCCTTAAATAGCTTAAAGATGAATATCCTGTTCCAAAGTCATCTATAGATAGATTGACACCAAGCTCTTTTATTTGATTTAGAATATTCGTGGAATATTCAATGTTTTGCATAATACTTTCCGTAATTTCCAATTCTAAATTTTTCGGATGGAGCCCAACTTGATTAAGTACCTCTACAACAGAATCCACGAAACCATCTTCCTGCAATTGACGAACAGAAATATTGACAGCAATTGGAACAGGTTGAAATCCTTCATCCTGCCACCTCTTGTTTTGTTCACATGCCTGCTTTAAAATCCATCTTCCAATCGGAACAATAAGTCCCGTTTCCTCAGCTAATGGAATAAATTCTGATGGTGGAATAAGGCCATATTTCGGGTGCTCCCAACGAATTAATGCTTCAATTCACACAATTTTCTCAGTTTCCAGTTCGATTTGTGGCTGATAATGTAAAACGAATTGATTTTGTTCTAAAGCTTTCCTTAATCCATTCTCTAATTCCATAATTTTAATTGAATTTACATTTAACCTAGAGGAATAAAATTGATAATTGTTTTTCCCATGCTCTTTTGCTAAATACATTGCAATATCTGCATTTTTTATGAGTGTTTCCTCATCATACCCATCTGTTGGATAAAGACTAATACCTATACTTGGGGTAACAAAAAACTCCTGGTCATGAACCTCTAATTGCTTTGAAAAATGATCAAGAATTCGTTCAGCAACTATGGAAGCTTGTTTCTTATCCATATTTTCTAATAAGATAATGAATTCATCTCCACCCTGGCGTGAAACAATTCCATCATTTTGAATAGCACCTTGCAGTCTTTCGGCTACCTTTTGTAATAAAAGATCTCCTGTTGTATGTCCTTTTGTATCATTTATAATTTTAAAACGATCTAAGTCCAAAAACAAAACAGCAGCCATCTTTGTTTTTTCCTGCCTCAAAACCTCATTCAAATGTGTTCTGAACATATTTCGATTGGGCAATCCTGTTAATGTATCATAGAAAGCCATAGTCTTAATGGTTTCTTCTGACTTTTTCCGATCGGTAATGTCCCTACCAACAATCTGTCTTGCAAGTCTTCCTTCAAACTGGATAGGCATGATAGCCGTTTCAACATCTATCCTTTTACCGTCTAAACGGGTCATTTGGAATTCGAATCTCATTGCTTCTTCTTTACTTAAAGCCTTTTCAATAATAGGGATTGGGGCAAATAGTTCTATAGATTTTCCGATAATTTCATGAGGATGTTCTGCGCCTAAAAGTTTAACACCAGCCCCGTTAATATAGTCAATCTTCCCATTGCTTGCTACTGCAACAATGTCTGGTGACATTTCAACTAAACTGCGATAACGATACTCGCTTTCCTTTCGGTCAGTAATATCAAATAATACACTATTAAAATCTATATAATTTCCGTATTCATCTATAGTTGGAAATCCGCTGTCTTGAATCCAGCGCACCTCACCATCGGGGCGAATAATCCGATACTCGCTTGTAGTTTGCTCCCCTACCAGTAATTTCTTCTCTCGTTCAATTAAAATACTAGAATCATCTGGATGGATAACTTTTTTCCAAAGAGTATAATCTTGATAAAACTCTTCTAAAGAATATCCATATAACTTTTCAATACCAGGGGTAATAAGAAGGGTATCTGTTTTTAAGTCGTGAGACCAAATAGCCACATTCAATGTATCAAAAATATTTTTTAATTTTTGCCTGCTTACTCTAAGCTCACTTGCCGCTAGGTCCATTTTCCTAAATAAAAAAAGGAGAAGTACCATGGTCCCTAAGAAAACAACAATTGAAACATATTTACAAACTTTAGAGGGAACAAGCAAAGGACCGATCTCGTCTATTAGTTCTGCTAATGTAAGCAAACTAAATATGAAAACCCATTTACGCATAACAATATTTCCTATCTATCATCGTTGCTTTCCCCTTTGTGTAATACTACCTGTCTACTATAAAAATATCAAAAAAAGGGAAATATCACAATCACCGTTTTCAACATAATAATTTAGGTATATTATTCCAATAAATGATTTCTAAATTTTATAGTTTACTATAAAGTATTAGTATATGTAGAATTTATAGAGGAGGATTGCCCATGCTACAACGACCCAAAGCGGGAGAATTCCCACCTTATTACGAATCTTATATTCAGCTAGTTCCTGAAGGAGAGATTATTTTAATTCTAGAAGAAAGCCTCACAAAAACGGTAAGCATTTTTCAGAGCATTTCTGAATCAAAAGGTAATTTTCGTTATGCTCCAGAGAAATGGAGTATAAAAGAGGTTCTAGGTCATATGACAGACACCGAGAGAATCTTAAGTGTTCGTCTACTTCGTATTGGTCGCGGTGATGAAAACCCATTGCCAGGATTTAATGAAAACCACTATATAAAGGGTTCTAATTATTGTAATCTCCCAATTCAAAGAATAGTTGAGGAGTTTATTTTAGTTAGAAAAGCCACTATAGCTCTCTTAAGAAATATGCCTGAGGAAGCTTGGCTCCGTAAAGGTGTTGCCAATAATTTTGAAAATACTACACGTGCATTAGCCTATATTATTGCAGGTCATGAGCTTCACCACTGTCAAATTATAAAGGAAAGATACCTTCGGGGATAAAAGGAAGAAAAAATGGTTAAAGCTGTGATTTTTGATTTCGATGGTACACTTGCCGATACCTTACCTGTTTGTTTTTATGCCTTCCAAGCTGTTTTTAAAGAATTTGATAATCTAGAAATATCATCAGAAAAAATTAAGTCTATGTTCGGTCCCTCAGAAACTGGTATTATCAGAGAAAACCTTTTAAATCAAAATTTTGATGAAGCAATTGAAATATACTATGAAAAGTATTTAGAACAGCCTCAAGGGCTTGTTTCTAATAATGAGGAAATAATCAACTTACTGAAACATTTAAAAAGAGAAGGGTATAAAGTTGGTATTGTAACAGGAAAAGCCCGAAGAAGTTTGGATATTTCTTTAGATTGTCTTGGTATGAAGGATTTCTTTGATGTGATGATTTCTGGGGATGATGTTACTCAACCAAAGCCTCACCCAGAAGGAATAAACAAAGTACTTGCTCAGCTAAATATACAAAATAATGAAGCTGTTTTTCTAGGGGATAGTGATGCTGATATACAAGCTGGTAAACAGGCTAACGTGTATACAATTGGGGTACAATGGCTGCCAAATTACCAAACATTTGAGTTTAGTATCGAACCAGACCAAATTTTTAGGAGCGTTAAGGATTTTATTCAGTCTTTAAACGAACGGAAGTTGTATTGACCTTTATCTAGGGGTCTTTTTTTTGATAAAAAAATAAAGACCAACAAATTTGGCCTATAAGTTTCTCTCCTGATTTTTATAATCAATAAATTCTTCAATCGTTAAAAAGGTTTTTCTATATCCTAATTTCTCCCCAAGTTTTGTAATTTCTGGAGCTTCGACATGGGCACTTTTTAATATATCCTTCTGGGCAAAAACAAATCTCGTGTCCCCATCAAGAATGACTTTTCCTTCATTAAATACAATCGTTCTTTCAAAATTTTCAGCAACAAAATCCATATCATGAATAATCGTCATGACTAATTTATTTTTTTCCTTTAAGGTTTTTATTACTTTTTTTATTGTTTCCTTCCCTTGATAATCTTGAGCAATAGTTGGTTCATCCAAAATAATAATGTTGGTATCCATAGCAACAACGGATGCAATACAAAGCAACTTCTTTTCCGATAAGCTTAAATCATGGGGATTCATGTCCAATTTGTCATGAAGACCTACCATTTCTAATGCCTCCATCGCATTTTCTGTTGCTTGCTGCTTATCAATTCCCATATTCAAAGGGCCAAACATAACCTCGTCCAACACTTTATTCTTAAAAATTTGGTCATTGGGATTTTGAAAAACAAGCCCGATGATTTTGGCTAATTCAGCTGCGGTCCGATTTTTCACCTGCTGATTTTGGATAAAGACTTCGCCTTCAAACGGCTTTAACAAACCTTTTAACAATTTAACAAAGGTTGTTTTTCCTGCCCCATTTTGCCCAATAATAGCAGTTGATCGTTGATCTATATTTAAATGAATATCAATAAGAACAGGGTTACCCTTTTGATAGGCATACGAAAGGTTGGATACTGTAATCATAAACCCATTCCTCCTAATACACGAACCGCTTCCTCAAGTGTAACAGGATAATCATTTGTACCCGCCTTTTTTTTATTTAAAGCTTTGCAAACTCTTGTATAAACGGGAGCATTAACACCATGTTCACCTAAATCATCACGTGAAAACACTTTTTCAGGTACATCAAAGTCAACAACTTTTCCATCATCTAGAAGTAAAATCCGATTGCAAAACTCCGCCATTTTCTCCATTTTATGCTCTGCCAATATAACCGTGATTCCTTGTTTACTAAGATCCTGAATTGCTCTGAAAACCTCCTCCGAACCCTCTGGATCAAGTTGTGAGGTTGGTTCATCTAATACAATAATTTCCGGCTTCATGGCAATGATACTTGCAATGGCCATCCTTTGCATTTGACCACCAGATAAATCAAATGGGGATCGCTCCTTAAATGGGGCAATCTTTAGAAGATTTAAAGCAAAATCGATTCGATTTATCATCTCCGCACGTGAAATGCCAAGGTTTTCAAGGCCAAAGGCAATTTCTTCATATACAGTCATTTTTGAGCCGGTAATCTGTGTAAACGGGTTTTGGAAAACAATTCCTACCTTTAATGAAATATCTGCAATGGAATAATTTCTTACTTCCAGCCCATCAATGATTACCTTTCCTCCATAAGCCCCTTTGTAAAAATGAGGAACGAGCCCAACCATGGCTTGGCACAGGGTTGATTTTCCGGATAAATTTCTTCCAATCACTCCTATAAATTCTCCCTGTTCAATTTCAAAGGATACATTGTTAAGAGCTAATTTTTCAGATAACGGATATTTATACTTTAAATTTTCGACAATAATTTTTTTCACACCAGTATCCTCCAAGCCAAAGCACAAGCTATTCCCAACAAAATGCCCCACTGCACCACTTTACTATATCGATATTTTTTCTCTTCCAATAAATAAGTTTTCGGTCCTTTTGAATTAAATCCCCTGACCTCTAGTGCCATCGCTCGCTCCTTCGTGTTTGCTAATGATCCTAATATCACTGGACCTAACAATGGCAAGAATGCCTTCATTCTTGTCTGTAAATTTCCCTCTGTCTCCATCCCCCTAGATCTTTGAGCATCTGTAATGGTTTCCATCGAAGACATCATTTCAGGGATAATTTGAAAAACAGAAATAATGACATACCCAATTTTAGATGATAAACCTTTTCGAACCAGGGATTCTACAAGATCGGAAGGCTTTGTTGTCAATATAAGAATCATAAAGGCACTAACGATATTAATGACTCTAAAAGCAACGCCAAAGGCAAACATTAAACCCTCTTTGTACAACGTAAAGGGTCCAAAGTGAAAAAGTGTTGTTTGGTTTCCAGGTCTAAAAAGTCCTTGGATAATAATAACAGTAAGAAGAATAAGAAAAACAAAACTAAAAACTGGAATAGTCTTCTTAAATACTCTTGCAACTAATAGGAAAATAAGACCCAAAACCACGCAAACAATAGATACCTTAATGGAAGGAAGAATGATGGGAATAAGTAGAGCAAACAAAATATAGAATAGCTTACTAATAGGATCCATAGCATGAATGACCGTATTTCTTTCAGTGTATAAGCTAATTGATCTCATTACTCACCATCCTCCCTTCTTATTTTTTTAATCAAGATTTTCCACTTTATTATTTGTATTGTATAACTGAACTACATTTTTTGGTAATCCTTTGAAAATACCAAAACTAATTAGAACAACAATCAATTTATCAGGTAAATCAACTACAATCTCATCAAGGAAGGATGCTAACCATGTAGCATGTGTATTGGCAAGGACTGTAGCATATAGGGCATCTCCCCAAACATTTCCTGTTTGCCCACCCCAAAAGCCAATATTAAGTGGTGTAGAAATGATTGCTGCTACTAATCCAATCATTAAGCCAGCAACAATAGCTTTAGACCAGCTAGAAATCCAACCCTTGTAAAATAAAATACCTGCAGCTAGCCCAATAGCAAGGCTCGTAATTCCGTAGATGAAGGAAATGGGATCAGCCGTTAAACCATAAATAACATTATTTATTGCCCCGGATAATGCACCAACAATTGGTCCTGCTAAAATACTTGCTAACACTGTTCCTATTGAATCAAGCCAAAGTGGCAATTTTAACAACCCAGCAAATAACTTTCCAATATAATTAATTCCAACCGCTGTAGGTATTAATACAAGTGCTGCTGTAGATAAACGAAGCGACCACAATCCTTGTTTTTTCATTTTTAAGACCTCTCCTTTTTATTTTAAAATTTTATAAAGTGATTGATTCCAAAACTATTAGAATCTCCTTTCCCAGTAGTTATCAATTTGTACTTCATTATCAGTATAAAAGCTGTCATGACATATGACAATACCAATTAATAAAATCAAAGCCGGCACCCTTTCTACATACTATTAATCGTTTTGAATTCACAATTTTTCAACTTCACTTATCCTGTATAAAGCCTTTTGATATTTTCACATTTTTTTCATATTCACAATCAATCGATATGATATAATAATATTAATCTAATTTATCGATAGGAGGATTTACGAATTGGCACAAATGAACACTTCTCTTACAACGCCGCAGCCTAATTCAAAAAAGGCTGTTTGGTATGCTATTATTTTTATTATTATTGCTGCTGCAGGTTTGTGGTATGTAAAATGGTTCCCTTATTACAATAAATCGTTTCTTGCTGCTTCTACCCACTCAATCGGTACCTCTATTCTTGGTGACAAGGCTAATCCACCAGCTGCATCATGGAGTACTGCATGGGCATATGCACTAGCCTATTTTACTGCTGTGTGGAAAGCAGCAATACTTGGTATTTTACTAGGATCTTTACTACAAGTGTTGTTACCTACAAATTGGCTGTTAAGAGTCCTTGGAAAAACGTCTTTCGGTAGTACAGTTGTTGCAGGACTTGCTGCCATTCCTGGAATGATGTGTACCTGCTGTGCTGCTCCAATGGCGGTAGGCTTACGCAAAAAAAATGTTTCAGTTGGATCGACTCTTGCATTCTGGTTAGGAAATCCAACTATTAACCCAGCTACATTAATTTTTATGACATTTGTTTTATCATGGAAGTTTACATTACTTCGTTTAATTTTCGGCCTTATCTTAGTATTCGGAGTAAGTTATTTGGCAAATCGCTTTGCACCAGAAGTGAATCCAGTTAACCTTGATCAATTAATCGAAAAAACCGATAAAGAATCATCTGGTTCCTTTGCGACCAGATGGTTGAAAGCAGCCGGAAGCATGGTTTTATATATTATCCCGGCATATGTTCTTTCCGTACTTCTTATGGGTGCCGTTCGAGTTTGGCTATTCCCTCACATCAGTGTAGCAGCATCTAACAGCTTAATGTCTATCATTGGTTTTGCTATTGCTGGTATGCTTTTTGTTATTCCAACGGCTGCCGAAATTCCAATCATTCAAACATTTATGTCCTTTGGACTTGGAGGCGGACCAGCTGCAGCTCTTTTAATTACGTTGCCTTCTGTCAGTCTTCCATCTCTTGTGCTTGTTGCAAGATCATTTCCTAAAAAGGTATTGTTCTTTGTAGCGAGTTCTGTAGTTGTTTTAGGAATTTTAAGTGGAATTGTAGGAATGTTTCTATTATAATAAAGCAATCAAGTAGCTTGTAAACCACGTTTACAAGCTTTTTTAATACAATTGTATTCATAGGGGATGGGGAAATGGTCAATATTCGTGACGCTGTACTAGAAGACTTACCTGGTATGCTAAAAATTTATAACGATGCAGTCAAAAACCTTACAGCTACATTTGATTTGGAAGAATACAGCCTCGAACAGCGGACCGTTTGGTTTCACCAGCATGGTGGAAGGTTCCCATTGATAGTTGCAATGAAAGATGATGTGGTTGCTGGTTATTGCTGCTTATCCCCTTATCGCGATAAGCCTGCTTATTCAAGATCCTCAGAATTATCCATCTATATTTCTAAAGGTTTTAGAGGAAAAGGAATTGGTACATTATTAATGAAGGAAATTATTAATCGGGCAAAACTCCTTCGTTACCATACGCTAATTGGTGGAATCACTTCTGGAAATGAAGCAAGTGTTAAATTGCATAAAAAGTTTGGATTTACTTTTATAGGAAGGTTTAAAGAAGTAGGTTTTAAATTTGAAGAATGGCAGCACGTTGATTTTTACCAATTGATTTTTGCAGATTAATGAATTTTAAAAATGGATTGTTGTATAAGGGACAATCCATTTGAATTTTTTTATAGCTTTTAAATGGGCTTTTATTTTACATGGATTATCAATCTTTCTAATATTCTTTTACAGATTTTAGGAGTAAAATGAAATTCAAGTAATGTAATAAGCTAGCAGATTAAAGGGGAATATATCTTTGGAAGCCGAAAAAAACAAATATCAGGAACAGACTCTGTTTAGTCTTACATGGCCACTGTTAATTGAGTTGGCTCTACACATGGGCATGGGAATTATTGCAACCCTAATGCTAAGCCATTATTCTGATAATGCTGCAGCTGGTGTAGGTGTTGCAAACCAGTTATTAAACATTTTTATTTTAGTTTTTAATGTTACATCTATTGGAGGAACGGTCTTAATCAGCCAAAATCTTGGAGCTGGAGAATTCAACAAAGCTAGAAAACTGGCAAAGTCTGTTTTTGGCTTGAATTTTTGGTTCGGCGTTACGGTGGCAGCCATTGTTTTTGTTTTTGGAGAAATGCTTTTACATTTATTTGATATTCATGGGAAAGTACTACAATATTCCCTTACCTTCATCCATATTTGTGGTGCCTCACTGTTCTTTGAGTCTATCTCATTGGCTTTAAGTGCAATTCTCCGCAGCCATGGGTTTACTAAGGAATCCATGTTCGTAACAATTGTAATGGATTTAATCAGTGTAGGTGGTAATATATTAGCCACAGTAGGGCCTTTTGGGTTGCCTATTACCGGGGTCACAGGCGTTTCATGGGCAATGGTTGCGGCACGCGCTTTTACTGTTTGCGCCCTTTTATATCTTGTATCTAATAGACTTGCCCTTCAATTTAAACCGATTGATGTTATCAAATCAAAAAAGGAAGACATCAAGGCATTGCTTTCGATTGGGGTTCCTTCTGCAGGTGAGAACCTGTCCTACCAATTATCACAGCTTATTATTACAAGCTTTGTCGTAACGATTGGAGATGATTCTTTAGCAGCAAGGATTTACTTAGTTAATATTTCTATGCTTTGTTACCTTTTCACCGTCGCTATCGCACAAGGAACCCAGCTTCTAGTTGCGCGGTATGTTGGAGGAGGCCAATATGATCGAGCCCTAAATCGTGGAATCCGTACACTTAAATTGGCTATGCTTATCTCCTTTTTAGCATCTCTCATTCTTGCCTTTAGTGGTTCACATGTTATGAGTTTATTTTCAAAAAATAGTACGATTGTTGCCATAAGCCTTCCAGTATTATGGGCAAATATTTTTGTTGAACCAGGGAGGGCTATGAATATTGTTCTCATGAGTTCATTAAAATCGGCAGGAGATGTACGCTTTCCAGTTATCATTGGAATGATTTCTATGTGGGGAATTGCGGTTGTACTAAGTTATGTACTTGGGATTTATTTCGGCTTGGGCTTGTTAGGAATATGGATTGCTCAAGGTACAGATGAATGGCTTCGTGGAGTATTTGCATTCCGGAGATGGATGACAAAACCTTGGGAGCGTATCCAACAACTTAAGGTAAAAAGAGCTTAAACACATATATAAAAATGGTGCCCTATAGGCAGATATTTGCATCTGCTCTGTAGGGCACCATTTTATTGTTACTAAGGCTTCCTTTTTCGATTATGTTGTACTTTCGTTTGTTTTGGTCCTGTGGTGCTTGATTTTCTGGATTTTTGTTTGGAGGGAATATTCTTTCTTCCGTTGTTGTTATGTTCCTCTTTAAGCGACCCCTTGCCTCTCGTTTTTTTCATTCCTATTTTCTTTTTCTCGCTCTTATTTTCGGGTCTACCAGCTTTTTCAGAATTTACTTTTTCACTATTTTCCTTTTTGATGGTGAGATCTAAATCCTTCTCAATCTTTTCTAATGCTTGACGGTCTTTTCCAGAATATAAGGTAATAGCAAGTCCAGTATTTCCTGCCCGCCCCGTTCGGCCAATTCGATGGATATAGCTCTCTGCATCTTGGGGAATATCATAGTTAAATACATGGGTTACCCCCTCCACATCCAATCCCCTTGCCGCAACATCCGTAGCAATAAGAAGCTGGATTTCAGCATTTCGGAACCTTTCCATAACCTGTTCTCTTTTTGACTGTGATAAATCCCCATGAAGCTCATCACAATTAAACCGATTTGCCTTTAGCACTTCAAACAACTTACTTACCCTACGCTTTGTCCGACAAAAAATAACAGCCAAAAACGGACGGTGTGTTTGAATACATTCCATAAGAACAGCCTGTTTAGCACGATCGGTTGTAAAAATGGCCTGCTGCTTAACCGATAATGCAGGCATTTGTTTATTTTGAACTTGAATATTTTGTGGACTATTCATATGTCTTTTAGCTAATTTTCTTATTTCACCCGGAATGGTCGCGGAAAACAGCATCGTTTGCCTACTCTTTGGTGTTTCGTTAATGATTTCTTCAACCTCATCTAAGAAGCCAATATGAAGCATTTGATCAGCCTCATCTAAGACCAAAAACGATACCTTTGATAATTCAATCGTTCCACGTCGAATATGATCCAATAAACGTCCAGGTGTTCCTACTACAATTTGGACATTTTTCTTCAGCTTTTTTAATTGTTTTTCAACATCTTGGCCACCGTAAACAGCCAGAACTCGAATATTTTCTATATGCTTAGTAAAGTTCTCAATTTCATTTGTTATTTGCAGAGCCAACTCTCGTGTTGGAGTGACAATCAATGCCTGAACATGCTCATCATCCGGGTTTATTTTTTGTAAAATGGGAAGAACAAACGTAAATGTCTTTCCTGTACCGGTTTGTGCCTGAGCAATCATATCCTTACCTACGATAATGGACGGAATTGCTCGTTCTTGTATGGGTGTTGGCAGTGAAATTCCATTCGCTTTCAATATCTCCACCAACGGTTTTGAAACTCCCAATGATAAAAAATCTGACAAAATCAACCCTACTTTCTTTTTCATGCTTACCTTCTCCCTATTATTAGGGAAAAAGACTCAGATATCAAACTTTCTAAATTCTATTTTGTTTTCACTTCATGCTCTAAAAGCCATTGTTTTCGATTCAACCCCCCAGCATACCCTGTTAAACTTTTATCTGACCCAATCACACGGTGACATGGCACGATAATACTAATAAGATTCTTTCCATTGGCATTGCCAACAGCCCTTACCGCTTTTTCATTTCCAATTCTCATAGCTAATTCTTTGTAGGATACTGTTGTACCGAACGGAATCTTTCGTAATTCCTGCCAAACCTGATTTTGAAAAGTTGTTCCATTGATTGTTAGCGTCAAGGAAAAATCCTTTCTTTCCCCTTTGAAATATTGGTCGAGCTGGTTAATCGACTCTTTTACCAAAGGATTTTCATTGAAATTGGATATGGCTTCTCCTACAAAAAGAATGGAGAGAACTGAATTCTCTGAACAAGTAACCTCTAATAATCCAATCGGTGATTTGTAATAACCTACAAAAATTTTATTCATAAAGATACCTCCATATATAAAAGGCTGCGTATGACTCCCAGCCTTTCCAGTTTTCAGCTAACCGGATAATTTCCTGTAAGGATGGTTTTTCTTCACGTTTTAAGATTCCTTTTAATGCATTATGAATTCCGACATCAGCAAGCGGAAAAGCACAGTTTTGATGAAAACATTTCATAATCGTATAATCTGCTGTCCAATTTCCTATGCCCCTGATTGAAACAATTCTTTTTTTTAATAGTTCATAGTCCTTTATTAGGGCTAATTCTTCTTTTCGTAAACCTCCACTTGCACAAATTCTCGCAATTTCAAGCACATACTCAGCTTTTCTTGTTGTGAATTGAAAGCTTTTCAAATCTTCAACTGATCGCATTGAAATCACTTCAGCAGTAGGAAAAAGAAAATAGTCTTCTCCATCAAAATGAATCTTCTCCCCATACTTTTCAACGAACCTTTTTTTTAATGTATAAGCAAATTTTAAATTTATTTGCTGCCCCATTATTGCCCAGGTTAGACATTCAAAAATATCATTCATTTTTACAATTCTAAGTCCTTTGAACTGACCCACTAATGGATGAAGAACATCATCATGTAAGGCCATTTTGTAAAATGGTCTTATATCCGTGTCAAA
The DNA here is from genome assembly GCA_030705955.1 of Bacillota bacterium. Taxonomy (GTDB): domain Bacteria; phylum Bacillota; class Bacilli; order Bacillales; family Cytobacillaceae; genus JAUZPL01. Next base: position 31,315 of record JAUZPL010000003.1, on the reverse strand, counting down.
ATCAAATAAATCCCAAATATATTTTGCTATCTGTCCCCTTACCCATTTAGGTGGTTGATCATTTAAGAAGGATACTCGTAAACTAGTTGCTTCCGTTCCAATTTTAAAGAGAACCTTCCAATCCTCTATTTTTAAAAGTTTATAAAGTTCCCCCCCTTTAACTTTGTGGAGACATTCGGTGTCTGAGCGATTTAAATAAACTAAGCATTCTTCAAAACTAAATTCCTGAGGAGGTACCACATCAATATACTTCTTGTAATCCCTCCAATTAACACTGTCCACATTTGGAATACACCTCTTACACGGTCTGTATCCTGCTGCTTCAGCCTCTAATACGGTTTTAAAATACTCAACATTTTCTTTATTTGGAGTTTTTGCCTTACAAGTTGGAAGACAATAGATTCCGGTTGTTTTAACAGCCGTATAATAATGGCCATCCTCATACCTGTCTTTTTTGGAAGTTACTTCATAGTTATCAGGTTCAATCATAGGTTTACTCCTTTAAGGACTGTCCCTTATACGGGGTGCGGATACCTTCACTCAACTCACGTATCCCCTTTAGAAAAGCCTTTATAATAAAAGTCAAGCTCTCATTTAAATCTAAGTTAATGGCAAAACCACCTTTTTGTTCTAAAGTAGCAAATCCATGTAAAATACTCCTTAACCCACGCACAGCATGAAGAGCATTTTCTTCTGGCAATTGATAAGCATGCAAAACCTGAAGAGTTAATTCAACGATTTTTCCTCCAGCTGTTTGAAGCTCAGAGTCTATTGGATCAGGTGCTTGTAAGGTGGCCTCATATAATCCAGGATGGTTTCTTGCAAAATTTACATATGTCAAACTTAGTGCTAATACGGCTTTTTCTCCTAAAATCCCTATAGATCTATTTACCAATTCCGAATATAGTTGGTTCAATCCGTAAATTGCTAATTTCTTTCTCAGATCAGGTAAACCTTCGAAGTGATTATATAGAGAGGGTGGACGAATGGAAAGTTTTTTTGCCAGGTTAGCTAGCGTAACCTCCTCAAATCCATTTTGATCTGCAATATCTACTGCTACTTTAAGTATTGTTGATAAATCAAGGCTTATTTTTGGTCTTGGTGACATTCTTACTCTCCTAATGACAATTTTTTCTCAAGGTTTATAATAGCTTCCCCTATTTTCTTTACTGGGCTTTTCATCATTTCACCATGACCTACAGCAAGTAGGGATGGTTGAACTTCTACTATCTTTTTTGCACTAGCTAATGCCACTTCCTTACTCCATGTACCAAAGGCTGGAAAAGGAAATAATGGCTTCACATCACCTGCTATTGCCACTCCGCCTCTTGTTTGTAGTGCGTCGCCAACTATGATCGCTCCATTTCGATTGTCTAAAAAGGACATAGAACCAGGAGTATGCCCTGGTGTGAAAATGGCTGTTAATGAGCCTACTTGATCTCCATCCTTTAATAATACATCTGCTCTTGTTTTTAGATTCTTAGGTACACTGCCTTTAATAGGTGTTTTCGGTTCATCCTTATTAAGAGAGCGGTCACCATCCATTAATCTCGAGTCCCGATTGGAAATGAAAACAGGGGCACTTGGAAACCTTTCCTTTATGGCATCTAATGCACCCACATGATCCCCATGAGCATGTGTCAAAATAATTTTTGAAATCGTTCTATTTCAATCCAAAGCTGTTTTAATAATTGCTTTTGCATTAAACGGTAATGCCGCATCAATTAAGGTTAAGCCTTCTTCTTCTTCTAAAAGATAACAATTAACCGGAAAAAAGTTAGGCATGGATGTTAATTGATACAAGTAACCCTCTTTAATAACCCTCATTGTACCCATCTCCTTTAACTAATAACGTTAGTTTTATTTTAACTAATACCATTAGTTTTTGCAACATTAAAGAAAGGACTATCACGGGACAGTCCTTAAATCGTCATTTAAAGTGATTCAGGTCGGTTAAAAAATAATTCCTTACAATCAGCTGATTGCTTCATGGACAAAATAACTTCTTCTAAAGGTTTTCTATAAACATTAGGGTAATCCATTTCATCTAACTCAGTGTGAATGGTGTAGGCTAATTTTTCAGGATGAATACTAAATTCAGAATGGACACCAGGCTTGTTTCCTCTAGGATCAACTCGAAACCATTGATCCAACTCTTCAAAATAAACTGCATTTAAGCCATGTAAAGCATAGCCGGATTCAGCTGTTCCTTTTCTTGTTACTCTCTGATAACAAAAACCTGTTGGAATACCCAAGCCCCTTAATAAAGCTGCTAGCAAATGAGCCTTTGCAAAACAGATTCCTTCTTTATGCTCTAATGCATCTGAAGCACTTATTGTTATTTTCGTACTTTCCTTATCAAAGGAATGTTGAATTTCATCCCTGGCAAAATCAAACGCTAATTGGGCCTGCTCCTGTTTGGTCTTGCCTACTTGCTTAATTTCCCCCACTTTTTTGCTTACGATTGGATGGTTAAAATTGATTACATCCGTCTCTTCTAAATAATCTTCTAGGTTCTTAGAATCTAGGATAAGCTGCATATACTCACTCCCCTTTGTGAATACCACTATTATAGGGGTTTTTATTGATGAATTCTGTGATTATTTGCAAACACTAAACAAGCTAGTATCGTTTCATTACACTTATAGAGAAATTTTCCAAGTGCTTAGACAACATTCACATTCCTCAATTCCAGAAAAATTTCTTAGACTATAATAATTTTAATCTTTTTTTCTACAATGTGGGGAGCTTTTTTACCTGGAAACATCCAGTTTACAGGTACCATTCACTTTATACTTTTTACCAGTCAGTTTCATAGATTTACCAGCAGGTTTTATGCATTTACCCGTCGAATCACCAAATTTACCGGCCAACTCTCTTAAACTCCCCCTTTCTTATCATTCAAATTGCCAAGTTTCATTAACAACTCCTAACCTCAGCAAAAAAAAGCCCTCGTCTCCCATACGAGAGACAAGGACCTTAATGTGCTTTTTGATTTGTCCGTCTAAAGTTATAAAGCTTCCATTGATAATGAATGAAGCAGCCGATGCAAAATCCAAGAATAGCAATGAACGCTGCCAGCGCAACAAGTGCCGTGAAGACATATGCTACAATGGTCCATTTAAATGTGAAACCTAAAAATCCTAAAGCTAAACAGGTAACCGCAATTTTTTGGTTAAACTGTTGCTGTTCCCAATCCTCTGGTAGGTATTCTCCAGGTTTCTTTTTTAAAAAAAGCTTTGCAAAACGCATGACTGGATTGAATCCAAAGAGTAACCCCATAACTCCGGAAATTAGTGGAATTAATAAAAACCAGCCTTGGCCAAGTATTAATGTTAACACTGCACTTATGACAATCACCCATTGATTGATTCTTACAAGTGGGCGAGGAATCGAACGAATCGCTTCTGACAATATAATCCCAACCTTTCTTATTGGATTTATTGGTTTAGTATTATTTTATCTTTTTTCCCTCACTTTGTATAGCCTAAAGCTATATACTTTTCATCCGCACGACCTTGAAGAGACTTCCATAAGATAGTATATGTACTGCCCTAATCCACATGGGGAAAGTTGGGTGTTTCATTTGCAAAACAATCAGGTTTATCCTTATTCTTTTCAAAATCTTCAGGAAAGCAATATGTCATTTGAAAGGGTTTTTGAGCATATTATTCAATTTATGAAGATGAACCAAAAAGGGAATTTCCGGCTAATGGTGGGGACAGATTCCCAGGTTCATAAAGAACATACACTCTTTATAACCGGGATTGTCATTCAAAATATCGGAGAAGGTGTATGGGCTTGCATAAGAAAGGTAGCCATTCCAAGAAAAATGGAACAGCTCCATGAACGAATTTCATTAGAATTATCATTAACAGAGGAAATTGTCGCCATGATCACAGAAGAGAGAAAAAATGAGTTAATCCAAATTATACTTCCTTACTTATATCAGGGTGTCTCTTTCACCATTGAAGGACATATTGATATTGGGGCAGGAAAGCGAAATAAAACAAGAGAATTTGTTAAAGAAATGGTGACTAGAATGGAATCAATGGGTGTTGAACCAAAAATAAAACCCAATGCATTTGTAGCCTCCAGCTATGCAAATAGATATACAAAATAATAAAGAAAACTTGGCTAGCGCCAAGCCTTAGCACAGGCGATTGCCTAGTTGCACTTATTCTGATTAGCTTAAAAAACGAATGCATTCGCCAAGTATTTAAAGCGACTGCATTCGTTTTTCATTACTTTTTAAAGTGATCCCTTATAAAATCCGGTGCATGGTCCTCGTCGAAAAAGAAGGCCTGTTGAGTATTTCCCTGTTCGAAATAGAAAATGGCTTCATAACTACCCGGATTAGGCCCAGCATTAGCAAGGGCTTCTCTTATATGTTCCTTATCCGTTATTTTTAAATTTCCAGGTTGATTTTCATCAATTATGGTTTTTCCATTAGGGTTATTATTCCTATGCACAAGAATGTAATTAATATCATTTTCCGTTATGGTTGCCCTCTCTAAAAATCCTTTTTCTTTGAGCCAGCCCCTTGTATTTGTATAAGTCGGCAACAGTTCCAGACTTAATTGGTTGTTCTTTCCTAAATTGATTTCGACTGTTTCACTCCCTCCTTTAAAATAAACTCCATCCTCATATGTTCTTGCTAAAACATCTTTTTTAAGCATGGCTAAAATTGTTTTTATTTCGCTTGGTTCAGGGATAATGGCTCGTTTTCCAACAGGACCATAGTTACCTATCGCTATGGTTTCTACATCTTTGTCTCTTACCCTAAAAATCCCCTCTGTTTTCTCCTTGTATTCAGTAGACTCATAGATTGGCTTGTAGAAATCATCATAAAGCTTTTGATTTAATTGGTATTCACGTATAACCTTTTGGCCGTTCTTTAATTCATATACAAAAAAGGCCATTTTGTAAGGAGTACTCTTATTCTTCTGATTTATTTGTTTATCCGCTAGAATTTGCTCATGCAGTTTCAGGACGGACTTAATATTATCCTGTTCCCTTATTGGTTTAGGAGCATAGTAGTTTTTGTAAAAATGATCTTGTATAACCTCATTAGATGGATTGTCCGTTAATAGAACACTTTTGATTTCATCTTGTTTTGGAATATGATTTTCATATATTCCTAGAGTTTGAAACCCAATTGCAAAAAGAATCATAATCACCGTATAAATAACCAATCCCTTTATATGCCTAAATACACGCCACGTTTTTTGCAATACCATTTCAGCCACAAAGTATCCCATTACAGCTCCTGCTACATAACCAAAGATACTCCAGCCGAGGTTGTATAGGGTTTCACTAAAATATGCCCCGCCAAGAAGCATAGTACAAAAGGTTACCCCATATTTAAAAATACTTCTCAATTTTACAAAGGCAATAGGCTCTGAAGCTGCTTCTAGATTTCTTTTTTTATAAAAAATTAGTGATAATCCATATAACAGAATAGTTAATATTGAAAAAACTAGAACATTACTCCAGTCAAATGGCTTTCCTTCAAGTCCTATTACCTCGGTTAAAGGTGACATTTTATCTAAATTTCCCCTTAGATAATAATCACTTGGAAACCCATAAAGTAAAATCTTAAGATTGTAAACAACTAGGAGGGTAATCCCTACTGGGAATATAAGAAAAATATAGGTTAACACAGCATGAACGGCAGAAATGCCAGTCATCATGGCTATAAAAATACCAGCTGTATAAAGGCAAACAGTTGCTAAAATAGCAGTTCCCGCCCAGTAGAAAATATCCCTCACTCCAAAATAAGTCTGTAGATGGAGCGAGGCATAAATGATTAAAACAGAAACGGTAATCAAGACAATAGGTAGGACTAGAAAAAACACTCCGCTTAAGGCGTAATGGTGATAAAGTTTATTTCTTTTTAATGGCAAACTGTGTACTAAATCAGTGGCCTGTTTTACATGTAAATACCGAAATAAAAAGACGGATAGCAATATAGGAACAGTTATGAAAAGAACCACTTGTATGGTGAAATCGAATCGGAAAAGGTTTCCTCCAACATTTAGGTTTGTGCGGTTTTTTTCATCTGAATAAATCATTAAGATCCTTAGGGGCAAGGCAAATACCAGCCCTAATATGTACACTAATGAAATCCAACCTGTGCTTCGTCCAATTTGCAGGATGATTTCTTTACTAAACCATGATATTTTTGATGGCATAGCCGATATCCCCCATTTCATAAATAAAAATTTCTTCTAATGTAAGAGGCAGCAAGTCAAAGATGACCGGGTGTGTTTCTCGAACTTGCTTTGCAACAATGTCCTCTTCACCTCTTACAATAAGCAAAAAGACACTCCCTCTTTTTTCGGTGTGAAGGATGTTCATTTTTTTCATTAATGCCTCCGGAACCTTTTCTTTGTAAGCAACCTGAATTTTATGGGTATCTGCCTTCAATTCATCTAATTCTTTTTCAATGATGATGGCTCCTTTATGAAGGATCCCAACATGATCACAGATATCTTCTATTTCCCTAAGGTTGTGGGATGATATAAAGATAGTCATTTCTCTTTCAGCAACATCCTGAATCAATACGTTTTTCACCTTTTTTCGCATTACAGGATCAAGTCCATCTAATGGCTCATCCAATATTAAAATTTCAGGCATAGAGGATAGAGCAAGAATAAAGGCAACGAGCCTTTGCCAGCCCTTTGACAAGCTTTGAATTCTTTTATTCAGTTCCAACCCGAAAACATTTGTAAGCTTAAAAAACCGGTCATCACTCCAATTTTTATAGATATCCTTATAAAATTGAGCCATTTGCTTTGTTGTATAATGTGGAAAAAAATAAGGATAATCAGATATATAAAAAACCTTATCTTTTAAACTTATATTCTCAAATACTGGTTTTCCTTCAATCGTGATTTGCCCTTCTTCTTGGCGATAAATTCCTGAAAGAAGCTTCATTAAAGTAGTCTTTCCTGCTCCATTTGAACCAATTAACCCATAAATAGACCCCTTTTGAATCGTAAGATTGACATTGTTTAAAGCTTCCACCCCTGCAAATGACTTTCTTACGTTCCTCATTTCAATCATCTTTTCCGCCTCCCCTTTTTGTATCATCTACATACCGTATTAAATCCATTAGCTCTGATGTACTAATCCCGAGGTACAATGCTTCTAATATAAGCTTTTCAAGTTCCTTCTTCACTTTTTCTACCTTTTCCAAATCCGCCTTTTTACTGCTAGGATTTACGAAATTTCCTTTCCCCTTAATCGAATAAATAAAGCCTTGCATCTCTAATTCCCGATATGCTTTTTGAATGGTATTTGGATTAATGGTAAATTGCTGGGCGAGAGTTCTAACCGACGGAAGCTGCTCATCACTCTTTAAAATTTCGTTAATGATTAATTCCTTTAGTTTATCTACAAGCTGCTCATAGATGGGCTTACGGCTTCTTAGATCAAGCTCAAACATAGTGCCCTCCTATCTGTACTAAGTGTACTATTATTGTTAATACAGTTGTATTTTATTCCACTGATTTCCAAATGTAAAGGTAATTTATGGGTTCTTTCTTAAAAAAAATTCGACAAGCACTTAATGCCTGTCGATTATAGTTTTCTCATATGAAATTGCTGAACAAGTTCTGTTAACTCATAATAAGAAAGGTTATCAATGTTTCCCTTTAAAAATTCATCTTGAAACTGTTCAAAAAATTGATTATCTTTTTCACTTTGCTCCATTATTCCTTCAAAAGGACTTTCCATGATCATCACCCGATTAATGGTTATAATATTCTATTATTTCCCTATATTATTTATCCTTACTCTCTCCAAATATGGAGAATTTCTAAACTTATATTATTCTAAAAAAATAAAAAGGTCCCCACTTTTTATAAAGTGGAACCCATTTATTTATCATTCTAATCACACTGCTCTAACTCAGTTATTCCACTCTAAATTAAAAAAAATGGGTAACTAATCGAAGAAAATTTTCAGAAGTAAATCCCCGTACTTGTTCTTCATGGAAATGCTTCAATAATTCGTTTATTAAATTTTGACCCATGGAGGCATCCTCTAAATCAGGAATGACCGTTGATATGCCATCAAAGTCTGACCCTAGTCCAATTTGATTTACGCCACCTAATGAACAGAAATGATCAATATGTTTTATTAAATCTGTTATAGTGGGGTTTCCATCTTTTTTTACAAAAGGAGGACAATACACCACATGGATCATCCCGCCTTTTTTAAACATTGCTGTTGCCTGTTCATCTGTTAGATTCCTTGGGTGATCACAAAGTGAACGTGAGTTAGAGTGGCTTGCAATAGGATAATTGGCTAAATCCATCACATCCCAAAACCCTTTTTCACTTAAGTGGGAAACATCTGTCATGATTTTGTGCTCATTATTAAATTGAACAATATCTTTCCCAAAAAGTGTAAGTCCTCCTCCTCTAGGTTCTCCCGCCCCATCCGCAGCTAAGTTTGCATTGTTCCATGTAAGACCCACTGACCGAACGCCAAGCTGATAAAGGATTTGGAGTTTTGTTAAATCATTTCCAATTGTATCTACACCTTCCAGTGTTAGCATAGCTCCAATTTCTCCGTCCCTTAAAGAGGTAAAATCAGCCCAGTTTTTAATTTGTTTCATCTCATTATTTTTTCCTAAAACTTCCTGATAAAAAAAATCAATTTGTTCAATTGCCGCTTGAAACTTCTGATCTGATTTGATTTCTGGATCAATGAAGATTGCAAAGCACTGTACCATCACATTTCCTTGTTGCAAACGAGCTTTATTTGTATGTAATTCCGGTGCATCGGCAAATCGCAATAATCCTCTTGCATCACGAAGTTTCATTAAAGCATCACAGTGTAAGTCAATTATTTTCATAAAATAGCCCCCTATGAAGAAATTCCCATTTTCTTTCCTGTAATCATCATAACACAAAAAAGGGAGGCTTCTTACCCATTAAATCGATACCCCGCTCCCCAAATAGTTTCAATATATTGAGGGTTGGCAGGATCTCTTTCAACTTTTTTACGGATTTTTTGAATATGAACGGAGACTGTGGCTGTATCCCCGAAACAATCCTCTTTCCATATTGTTTGGAAGAGATGATCTTTGCTGAACACAATATTGGGATGTGACAGTAGAAAAACAAGTAATTCGTATTCTTTTGTTGTAAACGGAACCTCTTTTCCATTTACAAACACTTGATGTGACGCAGTATTCACTTCAAGCCCTTTATTCGAAAGGACTTCCATTACGGGATTTTTCCCCATTAGCCGCTCATACCGATTAATATGCGATTTTACCCTAGCAATTAATTCTGCGGGACTAAACGGCTTTGTTAAATAATCATCCGCACCGTAACCTAGACCTCTAATTTTATCAATATCGTCCGTTTTGGCAGAAACAATGAGGACTGGAATCTCACTTTTACTGCGGACCGCCTTTAAAATTTGGAATCCATCTTTATTCGGCAGCATTAAATCGACAATAATGACATCGTACGTTCCAGAGCATGCTTGTTCCATTCCAACCAAACCATCTGAAATAATCGTTACATGGTAGCCATTTAATTGAAGATAGTCTCTCTCTAATTCAGCGATGTTAACATCATCCTCAATGATTAAAATATGCTTCATTTATTTTCCCCTTCCTTTACAATTGGCAGTATTATAGTGAAACAACTTCCAACCCCTTCCATACTATTTACAGTTATATCTCCACCATGGGCTTTAACAAGTTCTTTCGCAATGGAAAGCCCAAGCCCCGTGCTCATCAAATTTTTTGTACGCTCCTTCTCAATACGATAAAAGCGATTAAAGATATACGGAAGCTTTTCGCTTGAAATACCTGGCCCATTATCTTTTATTTGCAATTCAATCGTATCCCGCCCATAGTAGTATAGTTCACAGTCTAAAGCTAAATTTTGTTCATCCCCATATTTCCTGGCGTTTCCGATTATATTTTGAATGGCCTGATGAATTCGTTTGCGATCGATATATACAAAACAATCTTCAATTAGTCTATTTTTAAAGTGAAAGCCAAGATTATTTTCTTCAAACTCAAAAGCAAACTCCTCCATTAAATCAGAAGTAAATGCTCCAATTAAAATTTTTTCAAAATGATATTCTAATTTATCCATATCAATTTTTGAAAATAAAAATAGATCATCGATAAGCCTATTCATATATTCCGTATTGTTGTAAATGATTTTGAAATAGTTTTCAGTTTTATCTTCTGGAACTACACCGTCTAAAATAGCTTCCATATATCCTTGAATAGAAGTAATAGGTGTTTTTAAATCATGTGAAATATTTGCAATTAACAGCTTTCGGTTTTCTTCATATTCTTTTTGAATTTCTTCTGCCTTTTTTAATTCCCTTGCCATATTATTAAACGCAGCAATTAGAGCTTGTATTTTATTTTTTGTAGGGTGTGAAATGACTGTGTCATAATTTCCCTTTGCGATATCTTCTACTCCGCCAATTAACGTATCAATTGGTTGCAATATTTGCTTTTCTAAGCGGTGATGAAAGAAAAACGTTCCCACTTCTCTCATAACGGTAAAGACAAGGAGAAGAATGAAGATTGTCTTTACCTCAACAAATTGATATAAAAAATAAAAAACCGTAATGAGCATCAAAAGCATGACCATTCTTACATAACGGAATTTCTTAGCATTTTTATGAAAATTGGTGCGTATTTCGTGTACTTCATGTGTAAAAGGATGGTCAGGAGGGGGTCTAAATTGGGGGTGTTCATGCCTATGACAGCTTTTGTTTTTGCGCTCCATACAAATGCTCCTTTAAATGTTTATATTTTTAATATAAGACAAAAACAAAATTGCCGTAAGACAATTTTGTTTTTATCTTTTCATTATTTTGAAAAGTGAACTTCAAAAGCTGCGTTTAATTCATGTTGACCGTCTTTTTCGAAGGTTCCTTGGAGGGAAACGGTTACTTTCTCTACTTCTTTGTTTTTATTTGCAACAACATTTACACAAATTTGAGGTTTTTCCATCAACAAGACTTTTTCCATTAGAAGCCCTTTTAATGGGTGGTGATGGAAGGAATGATTCTTTTCAAATTTTCCTTGCATTTTTTCTTTTAATTTTTTCACTTCATCATCAAGCACAAGTGAAAATTGAAGGTTTTCACCTTGCTCTTCCACTTTCAATTCATTTAACAAGCGAAGGAAGAATAAAATTGTATCTGCTTTGCTTTTAAATCCTGGGCCATGGCCACCGTTTTCACCATGCTTAAACCTTTTATGGAACGGGCATCTTCCTTCACCATTTCTCTTAAATTCTGTTGTACTTTCATGTTTACCTTCTTTCCCTTCATAATTCCATTCCGATTGGATCTTGCATTTTACATGTCCATCCACAAGATGCTGAAATTCATTACTAAATTTTAATAATTGCTGCCCATCTTCTTCTACTTTTACTTGAACAATACCTTCCCTTTCTTTTTTATCCCTCATACTTTTCACTACATCATATATCGCTTTAATTTTATTCATTTTCTTTTCCTCCATTTTACTTTTTTATTGCTTACATGAAGGATTGTAGCAACCAATAAAAAAAACAAACGAAAGAAAGTTTAAAAAAAGGGTAAAGTTTGATAAAAAAAGTTTAAAAATCTACCTTACTAAAAAAAATTCCTTACATTGACTTAAATCAAAGTTTTTTGATGGAGAAACTTTTATGATAGTGATACAAACAAAAGGGAGCGATGAAAAATGAAAACTATAACTTTCCAAGTCGATGGGCTAACTTGCCCAAGTTGTGCTCAACATATTGAAAAAGTAATGACTGGCCAAAAAGGCGTTCAAGAAACAAAGGTTTTATATAATGCACAAAAAGTAAAAATTTCATTTGATGAAACAGTTGGAAATTCAAGTGAATATGAAGAAATTCTTAATAAGTTAGGCTATGATGTTAAATCTCAAAAAATTGCTTAAGGAGGAATTGAAATGAAATTCTTGAGCAAGGGACAGAATGTTTTTTTAACGGGGACTATGATCCTAATAGCCCTCGTTTTTCAATATTTTCATTTATCTATTTTGGCTGATGCCTTCCTTTGGGTTTCCACTTTTCTTGCAGGGTCTCCTATTTTTAAAAAGGCATTCCGTTTCGTTTTCTTAAAAGTCATTAGCATTGAACTACTTGTTACCATTGCTGTGATTGGTGCCTTTTTTATTGGTGAATTTTTGGAGGCTGCAGCCGTATCCTTTCTATTCTTGCTAGGTTCCTATTTAGAAGCACGAACACTTGAGAAAACCAGATCCTCCTTAAAATTGCTCCTAGACCAGGCACCACTCGAAGCAAGGATTATCAAAAATGGGGAGCAACAAATGATTGCTGCAGAAAATGTCAACCTAAAAGACATACTTCTCATTCAATCAGGGGAAAAGATCCCTGCAGATGGAAAAGTCATCGAGGGAGATGCCTTTGTTAATGAGGCAGCCATCACTGGTGAACCCCTCCCCGTTCGGAAAACAGCAGATGATAAAGTGTTTAGTGGTGCTATTTTAGATAATGGGTATCTAAAAATTGAAGCAGAAAAAGTAGGCGAAGACACAACGTTTTCGAAAATTCTTCAGCTTGTTGAAGAAGCACAAGATACAAAAGCTAAATCTCAAAGATTTATCGAGAAGTTTGCTGTTTACTATACTCCAGCCATTATCCTTCTTTCCATTCTCGTATTTATTTTTACAAAGGATATTCGATTATCCCTTACGTTTCTTGTCATTTCCTGTCCCGGTGCACTTGTGATTTCCGCACCTGTTTCCATCGTTGCTGGAATTGGAAATGGAGCAAAGCAGGGAATTCTTATTAAAGGCGGGGAAATGACGGAAAAAGCTGCAAAGCTAAATGTCATTGCCTTTGACAAAACAGGTACCCTTACAATGGGTAAACCTCAAGTGGTTGCTATTCAAGCAATAGGATTGAGTCAAAATGAACTAGTAGAAGTAACAGCAAAACTTGAATCCTTATCTGAACACCCTCTTGGAAGAGCAATTGTAGCTGATGCAGAAAAAAAAGGAATCCTTTTAGATGAAGATCTTAAGGATTTTAGGGTTCATAAAGGCATGGGGGTTTCTGCTACCATTCATCATGCCAATTGGATAGTGGGTAACCGTGAATTGTTAAAGGTAAATCAAGTTGAAATCAGCAAAGAAACTGAACAGTATATACAGAATGAAGAAAATAAAGGGCGCACTGCGGTTATGGCAGCATGCGGACAGGAATTGAAAGGGATTATTTCCATTTCCGATCAGGTACGACCAGAAGCAGCCGAAACTGTGAAACAATTAATAGCAAATGGCAAAAAAGTCATTATGCTGACAGGAGATAATGAAAGAACTGCTTCATTTGTTGCAAATGAAATCGGCATCGATGAATATTACGCTTCCCTATTACCTGAACAAAAAGTGCAGAAGCTTAAAGAGCTTCAATCTAAAGGATTTAAAGTGGGGATGGTTGGGGATGGAATAAATGATACACCTGCCATTGCCACAGCGGATGTTGGAATTGCAATGGGTGGTGCCGGTACAGATGCTGCAATGGAAACAGCAGATATTGTTTTGATGTCGGACCGTATGGAAAAGCTCCCCTATTCACTCAATTTGGCACGTGCAACAACAAGAAACATGAAACAAAATTTATTTTTCGCCTGTTTGGTCGTGGCCCTTCTCCTTGTCGGTGTTTTAATAAAATGGGTTTACCTCGCATCAGGAATGATGCTACATGAATTAAGTGTTCTAATTGTGATCCTTAATGCTATTAGATTACTAAAATATAATGACCACTATCGGAAAGGGGTACAATCATGAGATGTCACCACGAAATGGATATATCTAAGCTTTGTGTGGCCAGTGTCCCCATTTTTAATCACTTATCAAATCTAGAAATGCAAGAAATCATGGAATCCGGCCGAACAAAATTTTTTAAAAAAGGGGAATTCATTTTCCAGCCAGGGGATCCATCTGAAAATTTGTTAATCATTCATACGGGGCGAGTGAAAATTTATCGGGTATCTGATACAGGAAAGGAACAGCTCCTTCGTATTCTTGAACCTGGAGACTTTATTGGAGATCTTTCCATTTTTACAAATGAAACAATCGTGAATTACGCCGAAGCAATGGAAAATACAGAAATATGCACAATACACCGTACTGATATGCAGCAATTGCTCGTGACCCATCCGCTTATTTCGGTGAAAATTCTTGAGGAATTTAGCAAACGGCTTAAGGAAGCAGAAAAAACAATTGAACGCTTGAGCCTTCAGGATGCGGAAAAAAGAATTGCATCCTACCTGGTTGAACTTGTACAATCAATCAACCCTTCTCAAGCTATACAACTACCACTTCAACTAACGCTTCCTATGAGCAAAAAAGACATTGCCTCATATATTGGAACTACAAAAGAGACATTAAGCAGGCGTCTTTCTGTCTTTCAGGAAAATGGATGGATTACACTAAAGGGGCAGCGAAACGTTACAATTCTAGACTTTGAAGCACTATTGCAATGTCAGGCTCCAGCATTATAAATAGCGTTTTCAGTTTATATGTGCAAAACGTTAAAAAACAGTGTCAGTATAAAATCGACTATCAACACAAATGACACTGTTTCAACACCATAATTAGCATTATAATATAGAAAGAAAAGTAGTGAAGCTCCCTGTTCAAAAACTGTAATTCTTGCCTTTCTAATGCCCTTTTAGTCAAATTACTACCCCTTTCCTTCTGTACCTATCCTATGATGAAAATAGTTCTTACAAAATAAAGAAAACTAGGCAATCGCCAAGCCTTAGCGCAGGTGATTGCCTAGTTACCCTTATGCGTTCAGAATTTATGGATATAAATTCGGATTAGCCAAAAAAACAGGAAGCCATTCTGGCCTCCTGTTATTTATTTAAATTATGTTCAACATGCAATGCTGCAATCATACCATAAAATGCAAAGTAAAAGGATTCTGGTGCAATCAATCGAAAATGTCCTACTTCGTCTGTATTGAATTTCAATGAGTTTTCTAAAAGACGGTGGGTGGAATAAGCGTAAAAACAAAAATATTTATAATCAAATTTTGGCATCTTTTCATAAATTACAGCAATTTCTTCTTTATATAAGTCAATGTTTGCGGTAGCTTCATCAATAATAGTTTTTAAATCATCTAAATCTGCTTCCAGAATTAAATCATTTTTTTCAATTCTTATATTTGCCATTTCATAATCCTCCATTTTAATGACTTTAATCTTATTATGGCACATTTAAAAAAGTTCAAGCATGATTTACATCACATTCGTAGGAGTAATTAAATCATATTCAGAAATTATATTCTTTGTAAATGTTCACAAAATGGTAAAATAGTAGTAAACTATTGTACTTGTTTCTAAACATCAAATGGATTGAGGAGGAAGGTCTTTGCTGAATCGGCCTTTTAGTTTATTGAGCTTAACAAGGTTTTTTATGTATTTTTTACTAGGTATTATTTATTTTTATACTTGTAAAGATGGAGAAGTCTGGAGAAAGACATTTACGATTATTGCTACCCTTCTTTTTATAGGAAACCATTTACTCCTTTTCTCATTTCAGATGAAGATATATCAAACTTGGTCCATGAGCCTTGATCTTGTTTTAAGTGCCTGCTTTGGGCTTTTCTTTCTTGGTCAATCTAATTTGTATTTCATTATGTTTGGAATTATTGCAGTTACTTTATTTATTATGACTAATAGGAAAAAAATTCTTTTTTTCTATATTGGCACATTTGTGCTCCTATGGGGATTCATTTTATACCTTACATTTTTGAGAACTCATCAATTTAGTTTTCCAGAAGTGATTATCAATTTTATGTATGTTTTTTTCTGTGCTGTTGTTGGTAATTTAATAAGAAAGCTTTTAGAAGCAAAGGAAATTGTAGCAGATCAATACCAGCTTTTAAGCAAATCCCATCAAGAATTATCTGAGGTTCATGAGCAGCTTAGAAACTATTCAAAGCAGGTTGAAGAATTGACAGCGATTCGGGAAAGAAACCAAATCGCAAGAGAAATACATGATACTGTTGGTCATAAAATAACCGCTTTACTTGTACAATTACAATTGGCTCAAGAATTTATCAATCTTGATCATGAGAAATGTTTAGAAACATTGAAAAACTGTGAAACCCTTACAAGAAATTCTTTAGAGGAAATCCGAACATCTGTAAGAACCCTAATGGAAGATGAAGAAGGAGAAACCACCTTTCTCAACACGATACAAAATTTATTAAAGGATTTCTCCCAAATGGCCAATATGGAGGTTTCATTAGAAATAAATGGGGATCCAACTCACATTCCTACCTCCCTACAACCTACTATTACAAGGATTACTCAAGAGGCACTTACGAACTCTAAAAGGCATGGAGGGGCAACAAACTGCAATGTTGGCTTTGATTGCAAACAAGAAACCATTCATCTCTATATAAACGATAATGGAACAGGAGTTACAAACATTACCCCTAGCTTTGGGCTTGTAAATATGAGAGAACGTGTGAAAGAGCATGGAGGTATGATCCAATTTGAAAGTAAACCGAGCAATGGGTTTATCGTCAAAGTTGAATTTCCACTTAAAAAATGGCGGTGGAGTACAGGGGGATCAAATGATTAAAATTATTGTTGCGGATGACCAAGATTTAATGAGAGATGGGTTAGCCACTATTTTAAATTTGCGTCCTGAACTAGAAGTGGTGGGTACTGCGAAGGACGGTCAAGAAGCCCTTGAAAAAGCAAAGGAAATGGGTCCCGACTTAATTTTAATGGATATTCGTATGCCAAATGTAAACGGGGTTCAAGGGACAAAGTTAATACGTGAGCAGCTCCCCCATGTTAAAGTACTAATGTTAACAACATTTAAGGATAGCGAATTAATTTTTGAAGCATTGGAGGAAGGGGCAAGCGGTTATCTCTTGAAAGATATGGCAACTGAAACGATTGTTCAGGCAATTAAAACCGTCCACTCTGGGGGAATGGTCCTTCCACCTGATTTAACAAAACAGATCATACGAGAATTAAAGAAAGGTAATAGCTCTGAAACGCCTAAAAACATTTCTCCTCCCAGTCTTAGTGATTTGACTGAGCGAGAACTGGAGGTTTTAAGTGAATTAGGCCATGGTTTTAGTAATAAAGAAATTGCAGAAAGACTATTTATTACTGAAGGAACCGTTAAAAATCATGTATCAAATCTCATTAGTAAACTGGAGCTCAGAGATCGTACACAAGCTGCTATTTTTGCTGTTCGGTATGGAATCACTACTTTTGGGACATGACTTTTAGCATATTCCATTACAAAAAAACGACCAAATTGGGTCGTTTTTTTTATTACATTCTATCGCAGGGTAGATGGCATAAAATGGATTTGGAAATACAATATGTTTAGATAACGAAGTCTTAAGGAGCTGGAATAGATGCTTGAAGTCAGTAAAGTGAGAAAAAGCTTTGGAAAAACAGAAGTGGTAAAAGGAGTCACCTTTTCAGTAGAAAGGGGAGAAGCCTTTGGGCTTTTAGGGCCAAATGGAGCAGGTAAATCTACCACCATTTCCATGATTTGCGGACTCCTACCATTTAACGAGGGAGATATAACGGTAGATGGTTATTCAGTAAAAAACAATCCTATGGAAATTAAAAAGAGGATTGGCGTTGTTCCACAGGATATTGCCCTATATCCTACCATGTCTGCAATGGATAATTTACTATTTTGGGGCAAAATGTATGGGCTAAGCCGGAAAAATGCTTTAAATAGAGCCTATGAAGTCCTCGATATCGTAGGACTCAGAGACCGTGCAAAAGATAAAATTGAAACCTTCTCTGGTGGAATGAAGCGTCGTATTAATATTGGTGCTGCCTTAATGCATCGGCCTCAAATTTTAATTATGGATGAGCCGACTGTAGGGATTGACCCGCAATCAAGGAACCATATTTTAGAAACGGTTAAACAGCTTAACAAAGAGGGAATGACCATTATTTATACAAGTCATTACATGGAAGAAGTAGAGTTTTTATGTGAACGTATTGGGATTATTGACCATGGCGAGGTTATTGCGGTTGGGACAAAAGAAGATTTGATCAATCGGTTATCAGGAGGAACCGTGATTAAAATGGAGATTGGACACTATAACAAAAGCTTGGTGGAGGAATTGAATACTCTGCCCTTTGTGGAAAAAATAGTTACCAAGGATGACGAGAGAGAATTAGAAATTTTCGTTAATTCCAGTCATCAGGCACTTGGGGAATTGGTATCCACAGCTGTGAAAAATAACGTAGAAGTTTCTACCATTCAAGTACAGGAGCCAAATTTAGAAACTTTATTTTTACAATTAACCGGGCGTTCATTACGAGATTAAGAGGGGATACAAATGAAAAGTTTTATTATTGCTTGGAAAGATTTTAAAATTCGTTTTACTGATCGAAAAGGGTTTTTCATGATGATATTTTTTCCCGTCATTTTAACGGCCATATTAGGGTCTGCACTTAGCGGAGTCATGGGAGAAACCAGCCTTCCTAAAACAACCATTGGCATTGTTCAAACTGGAAATGATCCATTAGCAGCTGTTCTTATTAAAGATGTGTTAAAAGGAAAAGATTTAAAAGATATTGTTTCTGTTAAACAAGTAGATTCAGAGAAACAGCTTAAAACCTTTTTACGTGATGAAAAAATAGATGCTGGGATTGTCATACCAAGTAATTGGAGTCAAGATCTACAAAATGGACAATTAAAGCAGGTGAAATTACTTGTTGATCCTGGTAAGGAGCTTAAGGGCTCTATTGTAAATACCATTTTGCAATCATTTGTAAATCGTGTCGTTACTGTCTCCACTTCCACCAAAACGGTTATAACCCATTCTGCACAAATCTTGTCACCAAATGATTTAAAAGGGTTAACTGGCCAACTAATAAACTCTTTACAAAAAGCAGCAAATGAACCTTATAAATCTGTACAGAACTCTACGATTGGAAAAAGAATGGTTAGCGGTATGCAATACTATGCAGCTGCAATGGCCGCTATGTTTCTATTATTTAATGTCTTAAATGGAACAAAATCTTTTATAAACGAGCGTGACACTGAAACACTGGCGCGGCTTATGAGTACACCAACTCGAAAGCTCTCCATTCTAGTAGGAAAATTTTTAGGAAATCTATACTTTGCAATAGCACAGCTGGGTATTTTTATTACGGTTACCAGTTTACTTTTTAAAGTAAATTGGGGCGAGAATCTCATGCAAACTATTTTAATTGGATTTTGCTATGCCATTTCGGTTTCTGGGCTTGCCATGCTGTTCGCAGCATTTATTAAAAATGAAAAGACAGCGGATACGGCTGGAGGATTAGGCATTCAAATATTTTCTTTACTAGGTGGTTCAATGGTTCCTATCATGATTTTCCCTAAGGCACTTCAAACAGTCTCAAATATTGCACCTAATAAATGGGCATTATCTAGTTTCACGGAAATTATGGCTGGTACCACATGGAGTGACTTATCCCTTCCCATCACGGTATTGCTTACAATTAGTATTCTATCAATCACCATTGGAACTTGGAGATTGCAAGTAAAATAGGAGGACATTATGAAAAGAATATGGGCAATTTGTTCATTTGAAATAAAAAAGCTATTTATTAAACCACAATCCTATCTTCTTATGTTTGGAATGCCGCTTTTGTTCACTCTTCTATTTGGTGGGATTATGGGTGATTCGTCTACCGGAAAGGTTACTTTGGCCTTCATCGATCAAGACCATTCCATGATGTCAAAAAGTCTTTATGATACATTGCAAAATAATGATTTATTTCTATTAAAAGAAATGAGTCACAATGAGGCTGCAACACAAATTAAAGATAAGAAATTAATTGGTCTCCTTGAAGTTTCAAAAGGGTTTGAGAATAAGTTTGCTTCAGAGGGCCAACCAATGGTTACTTTTAAGTATAGTCCGGATTTCACCAGTAACGCCATGATTGATCAGATTGTTTCCAATGCCATTGCAAAAATGAAAATTCAATCAACAGCATCCACAGTTTGGTCTAACTACAGCAAAGAATCATGGGAAAAGATGTATCCCGTGTTGGATAAAGAAATATCCACTTCTACACCTTCGATTCAAAAGGTTTCTATTACAAAAAATATGAAAAAGCAAGAAATGGGAAATGTTTCAGCACGATCTGCGGGATTTTCCATCATGTTTGTCATGATTGTTATGATGAGTGTGACAGGAGTGTTATTAGAGGCAAGAAAAACAGGTGTATGGTATCGATTACTGTCTACCCCTACATCCAGACTGGAAGTGATGGGCGGTTATTTCCTATCCTTCTTTTTAATTGGTTGGATACAGTTTGGAGTTTTAATGGCTGCTTCAACCCTTCTTTTCGGGGTACATTGGGGAAATCTTCTTGGTGTCTTTATTCTCGTCACTTCCCTATTACTTTGCGTTGTAGGCCTTGGCCTTTTTATCTCTGGTTTTGTCAAAACAACCGAACAGCAGGGTGCTTTCGGCAGTGTGATCATAACCGCCACCTGTATGCTTGGTGGAGTTTATTGGCCGCTTGATATTGTTCCATCCTTCATGCAAAAAATAGCTGAATTTATTCCCCAGACATGGGCGATGAGAGGATTTACGGAATTAATTTCGCGAGGTGGATCGGTTCAGGATATTGTC
The DNA here is from genome assembly GCA_030705955.1 of Bacillota bacterium. Taxonomy (GTDB): domain Bacteria; phylum Bacillota; class Bacilli; order Bacillales; family Cytobacillaceae; genus JAUZPL01. The sequence goes on along the minus strand of JAUZPL010000003.1, from coordinate 10,646 downwards.
GCTCCAGTAAGTGTATTGCTTGCCTTTTCAGTAGTTTTTCTTGCAATAGGGATTACAAGAGTGAAATATGAGTAAAAACAATAGAGGAAAAAGGCAACTTTGATGTTGCCTTTTTTAAATAATTCTTACTTATATGCATTTGTATTTAATAGAGTAGCTATATCAACAATTTGAAAGCCTCTTTGTTTTAATCCTTTTATGATAAATGGAAGGGCCTTTGCGGTCTCTGTTTTATCCTCGTTACTATGCATAAGTATAATATCTCCATTGCGCACATAATCGAAAACATTTTCTTCAATATGGGACTGTTCACGCTGAGACCAGTCTAATGTATCCAGCGACCAAATAATCACTTTATCATTCTGTGCTTCTGCAACATTGACAAGTTTAGAATCTGTCTCACCATATGGGGGTCTGAAAAGGGCAGGTGCTTTTCCAATCACATGTCGAATGGATTCGGATGTTTCCGTAAGATCACGTTGAATTTCTGTTGCAGTTTCCAATGTCAATCTATGATGGAAAAAGCTATGACTTCCGATAATATACCCATTTTCATAGGCAGCTTTTACAACATCAGGGTATTTTTGTACCTTTTCCCCAATAAAGAAGAATGTACCTCTTACATTTGCTTGTTTAAGAGCTTCCACAATCTTAGGTGTATTGATTAAATCTGGTCCATCATCAAAGGTTAAAGCAACCATTTTCTTATTTGGTCCATTCACAAATACGTCATTTGGATTAGCCTTTGGAAAGGCTAAAATATCCTGTCTCCACTTTTGCATGCTTTGCCAAGCCGTTACTGAGAGTTTTTGAGAAACACCTTTGATTGGCAAAATATAAGGTATTTTAGGTTGAGAAAGGTCATTTTGACTGTATACTGATATATGGTCAACCTTTCCTTTTCCTGAAGGGATAATCCATTTTAGTTGGTATCGTGTATTTATTTCATAGGTATAAATAGTATCCTCACCGTTTACTGTTGTTTTTGTAGGATTACCTAATATGGCTTTAATGTAGGAAAGAGTAAAATTTTGAAGAGAAGGATCGTAGGAGCGTATATCAAAAATCTTTTCTTCTTTCGTATAACCAAATACCACATGTCTTTTTGCATATGTTGCAAAATTGCCATTTGCAATAAAATCAACGTGGTCTGGATGACCCCAAACTTTTTTTACATCTGATATAGAAGCTTGATTGAGGGTGAAAGGTATATTGGTCACTTTTCCTATTTTAGCGTCAGAAATAATTTCTTGAATGGTTAAACCCTGCTGCCCTTGAGACGTATCAGAAGGATTCGATGCCTTTTTTTGGTCATGTTGTATTTGAGGGTTTATGTGTTGATGTTGGTTTTGACTGCACCCTGCCAATAAAAGAATGCAACAATAAATAAACAGCTGAAAAATCTTCATCCAATGTCCCCTTTCAAATTTTCCTTTAGGAGAAAACACCCGTGAATTCACGGGTAATTCAAGTAGGCAGTTAATTGGTTGAACGATTATATTTCCGCAATAGTTCTCCAAAAACTTTACGTTCTTCTTCAGTCCACTCTTTCAATAGTTCTTCAATTCTATTTAACCTTGCATTCTTATTTTCATAAAATTCCTTTGTTCCTAAATCTGTTATTTGCAAGTAGTAAGCTCTTCTATCTAAGTGATCAGGTATTCTATGCACATACCCTTTTTGCTCAAGAGCTGCTGTCTGTCTGCTTACAGTAGAAATATCCAAACGAAATTCCTCTGCCAAGGCTTTTACCCCAGTAGGCCCATGGGAGGTTAGATGGTGTAATAAAAGATATGCTGACCGATCAAGATTGCCAATCTTTTTATAAGTTGAAACTGATGTATAACGACGAATAAGGATGGCTAATTCCAACTCAAGGGTTTCTAAAGAATGTATATCCATGTCTTTACTACCTCACTTACTACTGACATTTGTGAGTTAATCGTAACATACACACTATCTTTTTAAAATATAAACGAATATTCGAATCGATGACATAAAGAAGGAGACCTTTACTTAGGTCTCCTACATTTACTGTTTCAGTTTTGGATCAAGTACATCTTGAAGTCCATCACCCATAAGGTTAAATCCCAATACTGTCAGCATGATGGCGATCCCTGGAAAGAATAGTGTCCAAGGGGCTTGAACAAGATATTCCTTAGAATCGGCAAGCATTTTCCCCCATTCCGGTGTAGGAGGCTGTGCACCCAATCCAAGAAAGCCTAAAGCGGCTGCCTCAATGATAGCAGTTGCAATAGCCAATGTTGCTTGTACAATAACTGGAGAAATACTGTTAGGCAGAATATGATAAAAAAGAATGCGGGTATCTCTCATTCCAACAGCTCGTGCAGCCATAATATATTCCTCTTGCTTTACACTCAGTACCTTTGAACGTACTAGCCTTCCGAAGTTAGGAACATTGACTACGGCAATAGCAATAAGGGCATTTTGTAAAGATGGTCCAAGGATTGCCACGACAGCAATCGCTAGTAGCGTACTTGGAAAAGCAAGCATAATATCAAAAATCCGGGATATGATGGCATCTACCAAACCTCCATAATATCCTGAAATTATCCCCAATATTGTTCCAATCACAACTGACCCTAGTACTGAGAAAAACCCAACCCATAATGAGATTCTTGCGCCATATAAAATGCGGGTAAAGATATCCCTGCCAAAGTCATCAGTACCAAACCAGTGCTTACTAGAAGGGGGCATCATTCGATCTGCTAAATGCTGCTCTTTATAACCAAATGGGGCAACATATGGTGCAAGGAAAGCGATGAGGATGAAAAAAATAACAATTCCTAACCCGATTAAAGCTAATCGATTTTTACAAAATGATTTCCATGCTTCCTTCCAAGGAGGTGTCAGCTTTTCTTCAACAGGTTTCGATTCTATTTCCATCATGTTTTTTGCAAGCTCAGCCATGTTAAATCCCTCCTTCACCTATTTGGAATATTTAATTCTCGGATCAACGATGACATATAGCAAATCCACAATAAAGTTAATTAAAACAAAGATAGCCGCAATCAATAAAATTCCAGATTGAATAACTGGATAGTCACGGTATCCAATTGCATCATATAAATATCTTCCAATTCCGGGCCATCCAAAAATCGTTTCAGTTAAGATGGCTCCACCTAAAAGAAGGCCTGTTTGTAAACCAATTACAGTAAGGACAGGAATAACTGCATTTTTTAAGGAATGCTTGTAGACCACCCAGAACATCCGTAACCCTTTTGCACGGGCGGTACGGATAAAATCAGATTTCATAACCTCTATCATCGTGGCGCGTGTCATTCGTGCAATAATCGCCATTGGTATAGTGGCAAGAGCACAGCTTGGCAAGACAAGATGCTTTAGAACAACAATAAATTGATCATATCTTCCATTTAATAAAGTATCTATTAAATAAAAATTGGTTATGGCTGAAACAGGATCTCGAACATCCTCTCTTCCGGTGGTTGGAAACCACCCTAAATGGATTGAAAATCCCCATTGTTCCATTAAACCAAGCCAAAAAATAGGCATAGACACACCAATTAAAGCAAGCACCATAGCAATATAGTCAAACCAGGATTTTGAAAACCAAGCGCTAATAATCCCAGCATTGACACCTATAATGACTGCAATCAACATTGCGGCAACAGCTAATTCAGCAGTAGCTGCCAAATAAGGCCAAATTTCTTGATTAATGGGACCTCTTGTTCTTAAGGAGGTTCCTAAATCTCCATGAAGGAGCGAGTTAAGATAATGAAAATACTGTATGTACCACGGCTTATCTAATCCCAATTGCTTTGTTAAGGTTGCTATGGCTTCTTTCGTTGCCCTTTGCCCGAGTATAATTTGCGCAGGGTTCCCTGGAATGGCATGAATGATGGAAAAAACAACAATGGTCATTCCAAACAAAACGGGTATTAATGAAAGCACACGGCGTACCGAATATGTTAACAACCTTTCCACCTCTTTTCATAACATTTACAAAAGGGGAGGGCGTCCCTCCCCTTTCGTAAAGGATTACTTAAATTCTACGTTTGACAATACTTCTGAACCTGTAGGATGTGGTACATATCCTGTAAGATCCTTTGTTGCAGCTAAAAGCGGTGTAGAGTGAACAAGCGGAATCCATGGAGCATCGTCATGAATGATTACTTGGGCTTGTTTGTATAGATCATTACGTTTTGTTTGATCACTTTCTGTCTGTGCTTGAATTAAGATATTATGAAGCTGGTCATTGCTATAGTAAGAATAGTTATTGCTTCCGATGCTATCTTTATCTAGCAAGGTGTATAAGAAGTTATCTGCATCTCCATTATCACCAGTCCAGCCTAACATAAAGGCATCAAATTGACCTTTTGCTGCTTTGTCTAAATAAGTAGCCCAGTCCACAGTTTTAATGTTTGCTTTTACACCAATCTTGCTAAAGCTTTCTTGAATAACCTCTGCAACTTTTTGAGCTTCAGGCATGTAAGGACGGGCTACAGGCATTGCCCATAAATCCATCGTAAATCCTTTTGGATATCCGGCTTGAACTAAAAGTTGTTTTGCTTTGTCTAAATCGTATGGATATTCTTGGACTGCATCATTGTAGCCTTCAATGGATGGAGGCATTGGGTTTTTGGCAGGAATAGCCTGGCCGCCATAGAATGATTGAATAATAGACTTTTTATCAACAGCCATATTCAAGGCTTGTCGTACAAGTTTATTATCAAATGGCTTACGAGTTACTGTAAACGCTAGGTATCCAACGTTCATAGATGGACGCTCAATTACCTGTAAATTAGAATTTGATTTAACTGTGGCTTCATCAGAATTATTAAGGCCATCCATTAAATCCACTTCACCATTTGCGAGTGCATTAAGTCTTGCTGTATTATCAGGAATTACACGGAAAATAACTTTATTTAACTTTGGTAATCCTTTTTGCCAATAATCCGGATTTTTCTCTAAAGTGATATGATCATTTTGCTTCCATTCAACAAATTTAAATGGACCTGTTCCAACTGGATGTTCTCTGAATTTATCTCCCCACTTTTGAACGGCTGTAGGACTTGCAATTCCAAATGGAGACATCGCTAAGTTCTTTAAGAATGGAGCTTGCGAGCGTTTTAATACAAATTGAACAGTATTTGCATCAACAGCTTTTACTTCTTTAATAACATGCCCTGCATCCTTCTTATACCCGCCAAACATGGTATAGTACGGGAATTTATCAGAATCTCCGTTCATCCAACGGTCGAAGTTAAAGACAACGGCATCTGCATTAAAATCGGTTCCATCTTGGAACTTAACACCTTGCTGTAATTTGAAGGTATAGGTTAAGCCGTCTGGGCTGACAGTCCAGCTTTTTGCAAGACCGGGATGGATGGTTGTATCTTGTTTACCATATGTAAGCAAGGTTTCAAAAATGTTTTGAGTGACTTTAAATGTTTCCCCTTCTGTTGTAGTGATTGGATCTAGGGAAGTAGAATCACCGCCACGTGCGAATACTAAGGTATCCTTTTTAGGAGCGGTCTTTTTGCTTCCAGCCGTTCCATTTGTTTTGCTGCCACAGCCAACAAGGAACATACTGACGGCTAAGATTGAAATCAACAGCCATTTAAGTGTTTTTGTCATATGTCTTTTAACCTCCAATTTTTTTCTTTTTTTATCAAAAACGCAGCATTTTACTCATTAAATAAGTGGCATGCTACATAATGACCATTTATATTTCTTTCTGTAGGTCTTGTTGTTTTACAGATTTCCATACACTCCGTGCACCTTGTATGAAAGGCACATCCAGAAGGTGGATTTGCTGGGCTCGGAAGCTCCCCTTCAATTAAAACCGTTTCCTTCTTTAAATCTGGATCCGGCACTGGTACTGCAGATAGAAGGGCCTTTGTATAAGGGTGCAAAGGATTTTCATATAGCTCTTCACTTTCAGCAAGCTCTATCAATCTACCAAGATACATAACAGCCACTCTGTCACTAATATGGCGAACAACCCCTAAATCGTGTGCGATAAATATGTAGGTTAGTTGAAATTCCTTTTGAATATCCTTCATTAGATTTAGGACTTGGGCTTGAATGGACACATCAAGTGCTGATACTGGCTCATCCGCTATAATTAGCTTTGGTTTTGTCATGAGCGCTTTGGCAATCCCAATTCTTTGCCGTTGACCACCACTAAATTGATGAGGATATCTTCTCGCATGGTAGCTGCTCAGCCCTACAACCTCAAGCATTTCCTTCACACGTTTCTTCCGTTCTTCCTTAGAACCAATTCCGTGAACAATAAGCGGCTCTTCCAGTATCTGCTCAACTGAATGGCGTGGATTCAATGAAGCATATGGATCCTGAAACACCATTTGAATATCTCTGCGTACTTTTCTTAACTCCGTTTTTGAAAGGCTCGTAATCTCCTTATCTTCAAAAACAATCTTTCCTTCACTTGCCTCGATTAAACGCATAAGTAATCTTCCAGTGGTTGATTTTCCACAGCCACTCTCTCCAACAATTCCTAATGTTTCTCCTTTTTTCACATTAAAAGAAACATCATCAACCGCTTTTACTTCTCCCTTTTTCCTTCCAAAAAGTCCATCTGTAATGGGAAAGTATTTTTTCAATCCATCTACCTCAAGAAGTAACTTCGACATGATTGTCACTCCTTTCCGTTACGGTGTGTAAAAAGCATCTTACTTCATGACCAGCCTTTTCAGTTTGATATAGCTCTGGGGATTCCATGCGGCACCTGCCAAAGCTTTCTGAACATCTATCGGCAAATCGGCAACCCTGATGTATGGTTCCTGGTGTTGGTACACTTCCAGGAATACTATAAAGCCGATCTTTCTTTCCTCTTAAATCAGGAACTGATTTCAACAAACCTTTCGTATATGGATGTTTTGGATCCTTCAGGATAGTCCGAACATCCCCTTGTTCCACAATTTGGCCCGAGTACATGACGATAACACGTTCACAAATTTCGGAGACAACACCTAAATCATGAGTAATAAGAATAATAGATGTCTCTGTTTTCTTATTAAGATCTTTCATTAATGCCAGGATTTGTGCCTGAATCGTAACATCCAGTGCTGTTGTTGGTTCATCTGCAATAAGTATTTTAGGATTACAGGCCATCGCCATTGCGATCATAACCCTTTGTCTCATTCCACCTGAGAGCTGGTGCGGATACTCTTTAATAATTCCTTCAGCTCTAGGAATCCCAACTAACTTTAATAGTTCAATAGAGCGGTTATTTGCTGCCTTTTTAGAAAGGTCGGTATGTAGGCGAATGGCTTCCACTAATTGATTACCAACCGTAAACAATGGATTTAAAGATGTCATTGGCTCTTGAAAAATCATAGAGATTTGGTTTCCCCGAATTTTTCTCCATTCTTTTTCAGATAATGTAGTTAAATCCTTGTTATCAAAAATAATTTCCCCTTTCTCCACCTTTCCTGGCGGAGTTGGAATTAATCCCATGGCAGTTAAGGAAGTTACACTTTTTCCACTACCTGATTCACCTACAATTCCAAGAATCTCACCTTCCTTTAATTCAAAACTGATTCCATCCACTGCAGGGATAAACTTTTTTTGTGATTGAAAAGACACTTTTAAGTCTTTTATTTTAAGAATAGGTTCTTTACTCATATCCACACCTACCTAACAATTGTCCGATTTAACAGATATTTAGTAATATGATGAATTTTATGAATATTATGGCATATATTATTCTTACCTTTTTGTCGAAGCTTGTCAACAATAAAATTTTTTTTAAATATAATATTTTTTATTTTTTTATAACTTAAACTTAAGGCTAATTCCAGTAAGCACTTACTTTATAAATGGCATGAGAATCTAAGTCATTATCATTTGAATAATATTTTGTGTTTCGAAAGAATGAAAAAGTGCGGTGCAAATAATATCATAGGTAGTGGAAAAATAACACAAACGTTATAATAGAGTTAATATTATTTCCAATTTATGAAAAGGTAAGGATGAGATACAATGATTAAAATCATTACTGATAGTTCATCTGATCTTCCATATAATCTAATTGAAAAATATGATATCACGATTGTTCCGTTAATCATCAAATTGGGGCATCAAGATTATTTGGAGGGTGTTGACCTTACACCAAAGGACTTTTTTACAAAAATGTTTTCCTCAGATGAGCTTCCAAAAACATCGCAGCCCGCGCCTTCGGCTTTTGCGGACGTTTTCTCCACATTCAGCTCCGAGCATGAACTTCTTTGCCTTACCATTTCATCTGGGCTAAGCGGAACCTATCAATCAGCCTGTATTGGAAAAGAACTTTCGAGTGCCAACGTAACAATCTTTGATACGCTTGCTGGATCTTTAGGTCATGGACTACAAATTATCCGTGCAGCTGAACTTGCTCAAAAAGGGCATACAATAGAGGAAATTATCTCGAACCTTTCAGACTATAGAAAAAACATGAATATTTTTGTACTTTTGGATACATTAGAGAATATTGTAAAGGGTGGACGCTTAAGCAGATTTCAAGGTTCCTTAGCCAAGATTCTTAATATTAAAGTCATTTTGGAGAGAGTTGAAGGCGGTAAGGTAGAAATACTTGAAAAAGTAAGAGGTAAGAAGAAAGCCCAAAGGAGAGCACTTGAAATTATCCGCGAAAGAAAAACTGATTTTACCAACATTACTTTTGGTATTACGCATACAGGCAATGTAGAGGAAGCAGAAGCATTAAAACAAGAATTAATACTGCAATTTCACCCTAAAGACATTCTTATTAACTACATGGGAGCAACAATGGGAACCTATGCAGGAAAAGGCGGGATGATCGTTTCCTTTTAATAAAATTACTTAAAGAAAAAGCTTGAGAATAGTGAAATTCTCAAGCTTTCAGACTGTAGACAAACTCGAAGAATTTCGAGTTTGTCTACAGTCTTTTTTCTTTTAAAATAGAAAATGAGCAATTAGAAAAGTTGATTTCCACTACGGGTGGACGCTTTCCGCGGGCGGGGCCGAGCCGCTTCCCTCGCTGCGCTAGAGTCCTGAGGTCTCGACTATCCCGCTTTTCCCGCAGGAGTCGCCACCCTTCGTTTCAATCAATTAAAAAAGTCTCAAATTTAGAATAAATAAAGTAATATTCCAGGAGTGATGAACCATGATGACTAAAACCAATCCAATGAACGTGAACAGTTAGAAATGCTTACTATCGATCAATTAGTTCCTGAAGATCACTTAGTACGTAAGATTGAGTCAGCTATCGATTTTTCGTTTATCTATCCTTTGGTTGAAAATCTATATTCGGGTCTCGGTCGTCCAAGTATCGATCCAGTAGTTTTGTTTAAGATGATATTCATACAATACATATTTGGCATTCGTTCCATGCGCCAAACCATAAAAGAGATTGAAACAAATGTGGCCTATCTCTGGTTTTTAGGGTTTGGTTTCTACACAGAAGTCCCTCACTTCTCTACCTTCGGTAAAAATTATGAGCGTCGTTATCATGATACTGGTGTGTTCGAAAAAATCTTCTATCATATTCTTAAAGAAATTATGGATAGAGGATTATTATCTGCTGATCATGTCTTTGTAGATTCCACCCATGTTAAGGCAAGTGCCAATAAACGTAAGTATGATAAGAAAGTGGTGCGTAAAGAAACGCGCGCTTATGAAAAGAAGCTTCAATTAGAACTAAATCTAGATCGTGAGGAACATGGAAAAAAGCCATTTCCCCCTGAGAAGTTTGAAAAAGAAGAATGGAAAGAGATAAAGGAAAGTACGACAGACACTGAGAGTGGTTACTATGTAAAAGATGAACGAACCAAACAGTTTGCTTATTCGTTTCATGCAGCCACGGATGAAAAGGGATTCGTATTAGGTACAATCGTGACTCCGGGAAATGTACATGATAGTCATATATTACAGCCACTTGTTGAGAAGGTAATCAAAAAGGTAAAAAAGCCACTCGCTGTCGCAGCTGATGCAGCCTATAAAACACCGGCAATCACGAACTTTCTGTTAGAGAATCAGATGCTTCCTGTCCTTCCTTACACACGTCCAAAAACAAAAGATGGATTCTTCAGAAAGTATGATTATGTTTACGATGAGTATTATGATTGCTATCTCTGCCCGCAAGGGCAGGCACTAAAATACACGACAACAACGAGGGAGGGATACCGCCAATATAAATCAAATCCAGCAATTTGTTCAGATTGTCCTTTTCTTTCACAATGTACGGAAAGTAAAAATCATGAAAAACTCATTCAGCGTCATATTTGGGAATCCTACCTAGAAGAGGCAGAACATTTACGCCACCATTATGAGATAAAACAAATATATGATAAACGCAAAGAAACGATTGAACGTGTTTTTGCTGATGCTAAAGAAAAGCATGGTATGCGATGGACAACCCTAAGAGGTCTTAAAAAATTGTCCATGCAGGCGATGCTTACGTTTGCTGCCATGAATTTAAAGAAACTGGCAACTTGGACTTGGCATATTGCTTGAAGTAGACTCAAAGTGCTTACTTATCAGTATTTTCGGGTCAATTATTAGAAGAATACTCGTTGATTGGAGCGGAAGGTGCTTGACTCCTGGGGGGATTAGCGTTATAGGCGAGACCCCGCAGGCGCTTGCGACGAGGAGGCTCGGCGAACGCCCCCCGGAAAGCAAGC
>JAUZPL010000029.1 GCA_030705955.1 Bacillota bacterium | reverse complement strand
TGGATTGGTGGGTAAGCATTTACTGGGAATCTATTAAGAGAATAAATACCTGGAGCCAGTCATCTGACTGGCTTTTCAGCTTAAAAGAGAAGTGTTTGAACAGAGATGACGGGTAAATAGAAAGAAGTGACGGGTAAAAAGGAAAAACTGACGGGTAAATCGAAGAATCTGGCGGGTAAACAGTCAAAACTCACGGGTAAAGGAAGAAAGTGAACCTTTTGGAGCAATTCCAAAAGTTCAGACAAGAGAAAAAATACCTAGAGCCAGTCATCTGACTAGCTTTTCAGCTTAAAAGAGAAGTGTTTGAACAGAGATGGCGGGTAAATAGAGAGAAGTGACTAGTAAACAGTCAAAACTGACGGGTAAATCAAAGAATCTAGCTGGTAAACAGTCAAAACTTTATCATGAGTAAAAAATTAAATTTCAAAACAGAAATAAGCAGGAATTATCACTACCCTTGTAGAAAAAAGATTTAAAAAATACAAAGCAGGTGAAATATGAGATTTATCGTTAGTGAAGACAAACTCATTGCTACACGAAACCAGTCAGAAGGATCCATGCCCATCTCGAAAATTTCCTCAATCCCTCAACCTCCAATAAACCCCCATTTCCCCTTTAATCAAGAGCTTCAGCTGCTTCTCACCGGCAAACAACTCCTCCTTGATGATCTGCCATTCCCATTAGAAGAAATCCAAGCCCATTATGAAAATGGATATAGTACCTATCGAAAAGGCATTGAGTACGTTGGGAAAAAGTTAGTTTGCTCTCGCTGTGGAAATAAGGAAGGACGATTTTTTGCTTCTTTTCCGTGTTCACGGTGTGGGGAAAGGGACTGTCGTTATTGCAGAAAATGCATCATGATGGGGAGAATCAGTGAGTGCGCGCCACTTATTGGCTGGAATGGTCCTCCTCCTAAAATGGAGCTTCCAGAACAAGTTCTTACCTGGAACAGCCATTTATCTGAAGGGCAAGCTGAAGCATCAAACAAGGTTAAAGAAGATATTAGTCAAAATCAGGAATTATTAGTCTGGGCTGTTTGTGGGGCGGGGAAAACAGAAGTCCTTTTTCATGGAATTGAGGCTGCTCTTATTGCACACAAACGAGTCTGCATTGCTACACCACGAACGGATGTTGTTCTTGAATTATCTCCTCGGCTCCAATCCTCTTTTCCAAACATCTCGATTGCCTCTTTATATGGTGGCAGTGAGGATCGCCATCTTTTTGCCCCCCTTACCATTGCGACTACTCATCAACTCCTTCGTTTTTATCAAGCATTTGATACCATTATTTTAGATGAGGTAGATGCCTTCCCATATACTGTGGATGATTCACTGAAATTTGCAGCGAAACAGGCAAGAAAACCGACTTCCGCTATGATTTACTTGACTGCAACTCCAAATGAGAAGTGGCAGCGTGAGTGCCGCAATGGAAAACGCGCCTTCATTACCATTCCTGCAAGATTTCATCGCCATGCCCTACCCGTTCCTGAATTTCGTTGGTGTGGGAATTGGCAAAAACAGCTTTCGAAAAATAAGCTACCCAACAATATTGTTCAATGGATCAAAATACGTCTCCAAGCACACAAACAGGCACTCGTTTTCTTCCCTCATATTCCTTATATGGAGAAAGCTTTGCCCATCCTTCAAACACTCCATCCGGAAATTCAAGCAGTCCATGCTAGTGACCCGCATCGTAAAGAAAAGGTACAGAAAATGCGTTCAATAGAAATTCCAATCTTGTTGACAACGACTATTCTTGAGCGGGGAGTTACTTTTTCAAATATCGATGTTGCTGTGATTGGTTCAGAGGAAGAAATTTTTACTGAAAGTGCGCTTGTGCAGATGGCTGGACGTGCTGGGCGCAGTGCGGAATACCCAACAGGAACTGTGACCTTTTTTCATTATGGAAAAACAAATGCCATGCTTCGGGCAAAAAAGCAAATTCAAACTATGAACCTCGATGCGTTCAAACAGGGGTTGATTGATAAATGAATTCATATTGTCTCATTTGCCATGAAGGTATTTCTGCAAAAATAAGTTGGAATGCGCTTTTCTCTCGGGAAAAGGAGGTTTTAATATGTGAAAGCTGCAAAAGTAAATTGGAAGAAATTACAGGTGAACAATGTGACATTTGCTGTCGTCCATTGCATGATGCATTCAGAATGTGTAATGATTGCACCCGCTGGGAGGAAAATCCAGAATGGAAAGGGGCCCTTGATAAAAATATATCCCTTTTTCAATATAATAATTTTTTAAAAGAGGTTATTGCCCGTTTTAAATTTAGAGGGGATTATATCCTTTCTAGGCTATTTGCGGAAAATGTAAAGAAAAGAATATCAGAACTAGATATAGACTTGATTACTCCTATTCCATTAAGTACTGAGCGACAATATGAGCGAGGGTTCAACCAAGCAGAGGCTATCATTTTAAATGCGGGCTTTGATCCAGTAAACCTTCTCACAAGAATCCATTCAGAGAAGCAATCAAAAAAATCAAGGAAAGAAAGAATCCGGATCCCTCAAGTTTTTCAAATATCTGCCGAAATAAATCTTGAAGGAAAAAAAGTGGTATTAGTTGATGATATCTATACAACAGGATCCACTTTAAGGCACGCAGCAAAGGTTTTAAAACAGGCGGGCTCGGAGAAGGTTTTTTCTTTTACTGTTGCACGTTGATGCTTATTCAGTGGAAAAGGGGGGCACAACTATGGAAGAACTTATAAATTGCCCGAGTTGTGGAGATATTTTTTATAAAAATAAATTTCGAGATGTATGCATGAAATGCTGGAAAAAGGAAGAAGAAGACTATGAAACCATTTATAAATTTATGCGAAAACGGGAAAACCGTGCCGCAACTATAAATCAGGTAGTTGAACAAACAGGGGTTTTGGAAGAAACCATTTTAAAATTTATTAAAAAAGGGCGACTTCAAATTACTCAATTCCCAAATTTAGGATACCCTTGTGATAAATGCGGGCGAATTATTCGCACTGGGAAATTATGTGGGAATTGTAAAGACGAGCTTCAAACAGCACTTGATACCTATGAAAAAGAAGAAAAAATTAAAAAAGATCTACTTCACCAACAAAGAAGAACCTATTATTCATCAAAGGACTAAAAAATTTTTTATTTTGGCCGATACTACAAGTAGAGCAATAGGTTCGGGAGGTAATAACGATGAAAATTAATCCATATGGTACGCAAGGGGTCAATCCGTATAAACGGCAAATGAACAAATTTGATCAGGCAACAACAGTGAATAAGCAGAAGGACCAGGTTGAAATTTCTTCGACTGCCAAGGAAATGCAACAGGTTTCCCAGCTAACGGATCAGCGCCAAGCAAAAATTGAAGAATTAAAAGGGCAGGTTGAGAACGGGACGTATACGATCAACCCGAAAGAGGTTGCAAAAAGTATGGTTGGTTTTTATTCAAAAAATTAAGGATGGTTTGGGGGGATTAGATGTCTGCCGAAAAGTTAATTCATACGATGGAAAGATTGTGTAAACTTCATCGCAGCCTTTTAGAGCTGTCTAAACAAAAGACAGATATTGTTGTAAAAGGAGACATGGATGCCCTCAATCAAATTTTGAAGGATGAACAAGCCCATATTGCTGCCATTAATAAGTTTGAAAATGATCGACAGGCAATTGCAAAAATCATGATTCCTACTTCGGCACAACCAACTATTACAGATTGTTTAGAGGTAATAGAGGGTCCGGAAAAGGATAAGCTTATCCTTTTGAGAACGGAACTATTGGAGCTTATCAAACAAATCAATGAAAAGAATAGCCTAAATCAGCAATTAATCTACCAGTCTTTGCAATTTGTCAATTTATCATTAAATTTATTCATGCCACAGGATGAAGACATAAATTATGGTCCAATGACACATAAAGTGAATGTCGCAAAAGGCCTTTTTAATTCAAAAGCATAACAAATGGAGGAACAAGTATGAGTTCAACCTTTATGGGCTTAGAAACAGCTCGCCGCGGAATGATGGCCCAGCAGAGTGCCTTATCAACAATTGGGCAAAACGTTGCGAATGCGAGTACACCAGGTTATTCGCGCCAAACGGTTAATTTTGTTCAAACAGAAGCATATCCAGCGATAGGGATGGACCGTGAGCAAATTCCAGGACAGATTGGGACGGGTGTCACTGCATCCTCAATCACTCGGGTTCGCGAAAGCTTTCTTGATACGCAGTATCGTGGGGAAAATAATAAGCTTGGTTATTGGCAAACAAAGTCAGACGCATTAAATCAAATGGAAAGCGTAATGAATGAGCCATCTGACTCAGGGCTATCGGAAACAATGGACCAATTCTGGCAATCATTACAGGATTTACAGGTAGATCCAACAAACGCTGGAGCACGATCTGTTGTTCGCCAGCGTGGGGAGGCCGTAGCAGATACCTTTAACTATTTATCCAATTCGCTTACCACTATCCAACAAGACCAAAAGGCCCAATTGGATCAAACAGTCAATCAGGTGAATTCCCTTGTAAATCAGTTAAGCCAAGTGAATCAGCAAATTGGAAGTGTGGAACCACACGGTTATTTGCCAAATGATTTGTACGATGAACGTGATCGTCTCCTTGATCAGCTTTCTTCTCTAGTGAATATCAATGTTGAATATGTAAGCCCTGGTGGAAATGCAAACCCAAAGGCAGAAGGGCAGGCAGTAGTTAAGCTTGTCAACGATAATGGATCAGAGCAGGGAATTCTTGTTAGTAATAATGGTTCTAACAAATTAAATGTTAGTTATGATGGGGTAGACGGTTCTGTCAAAACCATTTCAGTTGGGGATCAGAAGCTAGATGTAAGCCAATTTACTTCTACAGGTAAGCTACAGTCCTTGATTGAATCCTACGGATATGAAAAGGATGGGAAGGCCACAGGAATTTATACAGATATGCTTTCCAAGCTGGATACCCTTGCATATAACTTTGCCAATGCATTTAATAGTCAGCATGAGCAAGGATTTAGTCCAAACGAAATTTCATCGAAAACAAGCCAAAATATTGATTTTTTTGCTGATAAAACTAATACAAGTATTACAGACGAAAAAGGATTTGCTAGTCGAATTCAACTTTCTCAAGATATCCAAAATAGCCTTGATAATATCGCAACGGCAGGTGGGACTGACCCTTCTACTGCCACACTTGGTGATGCAACCAATGTGTCTGCATTAGCGAATATTATCAATCAGAAACTACCATATGGTGGAGACGGACAATCTGATTTCCGTACCTATTTTCAAAATGTAATCGGTGGGATGGCTGTTGATACTCAAGAAGCAACCAATATGACGAAAAACAGCACAACCTTGCAGCAGTCAGTGGACCAAAAGCGTCAGTCCGTAAGTTCAGTTTCCCTGGATGAAGAAATGTCAAATATGGTTCAGTTCCAGCATGCATATGAGGCGTCAGCCAGAATGATTTCCCTCGAAGACCAAATCTTGGATAAGATTATTAACGGTATGGGTGCCGGTGGAAGATAGGTGGATTAAATGCGTATTACACAATCAATGTTATCAGCTAATTCTTTGAGAAATATTAGTCAAAGCTATGAGAAAATGGGACAACTTCAGGATGAGCTATCTACTGGTAAAAAGATTACGAAACCTTCAGATGATCCTGTTGTTGCAATGAAGGGTATGTATTACCGATCTGATTTAGCGTCAGTGGATCAATATAAGCGAAACTTGTCAGAATTGCATTTGTGGATGGATAATTCTGAAGCCGGAATGACACAAGCAAATAGTGCTCTGCAGCGTATTCGGGAGTTAGTTGTCCAAGGACAGGGCGGTTCGTTATCCGCAGTAGACCTCAGTGCAATAGGAGACGAAGTAGGACAATTAAAGGATGATCTCGTAAACACAGCAAACACACAGGTCGCTGGCCGATATATTTTTCATGGAACAGATGTTATGAATCCACCTGTTACTCAAGCAAACCCACCAAAAGTAGCCGATAATTTAACTGATCCCACTATTAATAATTATAATGTAGAAGTTTCAAATGGTGTTTCACTAAAAGCAAACGTCAATCCAGCGAATGCGTTTAATCAGGATGTATTTGATGTAGTTGGCGGTATTCAAACAGCCCTTCAAAGTAATAATCCTAGTGATTTAGATGGATTACTTACGAAACTTGATAAAGTAATGGACACCATGTCCGCGGAGCACTCTGAACTAGGTGCGCGTTCCAATCGTCTTGATATGGTTGAAACCCGGATTAATCAGCAGGATACGTTGGCTACCCAGGCACTTTCAGATAATGAGGATGCTGATATTGAGAAGGTCATCACAGATTTGACCAATCAAGAAAGTGTTCAACGAGCAGCATTAAACGTTGGATCAAGAATCATTCAACCAACGTTGATGGACTTTTTGAAATAGGAAGCTATTCTATAATGAATAGCTTCTTTTGCTAGAGTAAAACAATCTTTAAGGAAGTGAAGAAGGTATGAACTTCCCACAAATTCAGATGCAATCTACTTTTGGTCAAATTGAAATCAACACACAAAGTGCGCAGCTACAAATGGAACAGCCTCCAGGTACATTAACAATTGAGCAGCCTCCTGCCCAAATGCAGGTAGAGAGTAGACCTGCCAGGCTAACGATTGATCAAACAAAGGCATGGGCAGATGTGAATATAAAGAGTGCACCACAAAGTATTGAGGATGCTGCTCAAGAGGCTCGACAAGACGTTTTAGAAGGAATTGCAAGAAGAACACAAGAAGGCGAAGCCATGATGAAGATTGAAAATGGAGGTAATGCAATAGCTGAGTTAGCAAAACAGCATAAGGTTCTTCCTGAACATGAATTTGTCCTTGGCTGGATTCCTTCTGCTGGAAGTGTCAAAATAGATGTTGACCCCGGCAGCTTAGACATTCAATGGAAAGTGAATAAACCGATTATCAATAGTCAAGTAAATCAGCCCATTATCCAATATACACCTGGAAGTGTTGAAATCAATATGAAGCAGTATCCGTCACTTAAAATTGATGTTGTTGGTGGTAATGTGGAACAGTCAATCTAAAGGAATGGTGAAAAGATGCCAATAAAAACAAAGTATCATGATGAAATAGAAGTAAATAAAGATGAAATTCTTCATTTTGAAAAAGGAGTTCCAGGTTTTTTAGATGAAAAGGAATTTGTGATCCTTCCGCTTTCAGAGGATCAAACTTTTTCAGTCATGCAATCTGTAACCACTCCATATGTAGCCTTTGTGGTGGTTAGCCCTTTTTCCTATTATCCAAACTATGAATTTCAGCTCGAGGATACTGTGATTGAAGAACTTAGTTTAAAATCAGAAAAAGATGTTCTAGTCTATACCATTCTTTCTGTTCAAGATCCTTTTGAAAACACAACAGTAAATCTTCAGGCACCAATCATTATTAACAACTCGAACCATAAAGCCAAGCAAGTTATTTTGAATGATGGGAACTATAAAATTAAACATCCACTATTTCAGAAAGGGTGATTTCCATGTTAGTCCTAACCCGTAAAAATGGCGAGTCCATCAAAATTGGTGATGACATCGAAATCACCATCATCTCGTCCAAAAATGATCAAGTCAAAATTGGCATCAAAGCACCAAAAAATGTCGAAGTTTTCCGACATGAACTATACGAGCAAATTCTACAAGAAAACCAACAAGCATCAAAAGACATCTCCGGCTTACTAAATTTCCTCAAAAAGTAACAAAAAGATACAAAAAATTTTTTTTAGACTATTAAACTATTCATCCTTGATGTCGATATAAAAATTGTAAGAGAAGAGAGGGCGGCCGACCTTATCAACTCGAACTAAATTTAACAGTCCACAAGGACGTGGACTAAACATTCAAGGAGGAAAATAAACATGATTATCAATTACAACTCTATGGCTTCAAACGCCCTTCGTCAGTTGAACGTTAACAGCGGTCAACAAGCAAAATCAATGGCAAAATTATCTTCAGGTCTTCGCATTAACAGCGCTGCTGATGATGCTGCAGGTCTTGCAATTTCTGAAAAAATGAAAGGCCAAATCCGTGGTTTAGACCAAGCGAGCCGTAACGCACAAGATGGTCAATCATTGGTTCAAACGGCTGAAGGAGCATTATCTCAAACAACTGATATTCTTCAACGTATGCGCGAATTAGCAACACAATCATCATCAGATACTAATACCACTTCCGATCGTTCGAATATCCAACAGGAAGTTGACCAATTAGCTAAAGAGATTACTCGTATTTCAAATACTACAGAGTTTAATAAACAGAATCTACTTGCAGGTGGTCTGAATGATACATTCCAAATTGGGGCTAATGCAGGGCAAAATATTCAACTTAACATTGGTGCAATGGATGCACAAAGCTTAGGAGTTGCAGGCAATGCCATTGGTCAAGGTGCATTTACAGCTACAGGTGGTGTTACATCCGTTAGCAATCTAGGTGGCGGATTAACTGCTCAAACATATAAATTAACTACAACTGCTACTGCTTCTGCAATTGGAACTGAAGGACATACTGGTGCTGCTACTACTGCTGCTACTTTTGGTGGTACTTACTCTGGTGTAAATGATGCAAACTTAATTGTTAAAACTACTGGGCAAGCAGCTGGTGTTCCTACTACTATTCAGGTGTCATTTGATAATGGACAAACTTGGGGAGCAAATACTAACTACACTGCAGGCATGAACATAGGTAATGGGGTAACTTTTACAGCTGGAACTGGCTATAATACAAATGATCAAAACTCAGTTGCTTTAACTGCGTCTAAATATACTGCACAGCTTAAGGATTCTAGTGGTAATGGAATTGGAGCTGTGGTTAATATTGCTAATAACCAAACATCTGCTGTAATTGGTGATGCAAGCACTGGGTCTACTATGCAAATTAACTTTGCAGCTGGTGGTATAACTGCTGCTACTGGAAACTTACAAGCAGTAACCGTTCAAAGCTCAACAGCTGCTCAAACCGGTGTAGGTGGTGTCGTAACAACTCAAGCAAATACTTTAAAAGGTATTGATGTTTCTTCACAAGGTGCAGCAAACAATGCGCTTACTACAATTGATACAGCAATTCAAAAAGTTTCTGATCAGCGTGCGGTACTTGGTGCATATTCAAATCGTCTTGATTACACTGTCAATAACTTAACTACATCTAGCCAAAACATCTCAGACGCTCAATCCCGTATCGCTAACGTAGATATGGCTAAAGAAATGATGACTCAATCTAAATACAGTGTTCTTGCTCAAGCGGCTCAAGCTATGCTTGCTCAAGCTAACCAACAACCACAACAAGTATTACAATTACTTCGTGGATAATTTCTTTAGAGGAGACCCTAGTATGTCTAGGGTCTTTTTTTCTGTATAAAATTTCAGATGACTTTATTTTTACATTTTCAACATTCCCCTTCAAAACTCTTTGATGTAATAAAAAACTTCTATAGTCTCCCTCTACTTATAAAATAGTTATCAACATTCCTTTTTCATTACATTTTTCAACATCCATTTATCACCATTCAAAATTTCACGAAATCTGTCGATACAAAGTGTAGACAAACTTGTACGGAGTGTGCTGAAAATGGAAGTAAACAATCGAAGTGTTACCCCTTCGTCTTCTTATCAAGGAATTGAGAATTCTCCTGCCCCTATAAATGTCGGGGATGTTAGTTCTGCTGTTATTAAGGAAAGGACAGGCCCTGATGAGGCAAAGGTTGTTTTAAAGGGGCAAGAGGTGACGGTTAAGTTTGATGGACCCGTACCGAGTGAGGATCGAGTCCTTGTTGCGGTGAAACAGCAAAATGATAATGGGCAATTTGTTTTAAAAAGACTGTCAAATTCATCAGTTTCTACTTCCACCTCAACCGTGGACGATTTATTTAAAAAGACTGGACTTGATCCAAGTTCTCAGCCCGAACTAAGGGAAGCAGTTAAGCTCATTCTTTCAAAGGGTGGAACTGTTACTAAAGAAACTCTCAATGATCTTCAAGACTTTTTGAAAAATGATGTTGGTTCTTTGACAGAAAAATTCGATACGATAAGAGTGATGCAACAAAAACATTTAGAATTTACAAAATCACAATTGCATGCCATTAATTCAGCATTACACGGTAAAGATTTAATTGAATCATTGAAAGAATTAGTAGAAGGACCTCTAGATATTTTAGAAAACAAGACAATTCCGCAAGAACAAAACAATCAATCCATACTTGAACGTGCAAAAAGTAACCCAGAACAGATATTAGCTCTTCTCGATCCCTCTCAAGATCAAAAGTTCATTGCTGATATGAAGAAAGCTTTACAAATCCAGGCAGCGGGAAAAGAGCAAATTCTTCAAGCATTACCTGATTCCAACCTTAAGGGAATGGTACAGCAAGAATTAGACTTAAAGGGGATGATCACCCAGCTTGAGGCAAATGGCGTTTCCTCCAATTTATCAAACGCAATCCAAAATGGCCAAAAACTTGACAAAATAGGTGGAGCAAGACTTGAAACGGTCTTGCAACAAATTTTTTCAGAGGGGGAAATAACGGAAAGCCCCTTAAGTACAGACCTTCAAGAAACGATAAAACTTATTCAAAAAGAGCCGTCAATGGAAAAAGTTCTCGATGGGGTTCAATCCTTTATAAATAAGAATCCAACCTTAGATATAAGCAAAATTCAATCATCATTTGATAAGGCGACACAAATGACGAATGCTGGAAGAGAAATGGCTGCCAGAAAAGAGTTAGCCAATGCTATGAAACAACTGCAAGACAGTAACACGGACTTACAACAGCCGAATAAAGATCAAAGTTTAAGTAAACTGGAGCAGTATCTCATAAACGAGTCTGTACAATCCCTCCAGCTTGATTCCCAAAATATTCTAGTATCCCAAATTACGAAAAAATTAT
The DNA here is from genome assembly GCA_030705955.1 of Bacillota bacterium. Classification (GTDB taxonomy): domain Bacteria; phylum Bacillota; class Bacilli; order Bacillales; family Cytobacillaceae; genus JAUZPL01. The sequence continues at coordinate 37,068 of JAUZPL010000029.1, read as the reverse complement.
CGCAAATGGCTATTGATTTTAAACAAGTGAAGCGGGAAATGAGTCGTAATCTTGATACTGCTTCTAGGTTGATGGAGGGAAATAGTGTGGCACCTGTTAAGCAAATGCTGGAAACAACCATCCATAAACTAGATCAAACCATTTTAAAAAGCAATTTTATGCTTTATACGGATATGACTACAGAGAAAAAAATGCTTACGGCAAGCTCCCAACTGGCAGAAGCTAAAAACCAGTTAGAAAAGGGCAATGTGGACCAAGCTAATCAAATAGTAAAAGAGGTAAAGGATGTCATTGATAAACTGATATTCAAACCGTCGGATAATCGGGTAAAACATTTTATATCAGCAAATGACTACTTTGACCCAAAAGGAATGGTAGAAAAAGCAATTCGACCATTCCCAGACCAAGAATCAGGTGCAAGAAGAATATTTGAAACAGTGAAAGCAATGGGGTTAACGCATGAAAAGGATTCTGCTCAAGCGCTTGTAGATCAACAAGATACATCACATAACCTTAAATCAATGTTAATTCAAATGTCCCAAATGGACCCTAGTCAGCATGTAGATCAGGCATTATCCAATATTACGGGCCAACAATTGTTAAATAAACCAGACTCTTCAGGAATGCAAAACCTTTTGATGCAGCTGCCTATTTTACTAAACAAGCAGGTTGAAAATGTAAAAGTATTTGTCAATTCGCAGAAAAAGAGTGAAAAAATAGATTGGGAAAATTGCAGCTTGTATTTTGTATTAGAATCGAAAAAGCTCGGAGATGTGGGGATTTCTATTTCCGCTGCAAATCGTAATTTATCCATAACCTTTAAAAATGACCAATCTGCCTTCCAAGAAAAAGCAGAGCCATTGATGGAAATGACAAAAGAGCGATTGCAGGAAATTGGCTATAATGTAGGTTCCCTTCAATTTAAACCTTTAAATACGGAGATTGAGAATAATCAGGAGGGAAAACGGGCATCCTCTACAAACATTTTTACCGAGAAAGGGTATGATTTTACGATATGAATAGCTATTATTTTAATTCGAAAAATCGTAAAGCTTTAAATGGTCCGTCTGCTGCTGTTATTAAGTATGATAAAGGGCAAGTCCCAACAGTTGTGGCACATGGAACCGGCCATATCGCTCGAAAGATTATTGAGAAAGCAAAACAAAATAATATCCATTTGCAAGAGGATTCCACTTTACTTCAGAACCTACTAGACGTTGATCTAGGGGATTCTGTGCCACCTCAATTATATGAGGTGATAGCAGAAGTCTTTCTTTTATTAGAAAAGATGGAAGAAAAGTATTAATTTTTGTCGAAATGAGCCGATAAGAGAAGTAGACGGACGGTTCTATGGAGGTACGCTTATGGATGTCCTAACAAATGAAATCTTATATCAAAAAACTCCACAAGAGTTAACAGCTCTATTATACGAAGGATTGATTTCTAATCTAGAAGAGGCTGTTGACCTGATTGACCAGAAGGATTTTATCCGAACGAATAAAAAGTTGCAAAAGGCAAATGACATTCTTCACCGATTAGGGGTGGGCATTAAATATGAGGCAGGCCCCATTGCTGAACAACTGGATACCCTATATAACTTTATGGCCAGCCAAATTATTAAAGCTAACATCCACAAAGACAAGCAAGGGGTTCAGAATGTCATAAAAATGATTCAACCAATTGCGAGTGCATGGAATGAAATTTTAAAAAAGAAAACCCATAACCAGTCAAGTTTTGCTAAAAAGGCAACAGCCTATGAAAATAGTATTATGAGAACGACATATTAAAGGAGATTAGCTATGCGAATTAATCATAATATTGCCGCACTAAATGCTTATCGTAACTTAGAAATTAATAATGAAAACACATCTAAAAGCTTGCAAAAGCTATCCTCTGGTCTTCGAATTAATAGTGCTGCAGACGATGCTGCTGGTCTTGCTATTTCTGAAAAAATGAGATCACAAATTCGAGGATTAGAAATGGCGCAACGCAATGCTATGGATGGTATTTCTGTGGTACAAACAGCAGATGGAGCGCTAAACTCTACTACTGAAATATTACAGCGTATGCGGGAACTAGCAGTTCAGTCAGCCAATGGGTCAAATACGGATTCTGATCGTGCTAATATCCAGTCAGAGATTAATCAGCTCACATCTGAAGTCAATCGGATTGGCAATACAACGGAATTTAATACAGCTAAATTATTGGATGGAAGCAGAAAAGACACGCTTCAAACAAATAAAGTTTTTGCCAATGGTACGTCCAGTCAATATGATTCCTCCACTGGAATTACCTTTAATATTGATGGAAGTAATGATGCTTCATTGGTAACCGGGCAGCATACGGTTGCGATTTCAAAAGCACCAACTGATGTAAAATTTCTAGATGGATCAACACAATATCAAATTAATCCCATTGCTAGCAAACTCACTATTTCCGGAAGCGGTGATGAGGCAGTTTCCTTTAGCAATGATAGTATTCAATATGATCTTAGCCAGGGAAATCCTGCTCCAAATTTAAATGACACGGTTACATTGACGGCAATAGACAGTACAACTTTTGCTTTAACTAATTCGTCAGGTACTATTAATGATACGTACACGATCGGTACCCCATACAATAATCATGGACTTTCCTTTAAAATGGATAGTGCTTCTGGTTTTACAGCAGGAGAAACGATGTCCTTTAAAGTTGATGCCCAAACTGGATCTGTCCCTACAAAACAAGTAGGTTTTGATTCAACTAACACCGGCAATAATATTATTTCTTTTACTAATCCAATAACTGTTGATACATCCGTAGATGCAGGCGACTGGGCGATTACCAAGGAGTCTACTGGGTGGCAAGTGCAATTCACACCAACAGGTTCTACCACTCCAACCATTACAGATACAATTGGACCTACTGATCAGTACAACAGCCATGGCGTTTCTTTTCAAGTTGCAAATGCAGATATGAATAATGGAGATAAAATTACCTTCGCTACCTCCAAACCAGTCCAATTTTATCAGTATAATGTTGAAATGGATGGCGGACAATCCCAAACAATTGCTTCGGATGTTCCTGAAGGGGTAGCCCCGATTGTCCCAACATTTGGCGGAATTCAAGGACTCCAATTAAATAGTTTGGCTTTAAAAGAAGGAACCTTCACCTTTAATATAAATGAAAATGAAACTGGTGTAGATAATGCCATAACAATGCAGATTGGTGCAAATGCTGGCCAAACGGTTACCATGGAAATTAATGATATGCGCTCTAAGGCATTGCAAATTAGCTCTGATGCGAGTACGAGTGGAGAACAAACTATTTCATTACTTAATGGAACGACTCAAAAGGTTTGGTATACAACAACAGCGGGTGCTAATGATGGGACCTCTTCAAATACTGCTGAAAATGCTTTGGATGTTACAAGTTCAGATAAAGCACAGGCTGCTATTACAGCTTACGATGATGCTATTCAACGCGTTTCATCGGAACGAGCTCGTCTTGGAGCCATACAAAACCGATTGCAGTATACATCAGATAATTTGCAAACAATGGACCAAAATGTTACAGAGTCTGAATCACGCATTCGAGATGTCGATATGGCGCTTGAAATGTCAAACTATACGAAGAATAACATATTGAATCAAGCAGCACAGGCCATGCTTTCCCAGGCTAATCAAATGCCTCAAGGAGTACTTCAATTATTAAAATAATCTTATATAATAGGAGAGGGAGAACCTCTCCTATTTTAAAGGATGAACTGAAAAGAGGTATGCAAGGATGGAAGTGCAACGAATTAATAAAACCTCTGTATCAAAAATTGGCCAAAAAGAAGATATAGCAAAAGACTCCATTGAATTCACATCGATCATAGATAAAAAACGAACGGATGTAACTCTAGAACGTCTTAATCAAAAAGTGGTGGAAATTGAAAGCCAAGGCAAAAAACTGGCAGATACTAAATCCGTCGAAAATTTGCGCAAATATAAGAAACTTGTTAAAGATTTTATGGATGATGCTGTCAAGAATGGGTTGGAGCTTCAAGAAAAACGTGGTTTTAGCCAACGTGGTTCAGCAAAGGTGTACAAACTTGTAAAAGAAGTAGATAAAAAGCTAACTGATTTAACAAATGCTGTTCTTACTAAAGAGCAAAAGGGGCTTGACATTTTAGGAATGGTTGGGGAAATCAAGGGAATGCTTATTAATATTTATACATGATTGATGGCCACAGATCGGAACGTGGCTTTTTTATTTGTTTTATTTGCTTAAAATTCTACAAATTTTGTCGATATAACTATATATGAATGGTTAATAGAATATTTATAAATAAAAAGGTGGTGCCAGAATGGTCAATCCAGTAACTAGTAGTAGTAGCGGAACTATTACAAGCCCATATAGTGGATTAATGCGTGTCAGTGGTCTTGCAAGTGGAATGGATATTGACGGAATGGTTAAAAGTTTAATGCAGGCAGAAAAAATTCCATTAAATCAAATGCAACAAAAACAACAGATTCTTGAGTGGCAGCGCGATGATTATCGGAGTATGAATACCGCCCTTAGTGATTTGGATACAACGACTTTTAATGGAATTTATATGCAATCTACCTTTAATAAGAAGACAGTTACAAGTTCGGATGATTCCGTGGTATCGGCAACAGCAGTTAACGCGACCAACAATTTGTCCGCATCAATTGATACTATTGTCCTAGCTAAGCCCTCTTCTTGGGTATCAAGTGGCCCAGCTTCTTTCTCAGGTGCAAAAGGAACTGTTGGAACGACAACAACTCTGAATTTTAAAGTAACGAATCCTGATGGGACTACCAAAAATGTTACATTTAATGTTGCAGGTACTGATACAATTGACAATGTACTTACTGATTTTAATAACTCCAACCTTGGGGTATCAATGGTTAAAATTAAACTTGCTAATGGTACAGATGCTCTAGCTATGTCTAATAACGCAACAGGAACTGGAGCTAGCATCCAGGCAACTGATGCTACGACTATTAGTTTTATGCATAGTAACCTACAGTTTGATTGTAATTCATCTGCTACAACTGGCTCACCACCTGTAACAAATCCAAATTACGGATTACTAAATACGGATCCAAATAATCTAGCACAGGATGCATCATTTAACTTTAATGGTTATAAGATGACCGAAAAATCAAATACATTTACCATTAGTGGAGTAAGTTACACTCTTAAAAAACAAGGTGGATCTGCAAATATCTCAACTGCAACTGATGTTGACACTATTTTCAACTCTGTTAAAGCTTTCGTAGATAAATATAATGATACTATCAAGGCTGTTAACGATAAAATTTCCGAACAGCGCAATCGGGATTATCAACCACTAACAGATGATCAAAAATCAGCTATGACTGATAGCCAAGTTACTCAGTGGGAAGTTAAAGCAAAAAGTGGAATGTTGAGCAATGATTCAATTCTTTCCTCTGGACTTAGCAAAATGCGTCAAGACCTTTATGCCCCTGTTTCAGGAAATGATGTGGGTCAGTATACGCAGCTTTCACAAATAGGTATTACGACCTCCTCAAACTATTTGGATAATGGAAAATTAGTCATTGATGAAACAACCTTGCGTCAAAAGATCCAGGACGATCCGCAAGCCATTTATAAACTGTTTAATAGTAATGGAACAACATCTAATACAGAAGGACTTGCACATCGCCTCCGTGATACCCTAAAGAGTACAATGGATCAGGTAACGACTATTGCAGGAAATACTACTTATACCTCTTCTCAGTATACTTTAGGAAAACAATTGACAGACCTTGGCACACAAATTACTGATTTTCAATCAAAACTTACAAGTAAGGAAAATCAATACTATAATCAATTTTCTCAAATGGAGCAAGCCATGCAACAGGCTAACAAACAGTCTGCCTATTTTTCATCACAATTTAGCAGTGGTGGTTGATGATGGAGAGGGGTAGACAACAATGAATGTGGTTCAAAGGGCATTTCAAATGAGTCAGGAATTTTACGAGGAAATGAATAAACCCTTTCCAAAAAGTGAACGTGACCAGTTAATCTTGAAAATACAAGGATTTTTGTCCAAAAGGGAAGACCTTTTAAAAGAAATGAAAGGCCCTTATACCCCTGAAGAACAACAGCTTGGCAAGCAAATTATCCAATATAATCAATTGATACAAGAAAAATTCAAGTTTATTCAGGAAGAGATTAAACATGACTTTTTAACAACGAAAAACCAAAAAAGAAATACACCAAAATATATGAATCCATATCCGGTTGTCAATGATGGCGTTTTTTATGATAAGCGAAAATAGAACATAGAGGAGAGCTGACATGTTGCTCTTCTTTTTTTTAGTACTAAAGAATTACATCTAAAAGCCGATATTAAAAGTAGAGAAGACAGATACTATCAAGAAAATCTGCCAATGAAACTAAACAGGCTAAACAACAAAGTGGAAAAAGCCACAACTTATTGATAATTTGTAGAAATATAGAGGGGTGTCAAAATGGCAGCAAACAATCCTTATCAATCCTATCAACAAAATTCAGTGAATACAGCACCACCAGGTGAATTAACTTTAATGCTCTATAATGGCTGTTTGAAATTCATCCATCTTGCGAAAACAGCCATTCAAGAAAAAAATATATCTTCAAGAAACAACAATCTTCTAAAAGCCCAAGATATTATACGGGAACTTATGACTACCTTAAATCCAGATATGGATATTTCTAAAAGTTTAATGCCATTATATGATTATATGCATCGTAGATTAATCGAGGCTAATATGAAAAGTGATATCCATATTCTAGATGAGGTAGAAGAGTTTGTTACAGAGTTCCGCGATACGTGGAAACAGGTTATTCAAATTAACCGTCAAAAACAATACGGCAATGATAGTAAGACTTTATAATGGAAGATAAGATAAAGATTGGAGATTTGTGTTAATCTTCAATTTTTTTTGTATTTATGACTAAAAGGTGAACGGTTACTACCGATATTAAAAGGGAAGAGAATAAAAAAGGGGAGATTACCATGATCGATCGTTTATCAGCGATAGATATCCCTCCAATACAACCAAGAACAGCAACCAACGATGGGGTCAGAATTAAAAGGGTCACACCAGAAGAAAAATCATCATCAACAGATCAATTTGATCAAGGGCAATCTCAACCCTTTGATCAAAAAAAGAAGGATAAGGTTCAAGAGATTGTTAAGGGGTTAAATAATTTTCTGGAACCATCTCATACATCGTATCAGTTTAAGTTGCACGAAAAGCTTAATGAGTATTATGTCACGATTGTGAATGATGATACCAATGAAGTCATTCAAGAAATTCCTGCTAAGAAACTGCTTGATACCTATGCAGATATGATGGACCATTTGGGACTTCTGATTGACAAAAAAATCTAATACAACATTTTAAAGCCCACGGCTCAGAATATGATGGTAGTGGGTGTTTTTTTATCCATAAAACGTTGTCGAAGCTTGTCACTATTGCCCTCGTGTTATTGTCATTAATTCGACAAAATTTTTTCTCTGGCTAAGCAGGATTATGGGAGGGTAAAATAGAAATGTAATTACATACCCTTATAAAGGAGGAGTTCACTTATGAAATATAACGTTCGTGGTGAAAACATTGAGGTAACTCCAGCAATCAGAGAATATGTAGAGAAAAAGATTTCTAAACTGGAGCGCTATTTTTCCGAAACGCCTGAGGGAAATGTAAACGTCAATTTACGCTTTAATCAAGATAAAACATCAAAGGTTGAAGTTACTATTCCGCTTCTACAGCTAGTGTTACGTGCTGAGGAAACAAATGATGATATGTATGCTGCTATTGATTTAATTACGGATAAACTAGAGCGCCAAATCAAAAAACATAAAACAAAAGTTAATCGCAAATTCCGCGAAAAGGGCACTTATACCACAACCTTTGTTGCACCTAAAGAAAACTCAGTGGAAGCAAATGAATTTGAAGAAGATGCGTTAGAGCTTGTTCGTACGAAACGCTTTGACCTTAAACCAATGGATAGCGAAGAAGCGATCCTACAAATGAATATGTTAGGCCATAGTTTCTACGTATTTACTAATGCGGACACAAACCGTACGAATGTCGTTTATAAACGTAAAGATGGCCGTTATGGCTTAATTGAAACACATTAATGAATGAAGCCCCGCTGATAAAAGCGGGGCTTTTTTATGTCTAAAAAATATTTCGGGTTCCTATAGAATTAAATTTTCAGTATAATTAGATTATTACGAATGGAGGTGTTCCTCATGAATTTTGATTTTCAAAACTATCCATATTCCTCCCAGCGGACAACGGTTTTTGCTAAACGAGGAATGGTTGCTACTTCACAGCCATTGGCTGCACAAGTGGGCCTAGACATTTTGAAAAAGGGAGGAAATGCCATGGATGCGGCGGTTGCGACTGCTGCCGCTTTAACCGTTTTGGAGCCAACGGCAAATGGAATTGGCGGTGATGCCTTTGCGCTTGTCTGGACAAAAGGGAAACTCTATGGTTTAAATGCGAGTGGCCCAGCACCACAAACTATCTCCATTGAAGCGGTGAAAGAAAGGGGATATGATAAAATTCCTGCCTTCGGATGGATTCCAGTAACCGTTCCAGGGGCTGTTTCTGGGTGGGCAGAACTCTCCAAAAGATTTGGTAGGCTAACACTAAAAGAGGTGCTTCAACCTGCTATAGAGTACGCGAGAAATGGATATCCATTGACGCCAATACTAGGAAAGTATTGGGGATATGCCTATAATCGCTTTAAGCAGGTACTGACAAATGAAGAGTTTCAACATTGGTTCGAGACCTTTGCTCCAAATGGTAGAGCCCCTAAAACAGGAGAGGTTTGGAGCTCAGAAGGTCATGCCTCTACTTTACAAGCCATTGCTGATTCTAATGGGGAAAGCTTTTATCGTGGGGAACTTGCTGACAAGATAGCCGCTTTTTCGCAAAAATATAATGGATTTTTGTCGAAAGAAGATTTGGCAGCATACAAAGCTGAATGGGTAGATCCTATCAAGGTAAATTATCGTGGGTATGATGTTTGGGAAATTCCGCCAAACGGACAAGGGATTGTGGCTTTGTTAGGATTGAATATTTTAAAGGGCATTAATTTTATAGAAAAAGACGCAGTTGATACATACCATAAGCAAATTGAAGCCATTAAACTTGCTTTTGCTAATTTAAAAGAAAATGTTACAGACCCATCACACATGACTTTAGCAGTGGATGAATTTTTATCAGATGAGTTCGGGGCAAAGCTTAGAAACCAGATTTCGGATACAGCCATTTTGCCTGGCCCTTATAAGCCACCAAGTAGTGGAACAGTTTATTTAGCTACTGCCGACGGGGAAGGAAATATGGTTTCCTTTATTCAAAGCAATTATATGGGGTTTGGATCGGGGCTAGTGGTGCCTGGGACAGGAATAGGACTGCAAAATAGAGGACATGATTTTTCATTAAATCCAGAGAACCCTAATGCATTAAAACCTGGAAAAAAGACATATCATACGATTATTCCTGGATTTTTGACAAAAGGAAATGAAGCAGTAGGACCGTTTGGGGTAATGGGTGGATACATGCAGCCTCAAGGGCATCTACAAGTAATTATGAACACGATTGACTTTCATTTAAACCCACAGGCTGCACTTGATGCTCCACGCTGGCAATGGATGGAAGGGAAAAAGGTTCAGGTGGAGCCTCACTTTCCCAACCATCTTGCACAGGCGCTTGCAAGAAAAGGACACCAGATTGAGGTGACACTCGATACAGGAGGGTTTGGAAGGGGTCAAATTATTTGGCGAAATTCAGAAAATGGTGTATTAATGGGTGGAACAGAGCCACGAGTTGATGGTGCAATTGCTGCTTGGTAACAAAAGTTGTCAAATTTCCTGGGAAATTTGTAGAATCCAGGCGAAGGAGGAGTTAAGTTGACATTTTCAATTGTTGGGTATGATCCGAAAGAAAAAGAATGGGGAATTGCCGTACAATCAAAATTTCTTGGAGTAGGAGCGGTGGTACCTTGGGCGCAGGCTGGGGTAGGTGTCATTGCCACTCAATCCTATGCAAATACAGCTTATGGTCCACTAGGTCTTGAATTAATGCTACAAGGAAAATCAGCTGAAGAAACGCTGGAGCTTCTTCTTGCTGATGATCCGGAAAAAGAAATGCGACAGGTTGGTATTATTGATGCAAATGGGAATGCGGCAACATTTACAGGCGGAGAATGCTACAACTGGGCAGGCGGAGTAACCGGAGATTATTTTGCAGCACAAGGAAATATTTTGGTTGATGAAAAAACAGTCGAATCTATGGCAAGAACCTTTGTACAGGCCGAAGGAACGCTGGCGGAAAGGCTTTTAGCAGCTTTGAATGCAGGGCAGGAAGCAGGAGGCGATAGTAGAGGCAAGCAATCTGCAGCACTATTAGTAGTTAAAGAAAAAGGAGGTTATGGTGGATTGAATGACCGTTTCATTGACTTACGGGTAGATGAGCACCCTGATCCAATCAACGAGTTAATTCGAATTCATAAACTTCAGCAATTATACTTTGCACCTTCTAAGAGGGAGAATGTCGTTATGATTAAAGGGGAAATGAAGGAAGAGGTAGAACATCATTTGCAACGACTTGGATATTTTAATGGGAATTTTTATAAAAGCCTAACAGCGTACTTACATACAGAGAATTTTGAAATGAGGGAACAGAAGGAAGGCTACATTGATTTGGAAGTGCTTGATTTCATGAAAAAGCAAGCTTAAACTTAAAAGACAAACTACTGGTGGTGGTTGTCTCTATGCTTACTCAATACTTTGAACAAATAAGGGGAAAGCTTGCATTAGTTGAAGAGATGGAAAAAGAAAAAATGTTACTGGCATCGAAAAAGATTGCAGAGGCCATTCAAAAGGGCGGAATCATTCAATTGTTCGGTTGCGGTCATTCTCATATTTTAACGGAAGAGGTTTTCTACCGCGCAGGCGGCCTTGCTCCCATAAGACCAATCTTAATTGAACCATTAATGCTTCATGAGGGTGCCATTCGATCATCTAAGCTTGAGCGGCAAAATGATCTTGCCAAAAAGTTTATGAGTGGGCAAGACATTCGTCCAGAAGATGTGGTTTTTGTTTTATCTACCTCGGGCAGAAATCCTGTACCAGTGGACGTTGCGCTAGAAGCCAAGAAGAAGGGCGCCTTTGTGATTGGGATCACCTCTATGGAATATTCAATAAACCAGCCATCTAGACATAAAAGTGGAAAACATTTATATAATTCGGTAGACCTTCTAATCGATAACCATTCAGTTAAAGGGGATGCGGTACTATCATACGAAAAAGTAGCTATTCCATTTGGCCCAACATCAACAGCAATTGGTGCGGTGATTTTAAATGCAATCCTTGCTGAAGCTATTAAAATAATGGGTGATAATGGTTTTGAACCCCCTGTTTTCTTAAGTGGAAATGTAGATGGAGCGGATGAGCATAATCGCCGACTGGTGGAAAAATATCGTGAAAGAATAGAATTATTTTCTTAAATGATTGAATTTTATTTGTAAAGGGATAGAAAAGAGACTTGCATGAAAAAAGTAATGATTGCCTTTAAAACCATCCTTTTACTAGGGTGGTTTTATTGTTTTTTAAGCATAATCCCAGTAAACTTTTAAATTTGGGTAAATTTACAAATTACATTTTTTATATTATGATAGTTTAGTAAACTTTACAAAATATAAAGAAGAATTGAAGGGTATAGTCTATTATGAAAAAAGTGATTGTTCTATTTTCTATTCTATTTCTTTTTATTATCCTACCCAATACCACAAAGGCACAAGAAAATAGGATTTCAGGTGCTAATCGGTTTGAAGTGGCGGTCCATATCTCTGAGCAAAACTGGCCTAATGGCTCTAACACTGTTTTTCTCATTAATCATCTGGCATATGCAGATGCACTATCGGTGGCCCCGTTAGCCTACCAGGAAAATGCACCCATTCTTTTATCTACCTCCGAAAGCCTTACACCTATAACAAAACAGGAAATTACGCGCCTAAATCCACAAAAAGCCGTTTTGGTTGGAGGGACAACTAGCTTAAACAATCAAATTATAAAGGATCTAAAGTCTCTAAATGTAAAGTCGATTACTCGAATAGATGGAAAGAATCGTTATGATATTTCCGCAAAGGTTGCTTTAAAAATGCCAAAGCCTCAAACCTTTGTTTTCGTCAATGGGTTTGATTTTTCGGATGCCCTTTCGATTGCTCCCTTTGCAGCAAAGCAAGGCTATCCTATTTTGCTTACAGAAAAAGATCAGCTGCCTGATTCTATTATGAATTTTGATGTTAAACATTCCATTATTGTGGGTAATGAAGACAGTGTAAGTGAGAATGTAGAAGCAAGTTTAAATGATCCCGTCCGGATTGGGGGAGCTGATAGTTATGAGGTTTCAGCCAATATTGCAAAGACCTTTTTCCCCCATCCTTCAAAAGCCTTTTTAGCTACAGCTATTCCAGATGCAATAGCCGGGTCCGTCATTGCTGCAAAGGATGAAGCCCCTATTTTAATGACAGGGTTAGACCAAGCAGATGAAAACATCCAATCGTATATTATAAAAAAACAAGTAAATCAAATTACGTTACTAGGTGGTTCAGCCTCCATAAAAGATGGAATGTATTATATTCCTGGAAATTGGAAAATTAAAAATCCTGCAGGCGATCAATTACAAGGATATACAGATAAAACCTCTTATCTCCCAGGGGATCATCTACATCTATTTATTAATAGTGCAAATAACTACACAGTCGAAGTGTACCGAATGGGCTATTATAATGGGGATGGAGCTGAGTTAAAAGGAACGTATGGAGAATATCCTGCCTTCCAGCAGACAGCCTTCCCAGATCAGGAGACAATGGCAGCCAATTGGTCTGAGACAGGAGACCTAAGCATCCCAAGTAATTGGGAAAGTGGAATGTATTTAATCAAGCTTATTGATTCTGATTTAAAAGAAAGTTATATTCCTTTTGTGGTGAAGAGTCCAAATCCAAGACCAAATGGAATAGGTGTCGTTATTTCCGTTAATACATATCAAGCATATAATAATTGGGGTGGGAAGAGCTTATACGGTTATAATAGTAGCGATTCCATTGCCTCTTATAAGGTATCATTTAACCGGCCCTACATAGAGCAAAACGGGGCGGGGGAGTTTTTCTCCTATGAGTACAATATGATTCGTTGGTTAGAGAAAGAAGGCTATAATCTGTCTTATTATACTGATCAGGATATTGACCAAGGCGATATTTGGAACAGTCAACTTAAACTTTTATTATTTCCTGGCCATGACGAATATTGGACAATGAAAAGCAGAAATGAAATTGAAACTTTAAGTCAAACCAATTTGAATTTGGGGATTTTCAACGCCAATATGGGATTATGGCAGGTGCGATACGAGGATCAAAATCGAACAATGGTTTCCTATAAAGGCAGCGCCTATTTAGATCCTTATCAACAGATTGACCCTTCCCTTGTCACGACCCAATTTCGTAATCCTCCGGTAAACCGCCCAGAAAGAAATATATTTGGGCTAATGTATGAGGGTGTGCCTGATGCAACAGCCCCACTAACGGTAAGTAATGCAACACATTGGCTGTATAATGGAACAGGACTTAAAGATGGCGATCAAATCCCTGGAGTAGTGGGGGGAGAGGTAGACCGATATTACGGAGATCCTTCCAATGTTGAAGTAATTGCCCATTCCCCAACCATCCTTTATGGAATGCCCGATTATTCAGATGTAATCTGGTATCAAAAGCCTGGAGGAGGAAAAGTGTTTGCAGTAGGTACCTTCTATTGGAACTGGTTCCTAGACCCTTATGGGCATGAAACGGTAGCTTCCTATAATCCTGCCATTGAAAGAATTACCTTGAATGCATTTGATCAGTTAATGCAGTAGAGAGTAGAATTCTTTGATAAAAAAACAGAAAGCCACCCTAGGATGGCTTTCTGTTTTTTCTAGTTTGTAGTAGAATTTGTCACGGCTGATTAGTTGTTGTATCCGTAGTGGAACCAGTAGTAGGTGTACCAGCTGGGCCTGTTGAAGTACCAGTTGTTGTCGTATCCGTTGGACTGGTTGATGTTGTACCAGTGGTATCTGTCGTTGTGCCTGTTGTTGATGGATCTGTAGTTCCAGTTGTAGTACCTGTCGTGTCGGTTGGTGTAGTCGATCCATCAGTTGACTTTGGAGTGGAAGCCTGTTTTGCTAATGTTGCTACTTCTTTTATTTCATCTGAAGCATTTTGTTGAAGTTCTTTTGATTTTGCTGCTAAGGCAGTCAAATCAGTAGAAGCGGATTTATTTTTTTTCTGATCTACAGCAATCATTTTGTCAATTGCATGAAGTTTATTAAGTTCTGCGTTAAGTTTTCCTGTAAACCCGTTGTATGCATAAGAAGCTGTATTTGTACTTACACTTATTTGGGCAGTTCCATTTGCATCTACTTTAAAGTAAGAGTTAACCAATGCTGTAATTTTATTAATTGTAGCTTCACTTGAATTTAAAAGCTTTTCAATGTTTTTTCCAACTTGTGAGTTGATTTTTACTTCTTTTTTCCCTTTAGTAGAGTCCTGTTTGTGACTAGCTTTCTTAGCCGTTTTCGTTACGCTAGTTTCCGTCTTTTTCACATCCTGGTGTGTTGCCTGATGAGTCTGAGTAGCATGTCCTTTATCAGGCCCTTTTGCGAATGCATAGGATGCAGTACCAAAAACGAGAGTACATGCAAATAAACCAGTTAAGCCTTTTGAAATCCATTGCTTTTTCATTTTCTTTCCTCCTTTTTTTTTGAGGGCAGCTGGCTGGCATAGATAAAATCCTTAGCCCCAATAGCTTTGTGACACCAGGTTTCCCGGGTTGTACCTTTATAGTAAATATACTCTGATTTTGTCGAATTAACTAGAGAAATAGGCTTGTTTTTTAGTGGGAAAATAGATGCTATTTTTTTTCAATCTTTTACATTTAAATAGTTTTTATCATTTTCTTTCCACCTTTTGGGAAAGAATAAGGGGCCAGCTTTTTGGCCGGCCCCCTTTCATCACACTGCTCCGTGGCAGTTTTTATATTTTTTGCCGCTTCCACAGAAACATGGATCATTGCGGCCAATATTGGTCTTCTTTACCACTGGCTTTTTCTTTACTGTTTCTCCATCTTCCTTCGGATTAACAGCTTGGCCTTTGGCTACTTCTTGACGCTCTAGGTTGTTACGAATTTCAGCTTTCATAATATACAATGATGCTTCTTCTTCAATCGAAACGACCATGGCACCGAACATGGCATATCCTTCTGCTTGGTACTCACGAAGCGGATCCGTTTGTCCATAAGCGCGAAGGTGGATTCCATCACGAAGCTGGTCCATTGTATCAATGTGATCGATCCATTTGGAGTCAACCGCACGAAGCACAATGACTTTCTCAAATTCACGCATTTGTTCGGAAGTTAGAATTTGTTCTTTTTCATCATAGCGCTCTTTCACCTTAGCAAAAATAGCGTCTTCCATTTCTTCTGGGTCCTTGCCTTTTAAATGATCAAGGGTAATGTCACCCTCACGAAGAAGATTTGCATGGGCAAAGTCCACAATGGCTTGTAGGTTCCAAGCCTCTTCATCCTCAGCCTGGTTGGCATGTACGGAGACATTGCGTTCGATTGTACGTAAAATCATACCTTCAACAATTTCACGTAGGTTTTCAGATTCCAGAACCTCATCACGCTGTTTATAAATGATTTCGCGCTGCTGGCGAAGAACATCATCATATTGTAACAGCTGTTTACGAGCATCAAAGTTATTGCCCTCTACCCGTTTTTGAGCAGATTCAACCGCTTTTGACACCATTTTACTTTGAATGGGCTGGGAATCATCCATTCCTAATCGAGACATCATATTTTTCATATTGTCTGAACCGAAGCGACGCATTAATTCGTCTTCCATTGAAAGGTAGAATTGCGTTACACCTGGGTCTCCTTGACGACCAGAACGTCCGCGGAGCTGGTTATCAATACGACGGCTCTCATGGCGTTCTGTACCGACAACAGATAATCCGCCTAATTCAACAACACCTTCGCCAAGCTTGATATCGGTACCACGGCCAGCCATGTTCGTCGCAATAGTAACGGCTCCTTTTTGACCTGCTTCTGCGATAATCTCCGCTTCACGTCCATGGTTTTTCGCATTCAACACATTGTGCTTAATCCCTTTTTTAATTAACATTCTTGAAATTAATTCGGATGTTTCAATCGCAACAGTACCAACGAGCACTGGCTGTCCTTTGTGATTACGCTCTGCAATATCTTCAACAACCGCTTTAAATTTACCCTCCATAGAGGCATAAATTAAGTCTGGGCGGTCATCACGAATGATCGGCATATTCGTAGGAATTACGATAACATTCATATTATATATGTTTCGGAATTCTTCTTCTTCCGTTTTAGCCGTACCTGTCATACCAGACAATACTTCATACATACGGAAATAGTTCTGGAAGGTAATGGTCGCCATTGTCATGCTTTCATTTTGTACTTCAAGTCCTTCTTTTGCTTCAATCGCTTGATGTAGTCCTTCGCTGTAACGGCGGCCCTTCATCATACGGCCAGTAAATTGGTCAACGATGACAATTTCACCCTCTTGAACCACATAGTCAACGTCCAAATGCATGGTCACATTCGCTTTCAACGCTTGGTTAATATGATGGTTCAAGGTAACATGGGACATATCAAATAAATTTTCAATTCCAAAAGCCTTCTCTGATTTACTAATTCCTTGCTCAGTCAGCATAACCGCTTTCGTTTTTTCATCGTAGGTGTAATCCTCATCTTTTGAGAGAGTACGAACGAAAGCATTAGCCTGAATATAGAGGACAGTTGATTTTTCAGCTGAACCAGAAATAATCAATGGGGTACGGGCTTCATCAATTAAAATGGAGTCTACCTCGTCAATTACAGCAAAATATAATGGACGTTGAACCTTCTGTTCTTTATATAAAACCATGTTGTCACGCAAATAGTCAAAACCAAACTCATTGTTTGTACCATACGTGATATCACAAGCATATGCTTCCTGCTTCTCTTCCTTTGACATACTATTTAGGTTTAGACCAACTGTTAAACCTAAAAATTGATACAGCTGACCCATCTCTGTAGCATCACGACTTGCCAAGTATTCGTTGACAGTCACAACATGAACGCCTCTGCCAGAAAGAGCATTTAAGTAAACAGGCATTGTTGCGGTTAATGTTTTACCTTCACCGGTTTTCATCTCCGATATATTACCTTCATGAAGTGCAACACCACCCATGAGCTGTACATGATATGGATAAAGTCCTAGGACACGGCGGGCTCCTTCTCTTACAACAGCAAAAGCTTCCACTAATAAATCATCAAGTGTTTCGCCATTTTGGTAACGAGCCTTAAACTCCTCCGTCTTTTCACGAATCTGCTCATCAGTTAATTGTTCAGTTTCTTTAGCTAATGCATCAATTTGAGTTGCCAGCTTTTCTAAGCGTTTCAATTCACGTTTGTTCAAGTCAAACACTTTATTTAAAATCCCCATTACGGTGAACGCTCCTTTTTAGAGTGATAAAAACTTCGTGCCAGTGCAGGCACTTCCCATTATAAATAACTCATCAAATTAAAAAGAATTCGCTTCCTAAAGGCGAAATCCTTTAAAAATCATTCGATAATTTCTCCTATACATCTTACCACTTCCGCTATACAGTGACAACATTTGCAGGAAATCGTACTATTTTGGATAACTTTTCAAAAATAATTCCGGAATGTTTATAGAAAATCGATAAAGAACCTTCAAAATTCATACAACCATCTCTTACATATACTATTTAAGGATATTGAACTTTTTTGCTAATCCAAAACGGAAAGGGTGAGCAAAGTGTCAAAAAATAAGCCTGGTCGGATTCGAAGACTTTGGCGAAAATGTAGAAATATCGATTGGAAAAACCCTGTCAATCGATGGAAATTATTTTTTGTTGGTCTCATTGGGTGTATTGTCATTTTCGGTGGAATGACTGGTGTCATTGCCTTTACAAATTCACCAACCTTCTGTAAAAGCTGTCATGAGATGGCTCCTGAATATACTACTTACTCCGTTACCTCTCACAATCAAATTACCTGTGTCCAGTGCCATATTAAACCAGGACTCCTAAACATGATGACACATAAAATGAAATCATTAAAAGAAGTGTATTATCATGTGACAGGGGTACCTGAACAAATCGTTCAAACTGAAGAAGAGGCCATTTCAAACGTAAACTGTTTGCAATGCCACTCGAAAAACCGCCTTGTAACTGCATCAGGTGACTTAAAGGTAAACCATAAAGGGCATATCGAAGAGGGAATCCCTTGTATTACCTGTCACGCAGGGGTTGTCCACGCCAAGGTAGCAGCTCGTGATATTAATACCGAAAAAGAAAGAGATCTGTGGACCATTTCCAATGCTAAAAAATTAGTTCAAGAAAAATATACAGATCCGAATATGGGTACTTGTATTGATTGTCACAACAAGGTAAATAAAGGTGAAAAGCCTTGGACAGATATTTCATATAGTGTACCGGCTAATCCAGAAGTGCATCAGAAAAAGACTTCACAGGATACACAAAATATTATTCTGCAGGCCATTGGTAAGCAACAGGTCAATGTTAAGCTTTCAATGAAATGTGAAACATGTCACAAAAAAATAAAAGTTCCTCCATCCCACCAATGGGCTTATTGGAAACAAGCGCATGGCAATACAGCTATTCAAGAACTGGATCAATGTTTGGAATGTCATCAGGATTCAGAATGGATAAAAGAAATACCAAAGCAGGATATCATGTCCCAACTAAATCAAGAAAAGGTTAAATATGTTCCAAATCTAACAGTTGTAAAAGATGAATCACGAGCAAATAAATTCTGCAGTACCTGTCATGCCAACAGACCACCAAGCCATGAAAATACTGCTATTCACTCTGTTGATTCTTGGTTAACAGGACACGCACGAGAGGGTTCTTCCCCTGAAGGCAAAGCACGTTGTTTTGTCTGTCACGATCGTGAAAAGCCAAAGGCTGGTGAAGTGAAGCCTCCAACTGATGTTTATTGCGAATATTGCCATAGAACAGGATTTATGGATGAGCAAAATAATTAGTTCCACCTATAGGGCATTGTTGCCCTTTTTTTTGTGCCTTTTTTTTGTCATATATTACAGTGGTAATCATCCATAAAACGAATACATTTTTTAAGTGTGCATCCTGTCCGGACACTGAGATTTTGACAAATGTATGAACAATGCATAATTCGTATAAAAATAAATAATTATTCATGTTTCCACCATTTGTATGTTAGTAATAAATACTAATTTTTCAACGTTTATAAGTTGTTTTAAGGCGAAAAAATTGAGTATAGTGCCTAGAGAAATTATTCACAAATTGTACATTGGAATATACCTCCGCAATGTTAGATACTACCTTTAGAGAGGTTTATATGGAAAAAAAAGTAGATAAGTAAAATCCAAAACAGAAAGGGTGAACAAAGGTGGCCTTATGGGGGAAAAAAAATAAACCAGAGGAAGAGACAAGAGAAAATAGAAAAAAACCCGGCATGATCCGGAAACTCTGGCAAAAATTTAGAAATATAGATTGGAAGAATCCTGTTAACCGTTGGAAGCTATTATTCGCTTCACTCGTTGTTTGTATTGTAGTTTTTGGCGGAGGTTATGGAGTTCTATCCTTTACGAACTCACCAGCATTTTGCTCCAGTTGTCACGAGATGGCACCTGAATATTCAACATATACAGCCAGTTCCCACAATGAAATTAGCTGTGTTCAGTGTCATATTAAACCAGGCTTCTTTAACATGATTACACATAAAATGAAATCACTTAAAGAGGTATATTATCATGTTACCGGTGCTCCAACTCAAATAGTTCAAACATCGGAAGAAGAAATATCAAATCAAAACTGCTTTCAATGTCACTCTAAGAATCGTCTTGTCACAGCATCAGGAGATTTAAAGGTAAACCACAAAGGACATATTGAACAAGGAATCCCTTGTGTTACCTGTCACTCAGGCGTTGTTCATGCCAAAATTGCTGCTCGCGGCTTAAACATAGAAAGTGATCGTGGCGATTGGACACAGGCAAACGCTCAAAAACTAATTGAAACAAAGTACTTAAGACCGAACATGGGAACTTGTATTGATTGCCATGACAAAGTAAATAAAGGCCAAAAACCTTGGTTAGATCCAGCCTACAGTGTACCGCCAAATCCAGAAGAAACAAAAGCGGAAGGCAGTGCAACTGCAGAAACAACTAAAGCAGAAAACGATAAAAAAACACAGGATATTATTTTACAAGCCATAGGCAAGGAACAAAAAGATGTCAAAATCTCAATGGAATGTTCGACATGTCATAGAGAAATCAAAGTACCAAAAACCCATAAGGCAATTGACTGGAGCCACAATCATGGTGCCACAGCCATTAACAGTTTAGACAAATGTATGAACTGTCATCAGGATTCCAAATGGGAAAAAGTCATTCCAAAAGAAGATATTATGTCCCTACTTAATATGGGAAATCCAAATATTAAGTACACACCAAATATCACAGTTGTGAAAGATCAAGCAAGAATCAATAAATTCTGTAGTGCATGTCACGGCAACCGCCCACCTGGACATGAAACAAGTGATAAGTGGCTAACAGACCACTCCAAGCACGCACAAACAGATGCACAGAAGTCACAATGCTTCGTCTGTCACGATCGTGAAAAACCAAAACCAGGCACAACCGATCCTAAAGCACCGACAGATGTATATTGCCAATACTGTCACAGAACTGGATTTAAAAGTGATAAGAAGTAAAAGTCTCTTTAACTGGAGGGATGATGTTCCATGGACGAGGAGCAGAAAGAGCTGCCGACCCCTCCCCGTTTTCGCTATAAATTAATAAAAATTTCAACACTTACACTGTTGTTTTTAACCCTGTTTCTCACAATAGGATTTACAGGGTTAAAAGCAACCTCAAGCTCATCGTTTTGCTCAACCTGTCATGAGATGAAACCAGAGTACTATACGTGGAAAGCCTCTGCGCATAGTGAAGTGGATTGTGTTGAATGTCATATCGAACCAGGGGCCAAGAATTTAGCAAAAGACAAAGCAAATGGATTAGTTCAAGTATTTGATAATTTCACAAACAGATATACAGCACCTATCCAAATGCCAAAGGATATTCCAAATTCATCTTGTGAACGATGTCATAACATGAAAACGCGCCAAGTGACACCCGAGGGAGATCTCATCATCCCTCACGATAAGCACTTAGCAAAAGGGGTAAAATGTGTTGAATGTCATAATGGGGTTGCCCACGGCGATATTTCGGCCCGAAATGTCACCTTCAAATCTGATTATGATAAATGGGATACAGAACTAGGTAAATCCATGATGAGTGATATAACATTCACT
This sequence comes from Bacillota bacterium, assembly GCA_030705955.1. Lineage (GTDB taxonomy): Bacteria > Bacillota > Bacilli > Bacillales > Cytobacillaceae > JAUZPL01. Next base: position 15,599 of record JAUZPL010000029.1, on the reverse strand, counting down.
CAACCAAAAATGGAAGATTGTATGAATTGTCACCAGGCACGTGGAGTTTCAACCGCCTGTAAAACGTGTCATACTACTGGCATGGTGCCTAAATCTCACAAACAAGCAAACTTTAAAACTGGGAATCATGGAAAATTAGCAGAAAAAGATATCCTCTATTGTAATAAGTGTCATTCATACATGTCTGATACTGATATTAAAGATTTGGGGACAAATGTAACTGCTTCTCAGCAATTTTTAAGTGGTGGAAAAGATAAATCAACAATTATTTCTGCACAACAATATGCAAAAGAAAATACATTCTGTAAAAAATGTCATTCACAGAAACCGCCAAGTCATGTAAAAGGGTGGGTTAATCTTCATGGCCCTTTTGCCAACAAAGATAGAAGACAATGTTTAACATGCCATGATGAACAAAATATCATGAACCAACAAACAACAAATATCACATGTAGCAGCTGTCATCCCGCCATGCACGACGGGAAGGACTATAAATCACATCATCCCATCGACATAACAGGATACAAGGCTCCTGCAGAATTATGCTATAGCTGTCACAATAAATCAAAATGCCAGTCATGTCATACGCCATAATTAGTAGTTTAGGAGGGCTAACATGGAAAGTAACACTCAACCTAATGCCCAGGAACCGTCAAGGATTTCTGAAGAAACAAAAAAAGGTAAAAAAATAAAAAGCGATCGTTTCAAATGGTGGCAATCCCTTCTTCTTCTTGTAGGAACATTGGTAATTTGCCTAAGTGCCGGGTATTATATCAGCCAGAAATATCTTTGGAACCAAAATGCAGATGAAATTGAAAAGCAATTGGCCTACTACAAAGCAGAAGTCGATCAAAAGCCGAACGATCCACAACTACGGATAAATCTTGGTTTTACTTATTTTATTAAGGGAGATACCCAAAATGCAATTGATCAATATCAGACTGCAATCAACCTTGATAAAAACAGCTATGATGCCTATTTAAACTTAAGTATCGCTTATGACAAGGAGAATCAAACAGATAAATCCTTGCAAATGGCCACTAAGGCTGCAAGACTTTCTCCAAATGATTATAAGGCTAAATTATTGCTTGGGAGAAATTATCGGAAGTTAAAAATGTATTCTAAAGCAACAAACGCTTTGCAGGATGCCTTACGATTAAAACCAGGCAATACCGATACCCTTTATGAAGTTGGTTTAGTTGCAGAAGATCAAGGAGATAAAAAACAAGCAGAACAGATTTTCAAAGAGACACTTTCCTATGACCCGACATTTAAACCTGCAATAACAGAATTGGACCGACTCAAGAAAAATAATTAAGAAGGGAGATGGAATCTATGAAGAAAAAGACTGTTTATATATGGATGGGAACCTTCGTTGCACTTAGTGTCGCCCTATTTGCTGTCATCTACTATTTCCATCTTCAAAATGATGCAATAAAAATTGCTAGTAATGTAAAAGGAGGCCCCCCTACTCTAAGTAACTATATTCAAGGTGACATGAGCAACCCACTCGATAAACCAATGGATGTTACAAAGATTGGGCAATATGTATACGTAACGGATACAAACCATAAACAGGTTCAAGTATTTGATCCATCTGGAACACCAATTTTTAAATTTGGAAAACAAGGAACAGGCCAAGGAGAATTCCAATTCCCTTACGGTATTGCTGGTGATAAAGATGGGAATGTTTATGTAGCAGATTTATACAATGATAAAATCTCCATTTTTACTGAAAAAGGGAAATTTATTAAATACTTCAATTTTGCAAATAAAGCAGACACACCTAAATCTCCAGGTGGTTTACGCATATATAGCAACAAGCTATATGTTACAGATATTCAAGGTAATCGTGTCATGATATTTGATTTAAAAGGAAAGAAACTGCTTGAACTAACTACTGCCACAGCAAAGGATGACACACTTAATGCTCCTAACGCTGTCACTATCGATAGCGACAACAATATTTATGTTTCTGATACAGGTAATCAACGAATAGTTTGTTACGACAAAACTGGAAAATTTACTCGTATAATTAACGGCTCTATTGGTGGAACTGGTGATTCTAAGTTTGTTAATCCACGTGGAATCGGAGTTGAACCAAACGGCACCCTTCTTATGGTCGATAACATGACACACTACGTTTATGGATTTGATAAAAATGGGAAACAAGTTTTTCAATTTGGCGGTTTAGGCAGTGATAAAGGTCAATTCTATTTACCTAACGGATTATATGTCGATAGTAATGGTCAAATCCTTATCACAGATACCGTTAACGAACGAGTTGATCTTTACTATTAAAATATGAACCTATTAAAGGAGGTGATGCCTCAAACAAATAACGAATGAGAGGTTTTCATATAAATAAAAAAAAGAGAGAAGTAAGAAAAGGGAGGTTTTTAGAAATGAGTAAGATTAAACTTAGTTTCTCACTACTCATCACTATTTTGTTAGTGGGAATACTTAGCACTGCTGCTTTTGCGAAAGATCCATATGGATTGAAGCCTGTTTCACAAGGTGACGGAAATTTACTTGTTACATTTACAGGTAATACCGCAGATAGCGTAGATTATAATAGCGGACCCAAAACTTATAATGCAATTTCATTTGACGTTGTATTAAAAGATTCTACCGGAAATATCGTAGGAACATCTACACAATACAATGGTACAATTGATACCACTACCGGTAGTGGATCAGTTACAATCCCTGCTGGCGTTATGACTCCTGGTGATCTTTATTCAGTAGAACTTTATAAAACGGCTGATAGTACACATGCAACATTGCTTTCTAAAGCTACTAATGTTGTGGTATTAAATCCACACAATGGTGCTATGTTGAATACTAATACCCCAACTACTAAAGTAGATGCTAATGGAAATACTATTAGTATTGATCAAAACGGCAATGGCTTGAAAAATAGTAACTTAACAGGCTATGGCAACCCTAGAAAGAATCGTTCTTCACAAAAAATTCACGGTTTCTATCAAAACAACACAAACTCTTGTGCAAGCTGCCACCAAACACACACTGCTGCAAATGGTGAAAGCTTATTATTCAAAGATGGTGTATACAGTACATGTTCAGCTTGTCACGATGGGACAACAGGGGCTTACAACAATTTTGCACCAGTTTCAACATCTATGACATCAAGTATTGATGGTACATTCAATGTTCAAACTGCTGGTCATAATGGTTCATTGCACGAAGCTGATGGTTCTTTGCAAATCAGTGCAGCTCCTGGTGGTAACAAAGATGGCGGTCAATACAACCAAGAATTTGATTGCGCAAGCTGCCACGCTCCCCACGGTGCAGGTTCTAATCTTGAGAATAACTTAAACACTGACCCAATGGGTTGGGGCTCTGTACCATATGCTGCTGCTAGTGGTCAGTCAATAACCTATACTAAGGGACATAGTCAAGCAACGATTACAACAACCATCGATAATAAGAATGGTAAATTGTTTACGTATGGCGCTTCTGACATTATTGACTTAAATAATGGTGGAACAATTCCAACAACAGAAACGTTCCCATACATCCTTGTAAAAACAACAGCAACTCAAGATAATGTGGTTTATAATAGTACTAGTAGTACCACTAAAGCTGCATTTAACTACTTCTGGAATCGTGCTGGTGTTACTGCTGGTTCTCTAGTTATTCAAACTTATAGATGGACTGACGACGTAACTTATGATTCAAATGGAAAACAAACTGGTGGCGGTTATGTACCAGATTATTCTTTATGGAATCGCGAATTAGGTTATCCTTATGTAGCAAACACTGTTCTGAAAAATGGTAATACAGACTTAACATCCCCAGTTGATCCAAACTTACATGTGGTTTGGAGAGATGCTTTTGCATGGGGTAGTGATGTTGCAACTATTAGTACCGCAGTAGTTTCTATTGGTATTGACGTTGAAACAACTGGTAATATTCAATCCTTATATGATAGCACTTACGTAGGAGATATAACTAAGCCTGTAAAAGATGCTAATGGTAACCAACTTTATGATGGATATGGAAATCCAGAATATCAAAATGCTTTTATTCCTGACAGCGGTACTGAAATGAGTAAATATTGTGCATCTTGTCACGTTGACTATGCTTCTGTAACTCGTACTGATGTGACTGGTGTTTACTCACAAGCACACCGCCACGCAACTTTACAAGACAAATTAACTTGCGTACGCTGTCACTATGCACATGGATCAGAAGCTCAAATTTTACACGATGCGAACGATAACACTTACTTTACTTTAACAGCTGCTGGCCAGGTATTTGATAATCAAACAGGCACACTTACTGATACACAAAAAACTACAAATACTAACAATGCTATTAGTTATTTTACTGATCCAAACCCTTCTTCTGCCTTAAAACGTTACACTGGTATGTCTGTATGTTATTCTTGTCACGGTAAAGGTGAACAGTTTGTAGGTAACCCTAACAACTATGATACAACTACCAGTCAATTCTTAATGGGTGGAGATCCTGGTACAACCAGAAATGTTATCACTGGCAAATAAAAAAGCCAACAAATAGCCACACTATTTGATAGCTTAAAAAAGGTTTAATTGTCATAAACAAGGTAGCAATAGTAAATTGCTACCTTGTTTTTTATTATGCCCATGTATCACGTTTTTGTCAAAAATCCGCCAAGGTTTTCCCCTCTTTGCCCCATTTTCACTGCTATAATATAAATAGAATCACTAATAAAAAGTTACTTATTCACGTTAGTTACATAAATTCGCAACTAGAACAAAAATTGGAATTAAACTAATTGTTTTGGAGTGGTTTTCTTTTTTGTCATTTGTGAATTTTATTATTTTTGCCAATTCCTTACTTAAAAAAATTCCTTACTATCCAATTTTGTATTATACAAGAAGACTATACCCAATACCTTCAACATTACTCAGGTCAATTTAGGTTATTGATGTATAAAAAAATAATTAAATTTTGGCAATATGGAAACCAATATAAATTTTCAAGAAAAAGAGATGAATAGAAATGAATTTAATGAAGAGGTTTAAAACATATTATTATAGTTTTATCGGATTGATAATGTTAATAGCCTCTGTGTTTACCTTTCCTAGCACAGTTGTTTTTTCTGCAGCTGGCGATCCAACAATTACAGTTAATTCTCCAGATCCAAATACAGTTCTAAATCCGAAGGATGTTGTTATATCGGGTGTTTTTGCGGATACACAGCAAACTCCTAACCCTGTTTTTACTGCAGACGATAATTTATCCACAACTAATCCAATATCAGATTCAACAAAAAATCCATCTGATTGGGTTATTGATTTAGCAAATGGAACTTGGTCCTATAAACCATCCGCAAAGTCCCTTTCTGATGGTACACACTCGATTACAATATCCATAACAGACGTAGGAACAGCGTCAACAAGTATTACTCTCATTATCGATTCAAAAAGGCCTTATATTTCAGGGTCTGAAATTATTAGTAATGACAATAATCAATATACAGTCCATACAAACGATACACTTGGAACAATTGCGCAAAGTAAATTAGGAAATGAATTCTATTGGACCGATATAGCTCAGCTCAACGGACTTACTACCACTTCAAAGGATACGCCTTTGACAGATGGGACTATTATCAATCTACCAACTATTCGCACAGGTGAAGATTTTACTAGCATTCCGCAGAATGCAACAATGAAAATACAATTGACTGATGATAACCAAATGAATAATCTTGTAAGTAAAATTAGAAACACAACTAGTCCATATAATCCGATTAATGTCATGCTGGGTGCAACCCAATTAAAAAATGGAACAGCTACCATTTTAGAAAACACAGCAAGCGAAAATCAAAATCCTGGTAAGTATATTTACGATGTTTACTTTACTCCAGCCGATTCCTTAACATTAAATAAAACTTATTTGGTTTACTTAGATCCTAATCTTTTAGATGATGCAAACAACCATGTTTATGCTAAATTTTTCAAATTTACTACTAAAAGCAACACCGATTGGGACGATATTGATAATCAAAGTCACGACTCAGCCAATCCACATGGACATTACCAATTAAATACTAATATGTGTTCTGCTTGTCATAGTTCTCATGTAGACTCTCCTTATGAAAAAGATACTTATATAAATAGCCAATTAAATCCTTCTCGTGAGGGGGGCTCCTATCTTATTTCGTTTAATGAAAAGCTAAATGCGAAAGCTTCTGAAAACTATTGCACCGCTTGTCATGATGGAACATTAAATAACGCACCTGCTGCAAGTGGAATAGAAGGTACTTATCACCATGATAATCCAGTTGATTATGATTCAACTCAACCAAACAATTTAAAAGAAGCCACGGCTTGTACCAGCTGTCATAATCCTCATTTGGAATGGTCAGCGTCCAATCCTAATTTGCTAAAGGACCATTATGTTTATACACATAAGGAAACAATAGCAGATCAAAATGGAGCAGATAAAACGACTGTTGATACATTAGACACAACCTGTGAAACGTGCCATGAGGATGATTTAATTCATGATACAAATACAGTTTCAAGTATCTTTGTGAAAAATCAATCTACTGATGGTTATAGTGCTTTGTCCTATAAAAAATCTTTAACCACAAATGGGACTATAGCAGAGTATTCTTTATGCTTGCGTTGTCACCAAGCAAATAAAGGGACTGCAACCGATATACAATCCTATTATTTAGATGCAGGTTCAGGACATTATTTCACCCTTCCTAGTGATGATGGCGGAAGTCAATTAAATGGAGCAATGCCTTGTGCAGAATGCCATGAAACACATGGATCAGATAATATTAAGATGCTCAGAGGGCAGCTTGGTAACACTTTATCAGATAGCAAATTTACCTCTAGCGGTACAACGTGGAACGCAGCAAATGAACGTACCTTCTGCTTAAAATGCCATAATAACTCAACTGAGATTTATGGTAAGGTTGGAGAATTTAAAACTACAGATAGTAATAATAATCCGATCACTGGACACCAATCTGGAGATTCGCAGTCTTGTTCTAGTTGCCATGGAACCGGATCAACCGATGCAGAAAAATTCCAAAGTGCTGCTCATGCACCGAAAAAGACGATAACACCATAAAAATCAAGAGGGCATAACTCCTCTTGATTTTTTTGGGAAGTAAAAGATAGAAAATATACTTTTTGTACTTCCCCCCAACATTTCGTTATAATAATGAAGGACTAACCAATAAATCATGCATACTATAAGAAATAAGCTTTTTACTTTTATATGAGGTGAACAAAATGGAATTAGCAGATATCAGAAATGAACTTGAAAAAACAGCTAAGCGATTAGCGGGCTTCAGGGGGTCTCTTTGACCTAGAAAATAAAGAAACAAGAATTGCTGAGCTAGATGATGAAATGCTGCACCCAAACTTTTGGAACGATCAGAATGCAGCGCAAAAGGTCATCAGTGAGTCTAATGCCTTAAAGGACCAGGTACACGTCTTTTATGAAATGAATGAGGCATTTGAAAATGTAGAAGTAACCTATGAGCTTGTGAAAGAGGAAAATGATGCAGAGCTGCAAACAGAGCTTGAGGAAGAGCTTTTACAGTTAACCGAGCGATTGGATCAATTTGAACTGCAACAGCTTCTTAATGGGCCATATGATAAAAATAATGCGTTATTAGAACTGCATCCCGGTGCAGGTGGTACAGAGTCACAGGATTGGGGCTCTATGCTGCTCCGTATGTACACAAGATGGGCAGAAAAGCGGGGATTTAAGGTAGAAACCATGGATTATCTTCCAGGTGATGAGGCAGGGATAAAAAGTGTTACCTTGCTCATTAAAGGGCACAATGTCTACGGTTATTTAAAAGCAGAAAAAGGCGTTCACCGACTTGTAAGGATTTCTCCATTTGATGCCTCAGGCCGCCGTCATACCTCTTTCGTTTCATGTGAGGTCATGCCTGAATTCACGGATGAAGTGGAAATTGAAATTCGTACAGAGGATTTAAGAGTGGATACGTACCGTGCAAGCGGCGCTGGTGGTCAGCATATTAACAAGACCGAGTCCGCTATCCGGATTACTCATATTCCGACTGGTATCGTTGTTTCTTGTCAGACTGAACGTTCCCAAATTCAAAACCGCGAGCATGCCATGAAAATGTTAAAAGCAAAGCTTTATCAACGTGAACTTGAGGAAAAGGAAAAACAACTCCTTGAAATTCGTGGTGAACAAAAGGAAATTGGCTGGGGAAGCCAAATCCGTTCCTATGTCTTCCACCCATATTCCATGGTAAAAGATCACAGAACCAACACCGAAAGCGGAAACGTGCAAGCCGTGATGGATGGAGATTTAGATCTGTTCATTGATGCTTATTTACGATCTCGCATCCAATAAATAAAATGCCTTTGCCGGAATCAATCGGCAAAGGCTCTTTTTTTGAAAAAAATAGTTGAAGAAATTTGGAGAATGGAAGTGGGGTTATCTAGCCTGAAGTAAAGCAAATATATGATCATGTTATCTTTTGAAACTGTGTATTCATTTGCTCCATCATTTGCATTAAAAGTTGTTCCAATTTTCCACCTCCTTACCTGGCAAATTATACCTTATGAAATCCTCTTTAACAGCAAAAACGAACCTGTATTTACTCCTTTAAAGCGACAGCCTAATGGCATTTACACCAAATAATGGTCATGCTATACTCACTTTCGAATTCATTCTATTTTTATAGTAGAAAACCAATTTGAGGGGAATTATTTTATGAAAAAGAAAAGAAATCTTTCAGTTCAACACCCTATTGTTGAGGTAGTTATTGAATACGTATATATTTTAGTGGGTGCTGCCATTATTGGATTTTCATTTAATGTTTTTTTGCTACCAAATAAAATTGCCTCTGGCGGGGTTAGTGGGATTAGTACGATTTTACATTCTACTGTGGGTTGGGAGCCTGCTTATGTACAGTGGGCGTTTAATATTCCATTATTTATTGCAGGAGTCATTTTTCTTGGTAAACAGTTTGGTGTTAAGACACTTGTGGGGACCATCTTTCTGCCCCTCGTTGTTTTTTTTACAAAAAATACAGATCCATGGACACATAATGCCTTACTAGGGGCCTTATTTGGTGGAGTGGGTGTTGGCCTTGGGTTAGGGATTGTTTTTAAAGGGAAAGCCTCTACAGGGGGAACAGACTTAGGTGCCCAAATTATACATAAATATACGGGTTTGACCTTAGGAACATGTGTCGTTTTAATTGATGGCTTGATTGTCATTACGGCAGCCCTTGTGTTTGATATTGAAAGAGGCTTATATGCCCTAATTGGCTTATATGTAACAAGTAAAACCATTGATCTGGTCCAGGTGGGTTTTGGCCGTTCCAAAATGGCGATGATTATAACGAATATGCAAGAAGAGGTCCGCGATGGAATTTTGAATAAAATTGATAGAGGTGTGACAAAACTATCAGCATATGGTGGTTTTACAGACAATGAACGCCCTGTTCTAATGTGTGTGGTGGACCAAACGGAGTTCACAAAGTTGAAACAATTGGTTAAAAGTATAGACCCAAATGCTTTTGTTGTGGTCATGGATGCTGCAGAGGTGCTTGGAGAAGGGTTTAAACGAGTATAATTTGGCATACTAAATGGTGTTGGAAAAATTTTCTGAAAGGAGATTTAAGATGAAAAAAAAGTTTCTTGCACTTATGATGGGGGCAACCCTTATCATGGGACTTGCTGCATGCGGCGGAGGCTCTGATTCTTCAAAAAGTACAAACAAAAATCAGACAACCACGAATACTGCTCAAGCAGGCGATGCACAAAAGATTGTTTCTCAAAAATGCTTTGCCTGTCATGGGGATAACCTAAAAGGGTCAATTGGGCCAGATCTTCAGCATATTGGTTCTAAATATTCAAAAGCACAAATTTTGAATATACTGAAAAACGGTAAATCAGGTGGAATGCCAGCTGGTTTAATTTCTGGGTCTGATGCTGATACGGTTGCTACATGGCTGGCAGCAAAAAAATAAATAGTTATGACAAACGTTCTGTTAAAAAAACAGGACGTTTTTTGATGTTGTCGAAAATTGGTAACAAGCTCACCAGCCTTGATTTTATAAAGATTTGTCGAACATTGGCTAGATTGAAAAGAAACTGTAATATTTAAAACAAGCCTTTTGTCGGTTTATGATGCTATAATATTTAATAGTTACGGGGCAGAATTCCTTTAAAAGATAGTTTTATAGGATAGTATGTATGCAAAATAACGCATAAACTGTCAGTAATTAAGTTTACGAAGATTATAGAATATTAGGTGATAATAAATGATTGAAATGCAAGAGGTGTTTAAGAAATACCCCAATGGCGTTACAGCTGTAAATGGGATTGACGTTCGAATTAATCAAGGTGAATTCGTTTATGTGGTAGGTCCAAGTGGTGCAGGAAAATCGACATTTATCAAAATGATGTACCGTGAAGAAGTTCCAACTTTAGGAACTATTATGGTAAACGGAGTAAACATAGCAAAAATAAAGCCAAAAAAGATTCCGTTATTTAGGAGAAATCTTGGAGTTGTTTTTCAAGACTTTAAGCTTCTTCCAACATTAACGGTTTATGAAAATATTGCTTTTGCACTTGAAGTGATTGAGGCACAGCCTAAATTTATAAAAAAGCGTGTCATGGAAGTTCTTGATCTTGTTAATTTAAAGCATAAGGCAAGAATGCTGCCAACAGAGCTTTCTGGTGGAGAACAACAGCGTGTATCCATTGCTCGATCCATTGTAAATTCACCGAAGGTCGTCATTGCGGACGAGCCGACAGGGAACCTGGATCCAGAAACCTCATGGGAAATCATGAATATTTTTGATGAAATCAATACTAGAGGAACAACGGTTGTAATGGCAACCCACAACAAAGAGATTGTTAATACGATTAAACATCGCGTCATTGCCATTGAAAGTGGAAAAATTGTTCGTGATGAGCAGAGGGGTGAATACGGGTATGAAAGCTAGAACTCTGACTCGCCACGCCCGGGAAAGTTTGAAGAGCATTAGCAGAAATGGATGGATGACATTTGCTTCTGTAAGTGCTGTGACCGTTACATTAATTTTGGTCGGTGTCTTTTTTGTGATTATGATGAACCTTAATAGAGTAGCACAAACCATCGAAGGGGATGTTGAAATCCGCGTTCACATCGATGTTGCTGCAAATAAACAAGACCAGGAAAACTTAAAGAAACAGATTGAAACCCTTTCAGAGGTGAAAAGCATTACGTTTTCATCTAAAAAACAAGAGCTCAATAATCTAATTAAAAGTCTTGGGACTGAAGGGAAAGCATTTAAGCTTTTCGAACAGGACAATCCTTTAAATGATGTCTATGTCGTAAAAACGAAAAACCCTACAGACACAATGAAAGCAGCTAGCAAAATTGAAAAAATGAATTATGTTTCAAAGGTCATGTATGGACAAGGGCAAGTTGAAAAGCTGTTTAAGTTTATAAAGGCATCTCGAAATGTTGGATTTGTTTTAATCATTGGTCTCTTGTTTACAGCGGTATTTTTAATATCTAATACCATTAAAATTACCATTATTGCAAGACGAAGAGAAATCAAGATTATGAGATTGGTAGGAGCAACAAATAATTTTATTCGCTGGCCATTTCTTTTAGAAGGCTTATGGTTAGGAATTCTTGGGGCTATTTTACCTATTATTCTTATAACCATTGCCTATAGTAATGCCTATGATTATCTTGCTCCGAAATTAAAAGGTAATTTTATTCAAATTCTTCCGGTTGATCCATTTATGTATCAAATCTCTGGAATACTCATTTTAATGGGCGCAGTGATTGGGGTTTTTGGAAGTGTCATGTCAGTAAGAAAGTTCTTAAAGTTTTAGTCATTTCAAAGATAATAGGAAAGTATAGACTTTTTAAGTTTATACTTTCCTATTAGATAAAAGCGCAACTAGGCAATCGCCGGTGCAGGACTTGGCGCTAGCCAAGTTTTTCTATTTTTATTATAGCGACGATTTACCTTGTACATAGATTCATAGTGGAGAGGAGAAATCGAACATTGAGAAAGTTATTTGTTACCATTACTGTCGCGGCAATTGTTGGAGCAGGGAGCTTATTTGGAGGATTCTCTGTTAAAACAGAAGCGGCGTCAGTCTCAAGTCTAAAAAAACAGCAAAGTCAAATCCAAAATCAAAAATCTAATATCCAATCGAATATCAATGGTGCAAACCAAAAAATTGCTAATCTGCAAGGTCAGCAGAATGATGTCACGAATCAAATGCAAAAGATTGACTTTGCCATTGGGGATACCGATTCTAAAATTCATTCTAAGTCCGTAAAGCTAGATGAAACGAAAAAAGCCATTGTGAAGCTTCAAGGTGATATTCAGGTCATCATGGCTAGAATTCAAAAGAGAAATGAATTATTAAAAGACCGTGCCCGTAATTACCAAGAAACGGGCGGTGTGGTAAGTTACCTTGATGTGTTGATGGGGTCGTCAAGTATTAGCGATTTTATCGATCGTGCTAATGCTGTTGCGACCATTATGGAAGCCGATCAGGAAATTATTAATCAGGCTGAAGCTGACAAAAAAGAGTTAGAACAAAAACAGGGACAAGTGAAAAGAGATTTTGAGCATGTACAAAAAATGCTTCAGGAGCTGCAATCGATGAAGCAGCAATTGAATACGCAAATGGCTCAAAAAAATCAATTACTTGGTACTCTTAAAACACAGGAAAAACAAGTAACCGAAGATAAAATGAGCATGGAAGAACAAACGCAGGTTCTTGCTGCACAAGAAGTTTCTATACAAAAAGCGATTAAATTAGAACAAGAGCGACAAGCAGAATTAGCTAGACAAGCAGCTGCTGCGAGAAATAATAGCTCATCAGGCTCTAGCTCAGGTTCAACCCCTCCAATTTCAAGTGGTAATTTTACGAGACCGGCCGATGGTGTAATCAGTTCAACATACGGACCACGCTGGGGAGAATTCCATTACGGTGTGGATATTGCCAACCCTGGTGCGAATGTACCAATTGTTGCCGCCGCTGATGGAGTCGTTGCCGTTTCTCATTATTCTACTAGTTATGGAAATGTTGTTTATATTACCCATTCTATTAATGGACATATCTATACGACTGTTTATGCGCATATGTCAGAACGAATGGTATCTGAAGGACAAGTTGTTACGAAAGGTCAACAGATTGGAATTATGGGCAGCACCGGTGAAGCAACCGGACAGCACTTGCATTTCGAACTGTACGATGGACCTTGGAAATATCACAGTGCCATTAACCCAATGGGAATTGTGCCACTATAAGAGAAGGAGCTAATAGCTTCTTCTTTTTTGTATGCCCCGAGCATAACTCGTCCTCCCCCTACATATATGTTATTAAATAGGCAGATACATGGATAGAGGAGGATGAAGATGAATCGGAAATGGATTGCCTTGCTAATGACAGGATCCCTGTTGATAGGTGCAGGTGGGACATATGCGGGTGTGCAGTGGCTGGACAAAGGAAAAGAGAGTACAGTAATTGATAAAAATGCATTAATACAAAATGGAAAAGCCACGAATTCCGATACAACCAATCTGGAAAAGGTAAGTCAGGCATATGACCTTATTTTAAATCGATATGTGGTAAAGGTGGACAAGGAGAAGCTGACGGAGGGTGCCATTCAAGGGATGCTGTCAGTTTTGAATGATCCTTATTCTGTTTATATGGATAAGGAAACGGCACAGCAATTCACTCAAACCCTGGAATCCTCCTTTGAAGGAATTGGTGCAGAGGTTGGCAAAGTAGACGGGAAGATCGTAATCATTTCACCATTTAAAAATTCCCCTGCAGAAAAAGCGGGCATTAAGCCAAATGATCAAATTTTAAAGGTAAATGGAGAAAATATTGAAGGACTTGACTTAAGTAAAGCAACCTTGAAAATTCGCGGAAAAAGAGGAACCACCGTTGCATTAGAAATTCTGCGGAAAGGTGTGAAAGATCCAATTACCATTTCAGTGAAGAGAGATGAGATTCCACTTGAAACCGTTCACTCCTCATTGAAAAAGGAAAGCGGAAAGAAAGTTGGCTATATTGAACTAACGTCGTTCTCTGAAAATACAGCTGACGATTTTAAAAAGCAGCTTACAACATTGGAGGACAAACATATACAAGGACTTGTTATTGATGTTCGTGGAAATCCAGGAGGACTTTTATCAACAGTAGAAGATATTTTAAAAGAGTTTGTGACAAAGGATAAACCAATCATTCAAATTGAAAAACGAAATGGAGAAAAGGACCGCTTCTTCTCAAATTTGAGTAAGAAGAAGAATTATCCGGTAGTCGTCCTTGTCGATAAAGGAAGTGCCTCCGCCTCTGAGATTTTAGCTGGATCGTTACAGGAAGCGGAAGGCTATAAGCTTGTAGGTGAAACAACCTTCGGAAAAGGAACCGTCCAGCAGGCCATACCAATGGGAGACGGCAGTAATATTAAATTAACCTTGTTTAAATGGCTTACTCCTGATGGAAATTGGATTCATAAAAAGGGAATTAAACCAGACGTTGTCGTAAAACAGCCATCCATTTTCCAAACCCATCCCCTTCAAGTGAAAGAGCCACTTCAAGAGGATATGAATAATGAGCAAATAAAAAATGCACAAGAAATTTTAAAGGGACTTGGGTATGCGCCTGGCAGAACAGATGGTTATTTTAGTGACGAAACAGCCAATGCCGTCAAGGCCTTCCAACAGAAGCACCACTTAGACCCAATTGGAGTCATAGATTCCACAACCGCTTCACGACTAGAAGATGCCGTTTTAAAGGCAGTAAAATTACAGAAAAACGATCTACAGCTGCAAACAGCCTTAAAGCTGGCAGCGGAATAAAAAGGCGGGGGAACATAACGGGTTCTGTTTTGAAGTATAAAATTTAAAATAGTTGAAAAAAACAAGTTCATTCGCATACAAAAAAACACCGTAAATTGACGGTGTTTTTGTCTTGTCTTTAATCGAGTAATCAGCAAAAGTAAAATAAGCGGAAATTTTTCGGTTAGATGCTGAATGGAGCTCGTTTCGGGGTATATAAGGGGAGCTTTTCCGATTATACAAAGCAAAATCTCCCACTTTCGCATTTTTCGAGTCAATAGGCGGAATCTTTCCGTCTATATAAGCTTTTTTTATTAATAATTCCCAATTAAGAGAAATTTTTCAGTCTATTTATCAGATCGGGTGCTTAACCTGATCCCCCAACCAATAAGTGCGGACCCTCTTGATAAGTTTAAGTATGGTTCTTCACAATACCTAGAAATAATGTAACATAAATACTATTAATGGAATTAAATTTGAAAACAAAAAAGTATATTAATTTTTGATTGTACAGAAACTTCTGTACAGTTACTTTTATATGTACGATTTACCTTACCAAAAACTCGTTATGTTTAAGAAAAACACCTATATATCAATAAAAAAAGGGTATTCAAAACAGATACAATTTAAAGTGGCACCCATGTCAAGGACACTATAAAAAAAGAGATTAAGCAGCTAAAAGATGATTCCTATATTGATTAGGGGTCATCTTTTTTAAATTCCACTGATAGCGGTAATTGTTATAGTAAACCATGTAATGATTAAT
>JAUZPL010000028.1 GCA_030705955.1 Bacillota bacterium | reverse complement strand
GTTGATGTTGATGTTGATGTTGATGTTGATGTTGATGTTGATGTTGATGTTGATGTTGATGTTGATGTTGATGTTGTTGTTGTTGTTGATGTAGTTGTAGTTGTTGTCGATGATGTTGTAGTTGTTGTTGAAATTAATTCTTCTAATTTAAATTGAAGAAGCATTTCATTTTTCGTAACTGTTTTTAACATTTTATTTACATTATTATTTACGTCTACTAGGTCATTAATATCAACTGCCCCCAAATTCACCCCTGGCAATGTTCCTACAACTGCTTGAATTTTCTCTGCTTCCGCATTAATAATGTGTGCCAATCCCAATTCCTCAAAAGCAACGGATGCTAATAGTAGATTTACTACCTCTTCACGTGAAATGCTAATGGTTGGGGTCACATTAGGAATGTTTGGAAAACTCATATATAATTCACCTCTTTTCGTATTTTCCTGATATTCTATGAAATAGCTTCTATTTAGAAAGAGTAATAAGCCTAATGCTTGTCTTTCGATAAAAAAAAGGCGAACATATGAAACTGTTTATAGAGAAAAATATCTAGTAGGCCATTCAAAATTAAACTTCATTTCCTTTTAAAATTTATATACTACCTTCAAAAATTAGGACATATAATGATAAAGACAATCAAGCCATTAAGGGGAAATGAAGATGATTATTCCGAATATATACAAAGGAGAACATACACCTAGTCTTGATGAGGTTATTACAAAAATCATTGATTCAGTTGCTGAAGAAGAATTGGCCCTTGCCCAGCTTATTTCCTCAGAAGCGAATAAGATTAATGCCTTTGTCGGCGAATATTCTGATTTTCCAACCTCCCCTACTAATTCTGATATTTTAAAATTTAATCAATCCGTTCAAAAAATCATTGATTCTGTCATGATGAAAGAATGGCTTTTATATAAAAAGATTGAAATGGTGCTAACATTAGTAGAAAAAGTCGATTTTAAAAATAAACATATTTTATTCCCTGAGGATATAAGTGAGTTTGGTGAAGAATAGAGGGAAATGGGATGAAGGAATTTTTCGGAGAAAAGTATAGAGAAGCAATTACCCAAAAACAACAATCAATTAGCGATTACCAATTAGCCATTCAAAAACTAATGGAAGCATTTCAAAAAAGGAACCATCAACAAGATGAATTTCCAGAAACCATTACGCATACAATCAATGAGTTACGCAGTCTTCAGCAAAAAAAGAGAACTATTGGGAAAGAAGAATCATTCATGACCCAAACTACGTCTACACCAAATGCCCCCAATCCATCTATTGACATAAAACCCAATGATAAACCAAAACAACTAAAACCGGAAACTATCCATACACCGAAAATTCAAAAAGAAGAGAAAAAGCCCGAATTAAAAATAAGGATTCAAAATGATGCTCCCATCCCATCTCCATGGAGCTCACCACTTATCATTAGTAAAAAACAAAAGAAAAAAAGAATGCCTTGATCGCATTCTTTTTTTGCTCATATTAATGATCTGAATGCTTTGGTGGCTTTGGAGGTTTATGGCTGTGATGATGATCATGATGATCATGTTCATCTACTGGAATTTCTAAAATATCCTCAAGCTTAAACTGTAATAACATTTCCTTTTTAATAATGGTTTTTAACATTCTTTCTACACTGTTATTAGCCTCTAAAAGATCCTCAAAACATTCTGCATGCTGGATAGCCTTTTGTAATTTTTCTCCTTCCGCATTAATAATATGGGATAACCCAATTTCCTCCATTGCAATGGAGGCTAGCAATAAATTAATAACCTCCTCCCTTTTTAAGTTTATTTCTGGTGTTATGTTTGGAATTTCCGGCATTGACAATGTATGTCACCCCCCACAAAATCTTACATTTAATATTTATGACGGGATGTATTTGTCCTAGGTCAAAAATATTAAAAAAAGTTCTTAATATGATATTGAATTTATTGTTTAAAAAATCCAAAGCTAAAACAAAGGGCATATTTTCCAAGGCAAAGGCCGGTCCAACTCTAATAATTAACCATATAATATCCCGACTCAAAAATTAAGGAGGTGAATGATTATGTCATTTCCAAATATACCAAATGTTACTCCAACAATTAGCATTAGCAGAGAGAACGTGATTAATCTCCTACACTCTTCGATCGCTTTTGAAGAGCTGGGTTTAGCACATGTGATCAATGCCGAAGCTGAAAAAATCCAATTTGTTCTTGGGACATTAAGCGGAGTGCATGTTACTCCAACCGTTTCCGATTTAATTAGTATTGACAATGCGGTAGACAATACATTAAAGACTGTCATCAAAAAGGAAATGCTGCTTCAGTTCAAGCTTGAAGACATTATGGAGGTTCTACCACCAGTTGTAAGAACAAGACATCTTTATGTAGCTAATTTCTTAGATAACACGGTAGAAATTTATGATGTTGTTAATCCTACCGCACCAGTGCGTGTCGGAGAGTTTGATGCAGGGAATTTAAACAATCCTGTTGCCTTGGCAATTAAAGGTTCCATCCTATATGTGGCAAATCAAGATGATAACACCGTAGAAATCTATGATATTTCCAATCCTACCTCACCAGTACGCTTGGGCCAATTTAATGGTGGAAATTTACAAGCCCCTTCCGGAATGGTCGTTACAGGCAACACTTTATATATTACAAATCAATTAGATAACACCGTAGAAATCTATGATATTTCCAATCCAACAGTCCCAGTACGCGTTGGCGAATTTGATGCTGGTAATTTAAGTAGCCCTATCGGATTGGCGGTTAAAGGCACAACCCTTTATGTTTCAAATGGTAATGATAATACCGTAGAAATTTACGATATTTCAACACCTACCGCACCTTTACGTGTAGGACAATTTAATGCAGGAAATTTGAGTATTCCTGCCCATTTGACTATTATTGGTAACATCCTTTATGTAGCTAACTTTGGAAATAGCACTGTAGAGATTTATGACATTTCTACTCCTACAGCCCCAGTTCGGGTTGGTGAGTTTGATGCTGGTAATTTACGTGAACCTTGGGGATTAGCCATTGCAGATACTGTTCTTTATGTATCAAACTTTTTTGATAACACAGTAGAAATGTATGACATTTCCACTCCAACAGCACCAGTTCGTGTTGGAGAGTTTGATGGTGGGAATTTAAGCGGCCCTACTGGATTGACTGTTTTTACTCAATTTGCTTAGGAGTCCTGTTACAAGCAACTTCATTGTACAAAAAGCTCTTCATTATGCCACGCCATAAAGTAAGAGCTTTTTTACTGATAAATAAAATGACGTGTGCTAGTGCACACGCCATTTTATAGTAAGTTTCTTTTTTATAAAATATGGTATCCAGAATCCACGTGAATGTTTTCACCAGTAATTCCTCTTGACAGTTCACTGAATAAGAATAGTGCTGTATCTCCAACCTCTTCTGGAGTGGTTGTTCTGCGAAGTGGAGCTTTTTCTTCAATTTCTCTAAGACTAGCATTGAAATCTCCCACACCTTTTGCGGAAAGTGTGCGGATTGGGCCAGCAGAAATGGAATTTACTCGAATGTTTTCTTTTCCCAGGTCTGCTGCTAAATAACGAACACTTGCATCAAGGGACGCTTTGGCTACGCCCATCACATTGTAGTTTTTAATCACACGTTCTCCACCTAAATAAGTAAGAGTAACAATGCTTCCGCCTTCTGTCATTAAACCTCTTGCTTCTTTCGCAATAGCTGTTAAAGAATAAGAGCTAATATTTTGCGCAAGCAAGAAACCGTCGCGAGTTGTATTCATGTATTCGCCCTGAAGTTCTTCTTTTTTTGCAAAAGCAATTGCATGGGCCACACCATGAATAACTCCTGCTTCTTCTTTAATAGTTGCAAAGCATTTCGCTATCTCTTCATCGATGGTTACATCACAAGGCAATACAAGTGTATTTTCAGCTTCAAGAGAATAAGCTAATTCACGAACGCCGTTCTCCATTCTCTCACCCGCGTATGTAAAAATCAATCTTGCTCCTGCATTATGAAGGGAACGAGCAATTCCCCATGCGATACTGCGTTTATTGGCAACACCCATTACAACAAATGTTTTTCCTGCTAAAGAAAAAGTCATTTCTTAGCCTCCTAGTATTTATTACATGTTATTAGTACTTGGTACTAATTTTACACCATTTTATCAAAAATGAAAAGGTTCAATCTTATTTTTACACAAGTCAACCACATTAGCAAAGTTCACAAAATTCAAGCTCCCTTTTTAAATCATCTACATATTCCTTTGTACCAGTTACAATTAACCGGTCATTCATTTGCAGTTCTGTATCCCCATGTGGAACAATCGAATCCTTTCCCCGGAAAATTCGGACAAAGATAATATCTCCTGTAAAAGGAAATTTTCTTAAAGACATTCCTGCAAATTGTTCATTATACATACGAATTTCAAACAAAGCTGTTTCCTGATTCGTTAAAATATCGATAATGCTTGGTGATTCAATTAAGGCTCTTAATAGTGCTTTGGTTGACATGTAGGCAGAAAACACTTCAATACCATGTTCTCTTAAGCTTCCTTCCAGCTCTGGTACATCAATCCTTGTAATAACCCTGGGTACACCTAATTCCTTCATTGCAATTGAAAGTTCTGCATTTAATTTTTCATCCCCAGTAGAAATAATGACAATATCTGAATCAGGAGCCTTTGTTTTTAGAACAGTATCAAATGAATAATCTTCAATCTCTGTTATTTGGAATAAGGAATCAGCTATTTTCTTTTCCGACTTATCCATTTTCGTATGGTAAAGTGTCGAATCGTAAAGGCCTGACTTTAATTCTCTCGAAATCGGCAATGTAACTTGATTTGCTCCAAGGAACGTCACTTTAATTTTTTTAGTAGCAGCCACTTCTTTTGGAAATAATTTTTTAAAGACAATCGGTGTAAAGATTGAAGTGATGACCGCAACAAGGATGAGTGTTCCACTCATTTGTGGGGTAATAACCTTTATTCTTTCACCAATGGTTGCCGCAGCAATAACAAGGGATAAAGTAGAGGTTAATAAAAATCCAGATGCCACCACTGTTTTTTTGTCATACCAAATTTTCAAAAGATAAACAGGCAGTAGCTTTGATACTAACAGTCCGCAGAGTAGTAATGGAATTAATAATAATAATTTTCTATCATGTAAGAGAGACCATACATCAAGCTTTACACCAACCATAACAAAAAAGATAGGAATTAAAAATCCATACCCAAAGGAATCCAGCTTATGAACAAGCTCCTGGTTAGGTGATAAGAGGGAAACAAGTACTCCAGCCAAAAATGCTCCTAAAATATTTTCTGCACCAAGTGTTTCCGATAATCCTACCAAAACAATGATTAGAGTAAAAACGGCTCTTGTTCCAATTTGAACGGTTCCTTTTGACATGGCTTCAAGAAAGGTACGATTTTTAAATCGTTTTCCAATAAAATATAAGGCTACCCCGGCTAGAAATAAAATGAGCAGAAGCCATGTATTTCCGTGACCCTTTTCATTAATGGACACAAAGACAGCAAGCAGGATCATCGTTGCTAAATCTGCAATAACCGCAATCAATAAAATAATTTGGCCAATGACGGTTTTCATCATATGGGCTTCTTTTAAGGTAGGTACTACCACTCCTAAAGAAATAGTTGAAATAATTAACGTCATCAAAAATGCATTATGAATAAATCCGGCCAGAACAAATAAGTAAGATAAAAGAAGAGAAATAATAAAAATTCCTACAAAAATTAGTGATGAAACAACAAATGAATTTGGCTCTTTTTTCCCGTTAGGAAGGACCTCTCTTTTCTTTGTTCCGCGAAAGGCAGAAAAATCAATTTCAAGCCCGCTAAGAAACATTAAAAAGATAAATCCTAATGTAGAGAGTGTTGAGAGCCACATATCTTCACGTACTAAATCAAAACCGCTTTTTCCAATGATCAAACCCATAATGATTTCGGCTACCACCACTGGGATAAAATTCAGCTTTAATCGATGAAGAATAATTGGCGTTAAAAATGCCATTGTGACTACAATAAGTAAGGATGTTACGGATGCATGTTGCATTTGCATAACCACCTTTCCAAAATAATTTAAATGGCTTTTAGAAAAAATATAAAGAAAACTTAGCTAGCATTTATCCGACATAGGAAGTAAAAGGAGGATTAAACCCTTGAAAATTGACATAATCGGAGATATTCACGGCTGTCTTACGGAATTTAAAAATCTAACCATGAAGCTTGGCTATTGCTGGGATTCAGGTATTCCCCTTCATCCAAGCGGGCGCGTTCTA
This sequence comes from Bacillota bacterium, assembly GCA_030705955.1. Taxonomy (GTDB): domain Bacteria; phylum Bacillota; class Bacilli; order Bacillales; family Cytobacillaceae; genus JAUZPL01. The sequence goes on along the minus strand of JAUZPL010000028.1, from coordinate 42,494 downwards.
GGCTTTGTTGGTGATTTAACTGACAGGGGTCCGGATTCACTTAAGGTAATTGAAATTGTTTGGCGCCTCGTAATGGAAGAAAAAAAGGCACATTACACTCCTGGAAATCACTGTAATAAATTATACCGCTATTTTCTCGGAAATAAAGTGCAGGTCACACATGGGCTTGAAACAACTGCGGCCGAATATAGTGCATTGGATAGTAAGGGAAAAAGGCAAATTCGCGAAAAATTTAAACAGCTATATGAGGCTGCACCGCTCTATTTAACATTAGATCACGGTAAACTAGTCATCGCTCACGCCGGATTAAAAGAAAGCTACATAGGTCGGACGGACTCAAAAGTGAAGACATTTGTCCTTTACGGTGATATTACCGGTGAGAAGCACCCTGATGGTTCTCCGGTTCGAAGAGATTGGGCTAAGGAATACCATGGAAAGACCACGATTGTTTATGGCCATACCCCTGTGAAAGAAGCAAGAATCATTCATAACACATATAATATTGATACAGGCTGTGTGTTTGGCGGAAATCTTACTGCATTAAGGTACCCTGAAATGGAGATTACTTCTGTTCCATCTACTATGCCATATATTGCAGAAAAATTTAAGGATTTTGCTTAGAATTAAAAACAAGCACCGACTTTTTCTATAAAAAATCGGTGCTTGTTTTGTATTTAGTGAGTTTTAGCCTTGTAATACTTTTCTCATATCTCCCGGCATCTCAGCAGAAAAAGACACTTCTTTCTTTTTAATGGGATGTAAAAAACGAACCTGTTTGCAGTGGAGTGCTTGCCTTTTGATTAACGATATATCTCCCCCGTAAAGGTCATCTCCAAGAAGAGGATGCCCGATAAATGACATGTGGACCCTAATCTGGTGAGTTCTCCCTGTTTCAAGCTGAAGCTCTACATGTGTGAAAGATTCCAGCTTTTCTACTACCTTAAAATGGGTGCAGGCATATTGACCGTCTTCCCGCACTTCCCTTTCAATAATGCTATCATCCTTGCGACCAATGGGTTGCTCGATGGTTCCGATACTATCACATATGTTTCCTTCAACAAACGCCTCATACGTGCGTTTGACACCGCCACTTTGCTGCATTTTGCTAAACAAATGATGAATATGACGATGCTTAGCAATTAAAACGAGGCCGGATGTATTTCTGTCAAGTCGAGTGACAATATGTGAGGTAGCTTCCGTGCCGGCCCTCTCATAATAACCAATCAGCGCATGAGCAAGACTTCCAGAGGGATGTTCCCTTGATGGAATGGTATTCATACCAGTCGGTTTATTCACAACAAGCAAATAATCATCCTCAAAAACAATCTCTAGTGGAAGATTCTCACCTTTAACTCCTTTACTAGGTATTTCCTGCGGAAAGATTAATTTTAGAATATCGCCTTCTCTTAGTTTAAAGCGGACATTTTCTTCCCTATCATGAACAAGAATAGACCCACCTTGAAACTTGATATCTGTTAAAGCTCTTTTAGAAATTTCCTGTTCTTTTAGAAATTCTTTTATTAACTTTCCAGTGTTTGCTTGGTCAATCACCCATTGGATTTTAAAACGTGATGACATTTATTTATACTCCTTAATCCGAATCATCAATAAAGGAATCGTGTACTCTTTTCCAGAATGGGAAAGGTTTAAATCTCACAAAACGAATTTTTTCCTCTGGAACTCGGTATTGTATCGACTTCACATCATTATGCAAGTAAGACAAATGGTCTATCGTGACTTGGAAATCAAAATGGCTAACCGGCTTTAACATACATGTATGATGTGCTGGAAGAATGAGAGGAGATCCAACGGTTCTAAATACCCGGTTATTAATTGATGCCATTTCAGCCACTTGTAGGGCAGAAATAGAAGGGTGGATGATAGCACCACCTAATGCCTTATTGTATGCTGTACTTCCTGATGGGGTAGACATACAAAGTCCATCCCCGCGGAATCTCTCAAAATGTTCCCCGCGAATTTCCAAATCCATCACTAAAGTTCCTTCTACCCCTTTTACAGTAGACTCATTTAAAGCAAGATATCTTGATTCCTTTGCTCCACCTTGATAACGGATGATGACCTCTAATAATGGATATTCAACTACCTGGAAAGGAGTTTTAGCAATCGCAATGACCAGCTTTTCAATTTCTTCTGGTGTCCAATCCGCATAAAAGCCAAGATGACCGGTATGTACTCCTACAAAAGCCGTCTTATCCAGTCGACTGCTATATCGATGAAATGCATAAAGAAGGGTCCCATCACCCCCAATGGAAATAACGATGTCTGGCTGATCTTCATCGTAAATAAGCTCAAAATCAAGCAAATAGGTTCTCATTTTATGCATCAAGGTATTGGATTTTTGATCCCCTTTTGACGTAATGGCAAATTTCATTTTATCTAGGCTCCTTATTCTAATCATTTGCATTGTTTATTTACCATTACCCTTTTTCTTCATTTTTTAGTTCTTTATTTCTTGTAAAGAAGACTTGCGCCTCTTGGATTTCTCCGCGTATAATGGACATTTCCTCGTCAAGACTAAATGCAGCCTCAGCAGCTCTTTGGAGGCGCGTTTTTATATCAATTGGAAATGCTCCTTTATATTTGTAGTTTAGAGAATGCTCAATTGTTGCCCAAAAATTCATGGCAAGTGTACGAATTTGAATTTCAGCTAAAATTTTCTTTTCCCCATGTATAGTCTGAACTGGGTAACGAATCACCACGTGATAAGAGCGATACCCACTGGTTTTTTTATGAGAGATATAATCCCTTTCTTCTACAATTTCAAAATCATTTCGATTCCTTAGTAAATTCACGACTGTGTGGATATCATCAACAAATTGACACATCATTCGAAGCCCTGCAATATCCTGCATTTCTCTCTCTAATTGATCAAGCGGAATTTCTTTATGCTTTGCTTTATCAAGAATACTTGCAATCGGTTTTACCCTGCCAGTTACAAATTCAATAGGGGATGGATTTGAATCCAACTCAAATTGGCTTCTCATTCCTTTTAGCTTTATCTTTAATTCTTCTACCGCCTGCTTATAAGGAGCTAAAAATATGTCCCATTTATACATTATAACCACCCCAAACCTTTAAATTCAGCTAATAAAATCGTTAGAAATCCCCAAAAAGGGATTCTACCTTTTCTATCATTTTTTCTCCATAGTTCCCATTACCTTTAATATTGCTAATTAGATATTCTAGTTCTTCTTTAAAGAGAGTCAGCTCAATTTCGTCGTGATTATGTTGCAGCACTGCCTTAGCATCGGCACGTAATGACTCTTTTAATATTGGCCAGAATACTTCTGGTATGATGATATATGTATACTCTTCTTCCTTCTCCATTAAATAAATAAATGAAAATTGATCGGAGTCAGATAAAATATGTGAACCTGGTATGAATCCACTAATGTCTTCACTAACTGTTAATGTTAATTTATTATTATTTACATGTGCTGATTGAATTGTTATTCTTTTCTGCATGTTTTAAACCTCCAATATTCACCTTACTTATTTTAGCATATTCAGAACATTTCACCCAATGATTGCTTATAAAAATTAGATTCATATAAGGAGGAAAAGCTTTGTCACAAAACATTGAAATTGAATTTAAAAATCTATTGAAGCCAGAAGAATTCGAAAAGCTGCTTCACTTTTTTTCAATAAAGGAAAATGATTTTTTCCATCAAGAGAATCATTACTTTGATACGAAAGATTTTGCCTTAAAAAACTGTGGATCTGCTTTAAGAATTCGAGAAAAGCATGGCAAATTTGAAATGACATTAAAACAGCCTGCAAAAGAGGGGTTATTAGAAACAAATCAAATACTTTCAACGGAAGAAGCTAGTTTGGCTTTTTCAGGGGGGAAGCTTCCTGGAGGGCTCATTCAAGACCTGATTTCAAACATGCATATTTCCTTTTCTAACCTAGCTTATTTTGGTTCTTTAAAAACAAAAAGGGCTGAAATTGGGTATAAAAACGGTTTACTCGTTTTCGATCATAGTTACTATTTAAAAAATGAAGATTTTGAGATAGAATATGAAGTAGACAGCTTTTTAAGCGGTCAGAAAGTTTTTATGGAGCTGCTTGAAAAGCATAATATTCCATTACGTAAAACAGACAACAAAATAAGTCGATTTTACGAAAAAAAGCAGAAGCGACTTGATTAAGAAAATCTATGGACTAGGTTAGGAGAGATCGTCATCCATGAATATTGATAACCTTAAAGCTATACTACAATTAACAGCCTTACAGAATATCGGTTCAACTTCAACAGACAATTCATCAACTGATGACTCTTCCATTTTTCAAAATTTTTTGAATGAACTTATGGCAGAAAGCGGTGCTTCTGATCCTACGGAAACGGATAGCAACACGGCAGGTTCTCCTACTGCCACATTAGCTACAACATCCTTACCGCCACTTTCTTTATTGAAATCAGGTTCTGACAGCACAAACATTAATCAAATCATTACAAATGCTGCAAAAACCTTTAATATCCCTACAAAATTAATTGCTTCTGTTATAAAACAAGAATCAAACTTTAATCCAATGGCCGTTAGCGGTGCAGGTGCCGCAGGCCTCATGCAGCTAATGCCAGAAACAGCAAGTTCTCTTGGTGTTAATAATGTATTTGATCCTCAGGAAAATGTATTTGCCGGCAGCAAATACTTAAAACAAATGCTTGAAAAATACGGCAATAACGTTGAACTTGCACTTGCAGCTTATAATGCGGGACCTGGAAATGTTGATAAATATGGTGGAATTCCTCCATTCGAAGAAACCCAAAACTACGTTCGAAATATTACAAATTTATACAATGCATAATTCAAAAATCGTCTGTTTTTACTAACAGACGATTTTTTGTGTAAAATAAAGGGTGTCTCAAGCTATTTATTTGAGATATAAAAAAGTCATTGCTAAAATAAGACTACAGTACTAGAAAAACATAAGCGAAAAAAGGATTTTCGATAAATATTACAACCTTTTATGAAAGTCGATATTATAACATCCTGTGCTTCATCATTATATTCATTTGAAATGACTGATATTTTACTTAAAGGGGTTATCTTAATGGTCGAGAAAAAAATGACACCATTCGAGGCCGTCGGTGGAGAGACACTACATCAAATCATTGACACTTTTTACGGTCTTGTTAGCAAAAATCCTGACCTTTCACCGATATTTCCTAATGATTTATCTGAGGTAGCTAGAAGGCAAAAGCAATTTTTAACTCAATATTTAGGTGGTCCTTCTCTATATACACAAGAACATGGGCATCCTATGATGCGCGCAAGGCATTCCCCTTTTCCTATTACTCCTACTCGTGCGAAAGCATGGTTATCGTGTATGAGCCAAGCAATGGACAAAGTTGGTTTTGAGGGTCCAATAAGGGATGAGTTTTATTCAAGACTTGTCATGACAGCCCAATACATGATTAACACACCTGATCATTTTGTTCCTAAAGGTGATTATTCGTGATGAATCATAATCCACCCTTTTCAGCTCACCATTGTCATGGAAAGGATAAGAAACCAATTGAAATTTACTTTTTTGTAGACCCCATTTGTCCTGAATGCTGGGCACTTGAACCTACTTTAAAAAAACTAAGAATTGAATATGGACGCTATTTTTCCATCAAACATGTTTTAAGTGGAAAACTTGAAAATTTAAATCTTAGGAAAAAAAAGGACTTTGAGAATATCGCCTTACTTTGGGAGAAAACAGCAAGCCGGACAGGAATGTCATGCGACGGAAACCTCTGGTTGGAAAATCCAATATCATCTCCTTTTATTGCTTCAATAGCGATTAAAGCAGCTGAGCTGCAAGGAAGAAGATCGGGAATTCGTTTCCTGCGAAAGCTTCAAGAAGTTCTTTTTTTAGAGAAACAAAATATATCTAATTTTGATGTTCTTAAGGATTGTGCAGTAAGCATTGGTCTGGATGTAGAGGAGTTTATTGCAGACATACATTCTGAAAGTGCTGCAAAGGCATTTCAATGCGATTTAAAAATCACTTCAGAAATGGATGTTCAAGAAATTCCGTCACTCGTTTTCTTTAATGAAAATTCAGAAGAAGAAGGAATAAAAATAACTGGAGTTTATCCATATGAGATTTATGTTCAAATTTTAGAGGAAATGCTCTCTGAGAAACCTGTCCCATCTACATTGCCACCATTGGAAGCATTCATTCGATTTTTTCAACTTGTCGGTTCACAGGAAATTGCTGTTGTATATAATATGACCACAGCACAAGTTGAAAAGGAAATGAAAAAGTTACTTTTAAAACAGAAAGTAGAACAAATTCAAGCAAAGTATGGAACATTCTGGCGATATATAAATGAGGATAAATAATGAAAGCCTTCCCCGCTTTTTTAAGGGGAGGGCTTTCAATTTACAATAACATTGAAAAAGGCCTTGCATCTCTGCAGGGCCTTTTCCTATAAATACGAACAAAGGGGATGGGAGAAATTTTTCACGGTCAAACAAAGGGGTATATGTTTGTTGTGATCAACTTCACGAGTAAAATATACCATGGGAATAAAGTTATTGACAATAAGTATGTGCTGCATTTCACAATATTGTCATAATCATATAAACATTTAATGGATAATACAATATTAATAACCTATTCCCTCTAAAAGGTGGCTTATGAACGTGAACAAATTCTCTTTTTTCCTGATAATACTTTTTATTATCTTTACTTTTTTCCTTAACATGCTTGCTTTAATGAATGTTTTTCCTCTTTTTATTAGCATTCCACTTTTGTTTCTATCATTCGTTATCTTTTTTTCCTCCTTTAATCAACGAAAAAGATTTAAAGGATTTTAACTTAAAAGTGAGAATCTGGTTTTTAACCCTTGGGGAATGATTGAAAATCTAGCTTCCTCATTAACTATTTAGTTTTGCTTTTTACCGGCGGGTTTTGGGAATTTACCCGCCTGTTTTTCTTTTTACCAGTCTTTTCTCCCGATTTACCTCTTGGACAACTTTACTGTCATATATTTTTGAGGAAATTAGAGAAGGTTCAGCAAATTTGAATCAAACAGTTACTCGTTGGATAAATTCAATAATTTGAGGCATCCATTAATTCTAAAAATGGGTTAAGGTAACCAAATGAAAAGCTCAAAATTATTTATTTGAACAAAGAGATGAATTTTTAAACATTATAAAGAAATATTGGTAAAAAATATTAATATTATGAACTTTAGGAGTTGAGTTATTTGAAAGTTGTTTTTAGAAATTTTTTCAATTTTATATGGTGCCTGAGAGTAAGACTCTTGAAAAGAGTTTTTTATCTGCAGGTATTTTTTTATATACTTAAATTTTACTATAACTCGATATCAGTGAAACTAAAAAAAGATGAATCCTATTTAATATAGGAATCATCTTTAATAGTTTAATCACTTCTTTTTATGTATCCATGACATAGGTGCTAGTTCAGAATTCAATTATCATTTCTTTTATTCTTTTAAAATGAAATACTATCTTGATCTGTTGATGACCAGGAACCAGGCTGACCAGACGATGTCTATGTTGCACTAACACTTTTTGGATAGCTGAGAGTTAAACTACTTAAAGTCCATACACTATTGGACCATGTATGTGTCCACTTAGAACACATTTTAAAACCAGAACCAGACGTTGGTTTTCCAATATAAAACCAATCCGAAATATAGGAACCTATACCATCTTGATAATTATCCCTTATGTCATAAGATGCACCTGATTGTGACCCTTCAAAGATATGCCATGAAACAAGATGATTTTCAGAACATCTTGTCAGGTGTAGTAAAAGAAGGGACTTTTTTGAAGTGGATGCAGTACAAGGGGTACCAATCCATAAATTTGGCTCGAAGCGTGGAAAAATTCTTGGTGCCTGGGCAGTCGTTAAAACAAAATCACGTGGTAATACCTTTACCTTTGCTGATTTTGCTGAATATCATACTGCGCTTTCAGGTAAAAATCCAGTTTGGAATAGTATGCCTTCAGCCATGATTGAAAAAGTTGCTCAGAGTAATGCCTTAAAACGAACATTCCCGTTAGGCGTAATCTTTGCATCTGATGATGAGGTTAATATCGAAACAAATAATCCTGTTGTGTCAATTCCTATTAAATATTAATCTTTTTAATCACAACTCACTCTCCTTTCTCCCTTGAGCTGTGACGATAAATCCTTTTTCTCCACAACTCTCTCTCCTTTTTCCTTTGAGTTGTGACGATAAATACTTTTTCTCCATAACTCTCTCTCTTTTTTCCTTTGAGTTGCGACGATAAATCATTTTTCTCCACAACTCTCTCTTTATTTCCCTTTGAGTTGTGATGATAAATCCTTTTTCTCCACAACTCTCTCTCCTTTTTCCTTTGAGTTGTGACGATAAATCCTTTTTCTCCACAACTCTCTCTCTTTTTTCCTTTGAGTTGTGACGATAAATCCTTTTTCTCCACAACTCTCTCTTTATTTTCCTTTGAGTTGCGACGATAAATCCTTTTTCTCCACAACTCTCTCTCTTTTTTCCTTTTAGTTGTGACGATAAATCCTTTTTCTCCACAACTCCCTCTCTTTTTTCCTTTGAGTTGCGACGATAGATCCTTTTTCTCCACAACTCTCTCTTTATTTCCCTTTGAGTTGTGATGATAAATCCTTTTTCTCCACAACTCTTTCTCCTTTTTCCTTTGAGTTGTGACGATAGATCATTTTTCTCCACAACTCTCTCTTTATTTCCCTTTGAGTTGTGATGATAAATCCTTTTTCTCCACAACTCTCTCTCTATTTCCCTTTGAGTTGTGACGATAGATCATTTTTCTCCACAACTCCCCCTCTATTTTCCTTTGAGTTGTGACGTTAGATCCTTTTTCCCCACAACTCTTTCTCCTTTTTCCTTTGAGCTGTGACGATTAATCCTTTTTCTCCATTGAAACAACCCCCTACCCAATTGGGCAGGGGGACTTAAAGAAAAAATTTAAGCAAAATTGTACATTCATAGACAGTCATAAATACTAAAAATCCAGGCTTTGGACATTATTCTTTTGATTAATCAGCGAAGAACGATTGAAAAGGAGTGTTGGATTCATTTACCATTGAGTTTTGAAAGTTTACCACCAGGTTTCCTCGATTTACCATTCAGATCTTTCTTTTTACCATTCACTCCCCTGATTTACCCATTAACTCCCTTAAATAGCGATTTCGCAATCTTTAAATATTAAAAATAACCTTCCAATATCAAAAAAGGAATGACTGTCTAACAGCCATCCCCTTTTGATTATGACAAAAGTTGTTCCATTTCAGTAAGTTTTTCTTCAAACACTTTGCAGGCATTTTTAATTGGATCTGCATTTGTCATATCCACTCCTGCCTTCTTTAATACCTCAATAGGGTAATCGGAGCTTCCGGCACTCAAGAATTCTTTAATATATCGTTTTACTGCTGGCTCTCCTTCTTCTAAAATTTGTTTGCTTAATGCTGTAGCTGCACTAAAACCAGTTGAATATTGGTATACATAATAGTTGTAATAAAAGTGTGGAATTCTTGCCCACTCAAGACCTATTTCTTTATCAATCACGATATCTTCTTCACCAAAGTACTTTTGATTTAATGCATAATATTCATTTGTTAAACTTTCTGCTGTTAATGCCTCATTATTTTGAAGCTTCTGATGTATGACATGCTCAAATTCTGCAAACATTGTCTGACGGAATACAGTTCCTCTAAATCCCTCTAAATAATGATTCAACAAATAAATACGTTTTTGTTTATCATCAATTGTTTTTAATAAATAATCATTTAATAATGCTTCATTACAAGTAGAGGCAACCTCTGCAACAAAGATAGAATAATCTCCATATGCATAGGCCTGGGTTTTTCTTGTGTAATAGCTATGGACAGAATGGCCTAATTCATGTGCCAAAGTAAATAGGTTATTGACATTATCCTGCCAGTTTAGAAGAATGTATGGATTTGTCCCATATGCACCTGAAGAATATGCACCACTGCGCTTTCCTTTATTTTCATGGACATCAATCCAACGATTTTCAAAGGCTTCCTTCAAAACATTTAAATACTCTTCACCTAATGGGGCCAATCCCTTTAACACAATTTCTTTTGCCTCATCAAATTTAATTTCCATTTTGACATCTTTAACAAGTGGAGTATACAAATCATACATGTGTAGTTCATCGAGACCTAGTACTTTTTTACGTAACTTTAGATACCGATGCAATAATGGAAGATGTTCATTTACTGTTTTGACAAGGTTTTCATAAACACTTTCCGGTATATTATTTGCAGCCAATGCAGCCTGTCTCGCAGAATCATATTTCCTAACTCTTGCGTTGAAATTATCCTTTTTCACATTTCCACTTAAGGTACTTGCAAATGTATTATTATACTTCCCATATGTTTCATATACCGCTTTAAATGCATCATGACGAACTCTTTGGTCTGGGCTCTCAAGGAAACGGCTATACCTTCCATGCGTCACCTCTACCTCATTTCCATCGTCATCTTTAATAGAAGGAAACTCTAAGTCAGCATTATTCAGCATACCAAAGGTGGTGCTGGATGCGTTCATGACTTCACTAGCCTCTGCTAACAGTGCTTCCTCTACTGCAGAAAGTACATGTGGTCTTTGTAAGTTAATTTCTTCAATAGCATGTTTATAGTGCTGTAGCTCTGATTTAGTATTTAAAAATTCATTTATTTTACTTTCATCAATGGATAAAATTTCAGGCACTATATAGGCTAATTGGCTAGCCGCCTGTGAATAAAGATTTTTCATTCGGTCGTCAAGACCTTGATAAAAAGAATTGGTTGTGTCTTGGTCATACCTCATATGAGCATATGTATAAAGCTTCCCGATTCTTTCAAGCAGGGCATCTTGCTGTGATAATGCTTCATATAATGTTTCCGCACTATGATTAAGCTTTCCTTCATATTTTTTTACATCAGGAATTAGTGATCTTACCTCCTGATATTCCTTCTCCCATTCCTCATCACTTGAAAAGATATCCTCTAACTTCCAAGTCTCCTCAACAGGAATATCACTTCTTGTAGGAAGAGACTTTACTTTTGTTTCATTTGTCATGTTCATCCTCCATTCAATGATTCGTATTTCGAAAAACCTTCTTTACTATATTCTTCGCCATTTCCCTTTTTCCTTTTTAAATTAAGAAGTTATTCCTTTCATATTATGTCCTGTCAACTGTTTTTAAGTTATTTTTATAAAAGCAATTCATTATTTCTTCTCGTTCCATATTGGTTTTTGGCAAGTTAATTGTGGCACTCAATTGGAATATTCCTTGCTTTACTCTTTTTATTGTTCCTAGTTTCTCTAAGAGGTACAAATATTCATTAACAGGTTGTAAATAGTTAGAAAGAAATGAGCCCTGTCGGATCTGAATGTCTCCTTTCTTTATTCTTTTATCAAAACAATTCTCAACTTCTTTTAAATAGATAAAATTTCCACCTTGTTTATATTTAAATACATCTAGGAAAATATAGGTTTGCCAGACAAATAAGGGTGTTAGTATAGTAAAAGCTAAGGGAACGGGGAGCCCGATTTCTACAGGCATGAGGAAAAGATTAAGCCCTTGTTGGTAAAGTTCATTTAGAAAGAATTTCTTTCCATTGTTTGGATATGAAGCAAATCGTAGTTTATAATTTTCTTGCCTGTCTCTCCACTTTTTAAAATCTAACCGCCCTTGAAGAGCTGGTTCTAGTAAATGAACTATTTTTAATTGGTCAATAGGAATAATCTTTTTTTGAAAAATGGCGTTTTTTGTTGAGTACGGGAAAATGGAATGTTGAAGAAGAAAGAACTTCTTTTCAGGAGAATAATACGGAATATAAAAAGTGGAATCGTTCGTTTTTTGCAAAAATAAAAAATGGAAACTTGAGAGGCTCCCCATTTGATTGAAATGCTTTCCTCCTAATATCCAAAGTGGAGTATAGCCGTTTTGAAGGTATTTTAACGTTCTCTTTTTAAATATTTCTTCTGGTATAACAGAACATTGATATTCCAATGCATATTTTTTTCCATTATATATAAAGAGAATATCTGGTCTTTGCTGAATTTCCTTATCATAATATTCTAGCTCAACGTATAACTTTTGTTTTTTTAACCACTGGTAAAGCTGCAATTTACCACTCAAATGTGTTTCTGTTTCATTTTCGACATACTCACGACAGGCAGATTTGCTTCTATGAGCAAAATGATAAATCTTTTTGTCACCAAGCTTTAAAATTACTCTCTCTCCACACACCGGGCAAAAGAATTCCTCTTTCTCCCGAAGAATGAAAAGTGTTTCTTTTTTATATTCATACCCAAGGCAAAGTCTTCTTCCATCCTTCATCTTCGCCGTTAACACATAAAATCACTCTCCTTTCTTATACTAATTCTTCATAAATATAAAAATTCCTTTACTATAAAAAGAATCAAGCCCTTTTATAGTAAAGGTGAAAGAAGTCTTGAAGTTGACTCTAGTAACCGAAACCCAATATGCCTCTTCTGAAAAACTTCTAAATTAAGTTCACGTGAATATTTCAAATCATCGATATAATCCGCAACAAGCTTCTCGGTACTATTTGTTCGATATAAAAATGCATTTACCTCAAAATTCAGATGAAAGCTCCGCATATCCATATTTGAAGTCCCGATGGATGCCAGCTCATGATCAACTATAATAATTTTACTGTGCATAAATCCTCTCTCATATTCATAAACTTTCACCCCAGCCTCCATGAGCTCTGGAAAGTATGATCGAGAGGCATGGAACACAATCCGTTTGTCAGGTCGATTTGGTACTAATAAGCGGACATCTATTCCACTAAGGGCTGCAACTTTTATTGCTGAAAAAATATCTTCATCTGGAATAAAGTAAGGTGAAGCAATCCAAACTGATTCTCTTGCTGAAGTGATCATGGAGAAAAAAATATTTTTAATCACACTCCACTCGTTATCAGGTCCTCCAGGGATAAGTTGTACTCCACCATGTGTTTTATTATCTAACTGTGGTGATAGATATTCGGCAGTAAGAAAACTATGGTTGGTCATATAATACCAATCCTGTAAGAAAATAAGCTGGAGCGTTCTCACCGCTTCTCCACGCAACATTAAATGGGTGTCTCTCCAGAATCCAATATTTTTATTCCGGCCTAAATATTCATCTCCAATATTTAAACCACCTACAAAACCAATATTTCCATCAATCACAATAATTTTTCGATGGTTTCTAAAATTAAATTTGCTGTTTAAAAAAGCAACTTTTACTGGTCCAAATGAAACTGTTTCAATCCCTGCATTTCTCAAATCTGCAATATACTTTTTTGAAAGCTGCCACGATCCCACTGCGTCATATAGGAAGCGGATTTTTACTCCTTGTTTTGCTTTTTCAATTAAAACATTTTTGATTTCTTCTCCAATTTTGTCATGACGGACAATATAATATTCAAGATGTATATGATGTCTTGCTCGTTTTAATTCCTTCATGATATGGTAAAAAGTTGTATGTCCATTCGTCAGTGTTTTAGTTGCAGTGTCGAAAGAAATAGGGCTATTTCCTAGGTTTTGTGCTAAAGAAAATAACCTTCGCTGATGTGGTCCTAATTGTACGATTTTTTCCTCACTTTGTGGGTCATTCTCTCCCTCGACATTTAAAAATGCTTGTTTATCAAGAAAGTATTTTTTTCGATACATACGTTCTTTTCGATAATTTCTGCCAAAAAGCAAATAAAAAATAAAACCCACAAGCGGAAAGCTCCCTAAAACCACAAGCCAAGTTAAAGTTTGGGTAGGATGCCGATTTTCAAAGAAAATGACAAAGCCAATAAAAATGACAGAGAGAGTAATTAAAAGGCTCAAAAACCCAAAAAGCCCACCCTGTATATGGTCCTTAAAGAAAAATATGAATACTCCCAAAACAATCAGAAATAAGATAACCCTTACAATATTCTTCAGAAAAACCACCTACCCAATACGACCAATTCCTAAATACTAAAATACCGATTTCATCATGAAATCGGTATGAATATTAAGCAAAATGTTTACGTATTTCTATGAATACATTTTCTGCAATTATTTCTTTTCCATATTCTTGCAACCGATGAATGGTAACTGGTGTTTCATTTCCATATTCAAGGAAAATACTTAAAATATCATCAATTTCATCTTCATCAATTTCTTCCTCAGGGAAATCTGTATATAAGTAATACTTACCTTCAAAATAATAAAGCTTTGTCTTGAGTTCTTCTAGTACCACACGCTTTGAAAGCATAATGACATCTTCAAAATCTGAAAAGGATAGTAAAAATTCCAATGATTCATCTTCGGCTACTAACTCATTCTCTGATTCTTGTCCAGTGATAAAACTCTGATCAAGCAAATTCTCTATATTCTCATCAACTGGAATTTCTTTGAATTTATCACCATGAATAGGCAATTCAAACTTTTGTCCATCCTTTGTTAGCTGAGCCTTTGTTACCAAAATCTCCAAACCTTTTTCCAATGCTTGAACCTGAATCCAAAGAGGCCCCTCAACGGTGAACTCTTCCTCCTGATGAACCTCGTCCATCATTTCCCAAAAAAGTTCTTCACTCCGTTCTCGGTTGTACCAAATTTCTTCACGGTCAAAGCCTCTCTCTTCTATATCTACATAGGAAATATAAAATTTTACTGTATTTTCATTAATACGCTCAATTTCCATCATGAACTCCCCCTTCTGTTCCCAGATTAAAGGGACTAAATACCCCCAAGCAGAAGATACTGGATATCTTTTACCTCATTTAAAATACAAATACTCTTGTACTTATATTTTATGACAAAATCTTTATAAGGGAAACAAAAATACAATAAAATCAAAAAACTGTGCTTTTATCTAATTAAAGCTTCCTTTTATCTTACCAAAAAAATGGATTGAATACAAATAAATAAGACCCTCAACATTTGAGGGCCAGTTTTTATTTAGTTAACCATACGCCGTGCTTCCATAAGTTGGAATGTCCGAACCTTCCTTGGTAAAAATCTTCGAATTTCATCCTCATTATATCCAACCTGTAATCTTTTTTCATCAATTATAATTGGTCTGCGTAATAATCCTGGATTGGATTTTATCAACTCAAATAAATCCTGTAAAGGCATGGTTTCAAGATTAACATCTAACTTCTGAAATGTTTTTGATCTTGTTGAAATAATTTCATCTGTTCCGTCTTCTGTCATACGTAAAATTTCCTTAATCTCATCAATAGAAAGATGCTCAGAAAAAATATTTCTTTCAGTGTATGGAATTTCATGTTCTTCCAACCATGATTTTGCTTTTCTGCATGATGTGCAACTTGGTGAAGTGTATAATGTAACCATCTTTTTCACACTCCTCATTATAATAAAAAAACAATAGTTTAAAGAATTTATTTTTTGTATACTATGAATTAATCTAAATTATAATTAATATAAATAAGGAATTTATATTATGATTATACACCAATTATTTAAAAAAGGATATTATTTTTTCGCCTAAAATCAGCCATGAATTTCTATAAAAATAACCTTTTCCTTTAAAATCAAGGGCTTAAAGTCCATCAAATGTATACGGCAAAAGATATAATATTTTTTCAAATAGCAATATTATAATTGTAAGACGGATAATATTATTAAAAAGTTTCACTTTTTTTAAATTATTTATCAAAAAATGATTTTATCTATTCACTCTTTTATATATTATTCGGATTTTTACTAATTTTTTTTGGGGTATCACTTCCATCAATTAAAAATATTTTGTGTTACTTTATTTTTTACATCATACCATTAAAATCTTAACTTTTTATTAATTTACCAACCATTTTATTCTCAATTACAATTTTCCATTGAAAACGCAATCATTTAAAACAACATTATTAAATGATTTTCTTCTTTTCAATATACAAAAGTTCTTTTAAAATGAATATATAGATATATTTATCCCATTGTCATGAAGTTGAGTGATTTTAAAATTGTGGAGGTTTTTACTATGTTGGGCTATACAATGGATTTAATTATTGTTGCACTACTTGTGGTTGGAATTACAGCTTTTATGGGTGTTATGACTAACAGTATTGGCGAGAAATTTTTTGGTGGAAAAAGAAAATCAGAATTCGTTGTTCAATCTGCACGCTTTCAAGAAGGCTGGAAATCAGTTGGAGGTAAAAAGAAATAAAAATAACTATTTAACTATATGAAAACGATCTCAGTAAATGAGATCGTTTTTTTGTCTTAACTATTTTAAATTTGGTTAAATTCTTTTTCAGAACATAAAACAAAATGACCTGGTGTTACTTCTCTAAACTCAACTGGTTCATTTTCAGCATAGTTATGAACACTCGGGTTATAAGACTTCCTTGCTCGAGTACGCTCAGAAATCGGATCAGGAAGTGGTATCGCTGATAATAGAGACTGGGTATATGGATGTAATGGATTTCGATACAGTTCTTCAGCAGGAGCAAGCTCCACTAATTTTCCAAAATACATTACACCAATTCTGTCACTAATATACTTTACCATTGAAAGATCATGAGCAATAAAAAGGTATGTTAATTCTTTTTCTTTTTGAAGCTTTTTCATAAGATTAACAACCTGTGCTTGGATAGAAACGTCTAGTGCAGAAATTGGTTCGTCAGCAATGATAAATTCAGGCTGAACGGCTAAGGCACGAGCAATTCCAATCCGTTGGCGCTGACCTCCACTAAATTCATGTGGATAACGGTTAGCATGCTCTCTGTTTAAACCAACTGTTTCTAATAATGTATATACTTGTTCCATACGTTCTTTTTTGGACTTTGCTAATCCATGGATATCTATGCCCTCAGCAATAACATCGGCAACCTTAAGTCTAGGGTTTAAAGATGCATATGGATCTTGGAAAATCATTTGCATTTTACGATTAAAATCTTTGAGTTGAGCATGATTTTTTTTACCATGAACGTTAACACCATTAAAAAGAACTTCCCCGCCCGTTGCATTGTAAAGACGAATAATGGTTCTTCCAGTTGTTGATTTTCCACAACCAGATTCTCCAACAAGTCCTAGTGTTTCACCTTTATAAATATCAAAGGTAACATTGTCAACAGCTTTCACTTCATTTATCTTGCCTGAGTTAAAATACTGTTTTAAATTTTTAATTTCTAGTAGTTTTTGCCTTTCAGCCATTTAGTTTCCCTCCTTTATACCAGGGAATTGGCGTTGACGCCTTTTTACAGCCTCTGGTGGTTCCACTTTTGGTGCATCTGGATGTAGTAACCATGTAGCTGCATAATGTGTATCTGAAACTTTAAAGAAAGGTGGTTCATGCTCCAAATCAATTTGCATTACAAAAGGATTACGTGGTGCAAAAGCATCACCTTTTGGCGGATCTAACAGGTCAGGTGGTGTACCTGGGATTGAAAATAATTCTTCATCATGAGTATCTAAATCAGGCATTGAACTTATTAAACCCCATGTATAAGGATGCTTTGGATTATAGAAAATTTCATCTGCCGTTCCAATCTCAACAATTTTGCCACCATACATTACAGCTACACGGTCAGCAACATTCGCCACAACTCCTAGGTCATGGGTAATAAAAATGATGGATGTATCAATTTTCTTTTGTAGATCTTTCATTAATTCTAGAATTTGCGCTTGGATGGTAACATCCAATGCCGTTGTTGGTTCGTCAGCAATTAACACTTTTGGGTTACAAGCAAGTGCAATTGCGATAACCACACGTTGTCTCATACCACCAGAAAATTGATGTGGATATTGTTCAACACGGATTTCAGGCTTTGGAATTCCAACCAATCTTAAAAGATCAATAGCTCTTTCTCTTGCATCATGACGGCTCATATTTTGATGCTTAACTAATGGCTCCATTATTTGGTTGCCAATTTTCATGGTTGGATTTAATGAAGTCATTGGATCCTGGAAAATCATAGAGATATCTTTTCCACGGATTTTTTGCATTTGTCTATCTTTTAGTTTGGTTAAATCTTTTCCGTCAAATAATATCTGACCAGTTTTAATTTCTGAGTTATTTTCTGGAAGCAAGCGCATAATAGATTTCGTTGTAACTGATTTGCCAGATCCGGACTCACCTACTATAGCTAGGGTTTCACCTTTTAACAAATCGAAACTAACACCTCTTATGGCTTGAACCTCTCCGCCAAATGTATGAAAGGAAATTCTCAAATCCTTAATTTCTAATATCTTTTCCACTTTTTTCACCTACCTCTTAATCACGCATTTTTGGATCTAAAGCGTCACGTAATCCGTCTGCAATTAAGTTAAATGTAATCATGAGTAAAGAAATCATAATTGCTGGAATAATCATTTGATATGGGAATGCAATCATAGATGTAAATCCATCATTGATTAACGTTCCTAGTGATGCATTAGGTTCTTGTAATCCTAAACCGATAAAGCTTAAAAATGCCTCAAAGAAAATAGCATTCGGAATAGAAAACATGGTATTAATAATGATAACCCCAAACATATTTGGAATCATATGTTTAAAAATGATGGATGCATTAGATGCTCCCAGTGTTTTCGCCGCAAGAACAAACTCTTGGTTTTTAAATTTCAATACTTGTGCACGTACAACCCGCGACATACTTGTCCAACCGGTAATGGTTATAGCTATGATAATAGGTGTGATCCCTGGTTTTAAAACCAGAATCATTAATACAACAACAATTAAGTTAGGTATACCCACTAATATTTCAACAATACGCTGCATTATACTGTCCACACGCCCGCCGACATATCCAGAAATGGCACCGTAGGAAACCCCAATAAGCATATCAATCATAGCTGCAACAAAGGCAATTAATAATGAAATTTGCGAACCTTTCCAAATTCGGGCAAAAATATCTCGCCCTAAACCGTCAGTACCAAACCAATAATAGTTCTTTACATGTCGAAGTTCATAAGGATTATAGGTAGAACCATCTTTCCTAGTTAATGTTCCATCAAATGGCAGCCAATGAACATTTTCCAGTCCTTGAACACGTGGTGGAAGATTATTATTAGCAGTGACCTGTGTATCATATTTGTAAGGAGTCAGGTATGGTCCGATAAATGCCAATAAAACAAGTATGACAAGTACAACTAGACTTGCAACTGCGCCTTTGTTTTTTCGTACCCTTAACCATGAATCTTGCCAGAAATTTAAGCTTGGCTTTGATATTTTTTCACTTTTAGATGCATCAACATGGGCAGGTTTAAACATATCTTTGGTGACATTAAGTTCATTGTTTGTCATTTACTTCCCACCCCCGGATAGACGAATCCTTGGATCAATTACTCCATAAAGAATATCCACTACTAAAATAATTAATACAAATAAGAAGGCAAATAAAATAGAAGTACCCATGATAACCGGGTAGTCATTTACTGTAATGGATTTAACAAACTGCTCTCCAAGCCCAGGGATACCGAAAATTCTTTCGATTACTAGGGAACCAGTCATTAAGCTAACAGCCAATGGTCCTAATACAGTAACTACAGGAATCAAAGCATTTCTTAGCGCATGTTTAACACTAATTTGGAAATAACTTGCTCCTTTAGCTTTTGCTAGTGTAATGTAATCAGACCCTAAAACATCAATCATTTCCGTTCTCATAAAACGTGCTGCGATTGAAATAGAGAACATCGCTAAAGCAATAGTAGGAAGAATGGTATATTGCGGCCCCCTCCAAAACATTACTGGCAGCCACTGTAATTTAACAGCAATATAATATTGAAGCAACCCCGCAAAAATAAAGGATGGAACTGACTTTCCAACAACTGCGATAAAGGTCGCAGTATAATCTACCCATGTATTTTGTTTAAGAGCAGCTATGACTCCCAAAATAATTCCTAGGACTGCTCCAAGTAACAGTGATTGTGCACCTAAAGTTGCAGATGGGCCAATTCGATTTGAGAGAAGTTCAGTAACAGGGGTATTATTAAATTGAAAGGAGACACCTAGATCACCTTTTACCATATTCCATATATAATTTGCGTATTGGACAGGCACAGGGTCATTTAAATGATATTTTTCTTTCATGATGTTAAGTTGGTCAGGTGTAAGCTTTGATGCATTACTAAAAGGAGTACCAGGGATAAGCTTCATGAGGAAAAAAGTGACAGATACCACTACTAACATTGTAATGACCATATAAAGTACACGTTGTAAAACATATTTTGCCATGTCCACACCTCCTAATTAACAAAATATTAAACATTTTTCGACAATTGTCTTACAGGTAAAAAGAGAGTATATCGTAATATACTCTCTTCTTATTTGATTAGTTGTTAAAAATTACTTTTTAGTGTTAACAATTTTAATCCATTGTAAACTATAATCTGGTCCAACTGCATGTGTAACAAATCCTTTAACTTTATCTGCAACCAACAGGTTAGCAGCACGTTGATATAAAGGAGCAATTGCAGCATCAGTATCTAAGATAAGCTTTTCAGCTTGTTGTAATTCTTGCCAACGCTTAGTGTAATCAGTTTCAACTTTTGCTTGTTTAATTAAAGTATCAACTTGTGAATCACTATAGCTCATATGTTGTTGCTGGTTATCAGAAGTCCAAAGATCCATGAATGTCATTGGATCTTGATAGTCAGGACCCCAACCACTGAATAATAGATCATATTGTTGTTTATCTTCACGATCCAACTTAATATTAAATGGTACAGAAGCAATTGTAATATGAAGACCTGGTAGAGTCTTTTCCAATTGGTCTTTAATAAATGCATCTGACTTTTTAGCAGATTCAGTATCTTGACCAATGTAATTAAGTGTTAAAGAAGTTTTGCCAATTGTGGCTAATCCTTTTTTCCACAAGTCTGCAGCTTGAGCCTTATCAGTTTCTAGATAAGAACCAGCGTCAGCACGGAAATCTTTACCAGTAGTATCTGATTTAGCAAAATCTTTTGGAACGATAAAGTTTGCAGGGATTGATCCGTTTGCTAAAACGTCAGTTGTTAGAGCTTTTTTGTCAATTGCTAAAGCAATTGCCTTACGGATATCTGCATTTTTTAAAGCAGGATTTTGCTCATTGAATTTCAACCAGAATACGGATGGTTGCATGTAACGATATAAGTTTTTAGATCCTTCATATTGTGAAAGGATAGATGGTTGTGCAAGTTTTGGTGTAATATCTGCTTCACCAGCTTCGAATGCGTTAGCAGAAGCTTGTGGATCTTTTGATACGTTAAAGTTTGCAGTTGTTAAAGTAACATCCTTTGCATCCCAGTAAGTATCGTTCTTTGCTAGAGTCCAGTCTTGAGCAGTAGGTCCATCCCATTTTGTCATCTTGAATGGTCCGTTGAAAAGTATATGACTAGCATCTTTAGCATAGTCTTTACCTTGAGATTCCACATATTTTTGGTTAAGTGGATAGAAAAGCTGGAACGTAACATAGGATTGGAAGTAAGGAACTGGTTTTTCTAAGTCTACTTCAAGAGTAAAATCGTCAAGAGCTTTGATACCTAAATCAGTAACTGGCTTTTTACCATTTGCAATATCAGTTGCGTTTTTGATAGTTCCTTCCATGTAGTAAGGACCATATGGAGTTGCCATTTTAGGATCGATAGCACGTTGCCATGCATATACAAAGTCATGGGCAGTTACAGTGTCACCATTTGACCATTTTGTATCTTTTTTAAGATGAATGGTATAAACAGTTTTATCAGCGTTCGCAACAGGTTTACCATCAGCCACACCATCAATTATATTTTGATGATTGTCAACACGGTATAAACCTTCGTTTGTTGCGTTTAACATTGTAAAACTTAATACGTCTTGAGCCATTGAACTATCCATGGTAGGAATCTCAGCAGACTCTAACATGTTAAGAGTTTGATCTGCAGCAAGATTTGATGTTTCTTTTTTGGTAGCAGTTTTCTTAGTTGTATCAGTCTTACTACCAGAACATGCTGATAAAAACACGCTAAGTACAAGCGCAAAAACTAAAAGCAGCGAAAATTTTGATTTTTTCACTAGTAGACCTCCCTTTTCTATTATTCTGAAAAATTACTACAATTTCTATTATACATATTTTCAAAAAATTGTACATTACTTTTTCAAAATTAATTTACACGTTCTTAACAAATTTAACGGAATACTCATCTTTTTTATGCTATAATTTTTAATTATATATTTTTTTGGTGTAAAATAATTTGTAAATTCCCTTACTTTATACGATTTCGGAGGTTTCAGATGACTAATAAATTGAAAAGAAAATTTTTAATATTAGCCCTCTTACAAATATTAATATTTGCTCTTTCCTTCATTTTTAATCACAAAATTTCGTTATTAAGTTATATCAATATATCTTTTTATATTGCCTTCTTTCTTCTAATTAGTTCTTTACTCATTTATACGATTCAAACAGGTTTTTTTGATGTCATGTTCAAATCCTTTCATCTTTCATTTTCAAAAGGAGAGGAGAGGAAGAAATTTAGCGAAATTACCCCCCTTTCTGAATTGGTTGCTATAGACCGAAAGCCCTTGCTCTTCTATGGATTAATCATTGGTTTATTAATGGGAATAGGATTAATTTTCTATTACCTCTAGCTTTCTTGATTCAATGATAAGATTATTTTATAATGAAGCTAATTACAAAATATATGTTTGGCTTTGAGAAAGAGTAGTACGTATTTTCTTTCGTTTTAGAGAGTTTGTGGCTGGTGAAAACAAACACGAAATATTTACGGAATGGACTTTTGAGCTTCAATTTGAACCTTGTCCTGAATTAGGATAACAAGTAGGATTTGACGTTACCTCACGTTATAGAGGAATCCATGTATTTAATATGGTGTAAAGTGACTCTTTTTATGAGTAATTTAGGGTGGTACCGCGAACCATTCGTCCCTAGTTTTTTGGACGAATGGTTTTTTTATTTATATTTCATTTTTTAAAGGAGGAAAAAGTATGAAAACCATTTTTTCTGGTATTCAGCCTAGTGGAACCATTACACTAGGAAACTATATTGGTGCTATGAAGCAATTTGTTGATTTACAACATGAATATAATTGTTATTTTTGTATTGTTGATCAACATGCAATAACAGTTCCCCAGGATAGATTGGTCCTTAGAAGAAATATAAAAAACCTAGCAGCATTATATATTGCTTCTGGTATCGATCCAACGAAGGCAACTCTCTTTGTCCAATCTGAGGTTCCAGCACATGCACAGGCAGGATGGATGCTGCAATGCGTATCGTATATTGGAGAATTAGAAAGAATGACACAGTTTAAAGATAAATCTATAGGAAAAGAAGCTGTTTCGGCTGGTTTATTAACCTATCCACCATTAATGGCTGCCGATATTTTATTGTATAACACTGATCTTGTACCCGTTGGTGAAGATCAAAAGCAGCATCTTGAATTAACAAGGGATCTCGCTGAACGTTTTAATAAAAAATACAGTGAAATTTTTACCATTCCTGATATTCGAATTGCAGAGGTTGGGGCACGAATTATGTCACTTCAGGAACCGACTAAAAAAATGAGTAAATCTGATCCAAATCAAAAAGCACTTATTTCTCTTCTCGATGATCCAAAACAGATTGAGAAGAAAATAAAAAGTGCAGTAACTGATTCTGACGGAATTGTTAAATTTAATAAACAAGAAAAACCTGGAATATCTAATTTGATATCAATTTATTCTATTTTAAGTGGAAAACAAATTACTGAAATTGAAGGGATGTATGAAGGGAAAGGATATGGTGTCTTTAAGGCTGAATTGGCCAATGTTGTCGTAGAAGCCATTACTCCAATACAAGAAAAATATTTCAGCCTAGTTGATTCTAAGGAATTAGACGATATACTTGATGAAGGTGCTGCAAAGGCTAATAGTGTAGCTATCAAAATGTTAAAGAAAATGGAAAATGCAATGGGATTAGGAAGAAAGAGAAAGTAAAAGCTTTCATACATTAGAAAAGCCTGATTCCCAAGAGAAATACTCTTGGATCAGGCTTTTAGTTAACTTTTGAACCATGTTCCAGTTCCCATAATTTTTCAAAAAACGGTTGCCCTTTAATTAAGTTTTCACAGAAATTTTCGTGTTTTTTGGACCAACCGAACTTGATTTCAGTATATAATTGCTGCCAAGCATCCTCAAAATTCATTTCTTGAATTATAGAATAAAGCTCTGGACACCATTCCGTATACCAATACCGGATTTCTGCCTCATTCATTGATGTATGTAATTGATCAAAGGCCATAAAAAGCAATTGTTTTAACTGCCTTTCCTTGCGTGTTAGTCCCCTCATTAAATCGGGCTCTGGTGATAATATGTGGTATTCCTTATTTTTATTTCGGCTGCCAAAATGGTACTCATGAGTATCCTGATTTTCAAGCATTTCATAAACTAGCTGTTCTTGTCGTGGAATAAGACGACTTTTTCTAATTGGAATATTGTATCCAATCGTATCAACTACTAAAATTCCGATTCCATCTGAGACAACAAAACAATATTCTAGCTGTACTCTTTCATGGTTTTTTCTTAAAAAAGCTTTTTGGAAAATATCATCTAATAATTGTTGTGGCAAATCAGATAAATCATTTTCAATATAGTTAAATAAAATGGTCTCTACCTTTACTAGTGGTACTTGATCTAACAATTCAACTCCATCATCTTTTCGCCATTCATGAAAGTGACAAACATTGTAGCCGTTTTCTTCTCCCTCAAACCAATTAACCCAAACATCATGTAGATACAACATTGTACAACCCTCACCTTTAAGGAATCTGTTTGTCAATCAGTATGGGCAGTAATTAGTTAAATTATTCCTTTATATACACTTTAGTCCAGCTAACTTTCTCTATTTTTATTAGGTGAATAAATACTGAACGTAATAATGACCAATCCTATTGGTAGTAAAAAAACCTCAGGACGATTGATTAGAAAAATAAAATAATCTTGGGTATTTCGCCCAGTTGTAAGAAAATTCATGTAAGCAATACAACAAATACCACCCGCGATAGAACATCCCAATCCTATTAACCAAAAAAAGATTCTAAACCACATAACAAACTCCCAAGCCCATTTAATTCACCTGAAATCTTGTCCCATTTTTTCTTATTTATATGAAGGTTCGTTGGAAATATGTCCAATTTAAAAAAAGAAAAAATCTACCCTCATCGAAGGTAGATTTCTTCACTTTGCATTTTATTCAGCAGCTGGAGTATCGCTTGAGACACCAACCTCTGACCAAACGAATACATCTGCAGGATCCACTGTAAAGTTAGTTACACGGTTATTAACTGCAGTAACAACAGAACGGAATAGTGTAGGAATTATTGGCATTTCATCGTTCATGTATTTTTGCCATTCAACGTAAGTTTTTTGGCGATATGCATGGTCAAATGCTTTAACAGAATGACCTTGTTTTAATAATTGATCATTTTTATCACTTACAAAGTGGGAATAGTTAAATGGTACATCTCTTCCGTATAATCCATATGGATCTACGTCAGTTCCAGTTCCCCATGCACCGCCATAGATGTCAACTTTTGGATCATCATTTTCAACCATCTTATAGAAGGAGTTGAATTCTGCAAGACGTCCATCAACAAGCTGTACATTTAACCCAACATTTTTCCAGCATTGCATATAGAATTTTGCAAGTGGTTCAGCAATATCTCCGCCACTCATAGCCAAATAATTGATAACAAACTTTTTACCGTTTGGATCTTCTCTAAATCCATCGCCATCAACATCTTTGTAGCCTGCTTTATCCAATAGTGCTTTTGCCTTTTTAGGATCATAGCCAACTGGATCAGTATCTTTGCTATACCAGCTAGCAAATGAAGGAGGAATTAAACCTGTTGCAGGGAAACGTAAACCATTATAAAGTCTGTCTCCAACAGATTTTTCATCTAAAGCATATGCCATAGCTTGGCGTAAACGCTTATCAGCGAATTTTGGGTTATCCATTACGTTCACACTATTCTTAGCATCCCAATGTCCTAATTTGAAACCAATATAGCTGTAAGCTAAATCAACTTTACCAACGAATTGGAAGTTCTTAGAGCCTTTTGCTGCTTCATATTGATCAGTTGGGTAGTTTGCGATATCAACTTCACCTTTTTTAAGTGACTGTAAAATAACTTTAGGGTTCACGACTTTAAAGATAATAGTTTTTAATTGTGGTTTTCCATGCCAATAATTATCATTTCTTGTAAATTCTACAGACTCACCTGGAACCATTTTTGTAATTGTATATGGTCCAAAACCGATAGCATTTTTGTGAATCTTATCAGATTTACCTAAATCTTTAATTGGAACATCACTTAAATAATGTTTAGGCATAGCATATGCCCATAGACCTGTTAAAAGTGATGGGTTAGCATCTGTAAAAGTAATAGAAAGTGTTTTGTCATCAATAATTTTAATACCAGAGATATTTTGTGCTTTTCCTTCATGATAATCTTTCATACCTACGATGCTTTGAATAATTGCATCACCGTAACGTACACCTGTGTAATCTTTGTTACCAATAACTAAGAAGGAATATTCATAGTCTTGAGCAGTAACTGGCTGTCCGTCAGACCAATTTACATTCTTCTTAATTTTAACAGTAATCGTTTTATTATTATTTGACATTTTATAGGTTGCTGCACCATCTTGTGTAAATTGATAGTCACCATTTGTTGCAAATAATGGCTCTTGGAAGAATTGCATAACATCAAAATCTGGTTGGCCAGTATAGAAAGCATAGTCTAAGGTTCCCTCAAATGGAGTATCTGAAACCTCTCCATATGTTAGGCTGCCATCTTTGACCGGTTTTTTTGTATTCTTTACTGCCAATGGGAAATTCCCGATGTTTTCTTTTGGTTTGGAAGCATTATTTTTGCTGCCTCCCGTTGTGCTGCTACATGCTGATAAAACTAATCCTAAGGCAAGAAAGAGACTTAAAAACTTGAATACATGCCTTTTCTTCTTCATTAAATGATTCCCCCTTTTTTTATCCTAGTCTTTGTCTTGCATCGGCCGCACGCCGTAACGCTTGCCCGATAAAATTTATACACAGCATCATAACCAAAATAAGGAATGATGCGGGTAACCAAATCCACCATTTATTTTGGAGTATATCCGGGTTGGTTGCATAGCTTACAAGTGTTCCTAAGCTTGGAGTAGTTTCCGGTAAACCAAACCCTAAATATGTTAAACCTGATTCAATTCCAATATTTCCAGCAAGGTTTAACGTTAAGTTAACAATAATAATAGAACTCAAATTTGGTAAGACTTCTCTAATGATGATTTTCCAATCTGGTGTACCTAACGTTTTTGAAGCATTTACATAATCAAGTTCTCTTTCTGCAAGTGTTTTTGATCTTATTAACCTCGCTTTACCTGTCCACAAGAAAATACTCATGATAAAGATAAAAGTGTAAACATTGTATTTTGGTGCTATTGTTACGAATACAATAATTAACATTAGCGAAGGCAGGATCATTACAAAGTCAACAATACGCATCATAAAATTATCAACCTTGCCCCCAAAATATCCTGCAGTTATTCCTACAGTTAAGCCAATAATTCCTGCTATTAATGTTATAAAGAATCCAATTGTAAAGGAGTTCTTAGCCCCTATAAGGAGTTGTCCCAGAATATCTCTACCACCATAATCTGTTCCTAGAAGATGATCAGCAGAAGGAGGAGAGTATATAGATAATAAATCAACAGTTACTAATTTATCTTGGTTTATGAAAAGGGTAGCACCATAAACAGTGATAAGGAGAAGGCCAAGAATAAATAACGAAGCTAAAGCTAATTTGTCCTTCAGAATTTCCCTCCACATTACTGAAAAGGCACCTGAACTCTTTGATTTTTTTATATTAAAATTATTATTTGTTTGTACAATTTCTGCTTTCATAACGTCACCTCCTATCTCAGTGTTATTCTATTCTAATTCTTGGATCGACAGCACTAAGGATGATATCAGATAAAAGCGTTCCTACAAGAGTGGCCAAGCCTGAAATCATTACAAGTGCAGTCACAACACTGAAATCCCGCTGAGCTATGGAGGTAATAAACAACTGTCCAATACCTGGATACCCATATATTGATTCCAAAAAGACGGATCCGCCTATCAATGACACTATGTCATAGCCGAGAAATGCAGCAATTGGTAAAAAAGAGTTTCGAAGAATGTGACGTGTGTAAACATTGGATTCTGAAACACCTTTTGCTCTAGCTGTTTTAACAAAGTCTTTAATTTTGGTATCTATAATTTCTGTTCGTAAGTATTGTATGGTTACTGTCGTACTAATAATGGCCCCTGAAAATGCCGGTAAAATTAGGTGATTCACCTTGCTCATAAAGTAAGAGAATGTGCCATTTTCTACCCGTATATCTACACTCCCACTTGTAGGAAACCATCCTAGAACAAATCCGAAAATAAACAACATAAGTAGGGCAAAAATAAACAATGGAGTAGCAAAAGTAATGTAGTTATACCCAACAACCATTTTGTCTGCCCAACTATCTGTCCATCTGCCACTTACAATACCAAGCGGAATTGCAATTAGATAACTAAGAATAAGTACTGCAGCTGATAAAAGAATCGTGTTTTCCATTCTACCAGCTAGTAGCTGTGTCACAGGTGTCTGATGAATAATCGACATTCCCATATCCCCGTGAAGGAGTCCCTTTAACCATCTAAAATATTGTACATATGGTGGGTCAAGCATTCCCAGCTTTTGTTTAAGTTCATGCAAGGTTTGAGCATCCATTTTCGGGCTGCTAGCCAATTGCCCAGTTAAGGCGTCACCTGGCATTGCTTTAGCTAAAGCAAATATCAAAACGCTTAATATTATTAGCTGAGGGATCATAATGAGAATTCGACGTAATATAAATTTCAACATATTCTAAAATCCCCTCCCTATGGTAGTGCAACTGAGTGGGTATTAGAAATTTGTTTAAGTTTATAAACTTTACCCTCAGCATTAAAATATTTATCATACGAATTTTTATATTCCTCGTTTACTTTTTTCCTAAACTCTACTTGTTTATCTCTATTTTTTGGATTTATATCCGGGATTGCAGATATTAATCTTTTCGTATAAATATGTTGCGGATTAGTGTAAATATCTTCAGCTGCCCCTTCTTCTACAAATTGTCCACGGTACATGATTCCAATCCGGTCACACATGTGCTGAATAATCCCCAAATCATGACTTATAAACAAGTAAGTTAAATTAAATTCTTTTTGTATATCCTGCATAAAATTCAGTACTTGTGCTTGAACTGAAACATCAAGTGCAGAAACCGGCTCGTCTGCAATAATAAGCTTCGGATTTAGCGTAAGTGCCCTGGCTATTCCAATCCTCTGACGTTGCCCCCCAGAAAATTCATGAGGATATTTGTAAACATCTTCTGGGCTTAAACCGACTTTTTCAATATAAAACTGAACCTTTTGTCTTTCTTCAGCAATGGTTAGTTTTTCAAAATTGCGTAATGGTTCAGCAACAATATCTAATACTCGTTTTCTAGGATTCAATGAAGAATAGGGATCCTGAAAAATCATTTGTATATCACGGCGGTAATTGTGGTAATCTTTTCGGCTTAATTTTGTTAAGTCCTTATCTTCAAATATGATCTCGCCTGCTGTAGACTTTGTTAGACCTATTATGGATCTTCCTGTGGTAGTTTTTCCACATCCAGATTCTCCAACAAGCCCATATGTTTCCCCTTGTTTTAATTCAAAGCTAATATCATCCACGGCCTTCACATGATCAACTACTCTCCTAAAAAAACCACCACGTATAGGATAGTAAACTTTGAGATTATTAATTTTAAGAAATACCATAGTCATGTCTCCTATTTTTCTTCTGGAAAATGAAAGTTTTTATAGCATGTACAGCGTACAAAGTGGTCTGGCTCAACCTCTCTTAATACTGGATTTTCTTCATGTTCATGATCATCCATCCATTCAATCCGATTTTTAAATCGGCACCCTTTTCTTGGGAGGTTTTTCAAAGATGGAACAACACCTTGTATAACATGAAGTCTTTCCTTTTCATCTGTTGTTGATGGTATTGAATTTAAAAGCGAGCGAGTATATGGATGTAATGGATTTTCAAATAAGGTATGAACATCTGCTAATTCAACTATTTCTCCAGCATACATAACCGCTACACGATCAGCCATTTCCGCAACCACACCCAAATCATGCGTAATTAGGATAATCCCCGTTTCATTTTTCTTTTGTAGTTCCTTTAATAAGTCCATTATTTGGGCCTGAATCGTCACATCTAGAGCCGTTGTAGGTTCATCAGCAATCACGATCGATGGATTACAGGCAATTGCAACTGCGATAACAACACGCTGCCTCATTCCACCAGATAATTCATGAGGATATTGTTTATATGTACGCCCAGGATTAGGAATTCCAACACTTTTTAGTAGCTCTAGTGCTCTTTCTTTCTTTTCTCCACCAGTAAAAGAGGTATGATAGGTCATGCTTTCCTCAATTTGTTTTCCACAGGTCATTAATGGATTTAATGCTGTAAGAGGATCCTGAAAGATCATCCCGATGTCTTTTCCACGGACCTTATTCATTTCGCCGGTTGAAAGGGATAAAAGGTTTCGTCCGTTGAAATTAACGTTACCCTCTAACTTCGTTCTCCCTTCCTGGTGCAATCCCATAATGGATAATGCTAATGCACTTTTGCCGCAACCAGATTCACCAACAATTGCAACCACTTCATTTTCATTCACTGTTAATGAAACATCATCAACCGCGGCAAAATAGTCATCCTGTATGCGAAAGGATGTACGTAGATTTTTTAA
Source organism: Bacillota bacterium (assembly GCA_030705955.1). Lineage (GTDB taxonomy): Bacteria > Bacillota > Bacilli > Bacillales > Cytobacillaceae > JAUZPL01. The sequence continues at coordinate 11,697 of JAUZPL010000028.1, read as the reverse complement.
TTGTAATAGTGGTTGATTCCCCAATATATAATCCCCCTAACAAGTTTATGCAAGAAAATATCATTCTATTAATTTTTTTAGTATAAAATATTAAAATAATTTCTAGCTTTTTGATTCTTCTTTAATAGTAATAGAGCCTTTAAATTTTTCGATAAGGAATTTAATAATTTTTGGATTATTTAATATATTTAGTATTCCCAAATAAAATTTTATTACAATTGTTTTACAATCGCAAGATTTTTTTTGCAAAATTTTAAAAATTGACTCAATTAAAAAAAAGGACCGTTATTAACGGCTTTCTTTAGGTATATTTTTAATTATTTTTTCTGCCTGAATTGAAAATGATAATTTCGGAGAAAATGAATGTGTTTTAAAGTAATTATCTACTAAATAAAATCCTAAAGCATAACCTAATAATTTAGGAACTCTGCCCCCACCGTACAAAAGTTGGTCATGAGTTCTATCACTTTTTCTTTTATCTAGTTGATTTTCTAGCATTTTCCACATATGTGACAGTTCTTTTTTCGAATACATATGGCACCAATCTGCTGTATATTGTTCCCCGCAATTTTCTAATACCGCATATTCTGCAAGTCCCTCAATAATAATTGAATCCCTTAGTGTGTATTCTTCCATTTTTTTATTAAGGATATTTAATCTGCAAACATGGTGATATTCATGAACAAAAAGTGCTTCTATCTCCTTTGGATCATTGATTTCGGTTAAAAATAAAAACATTTTATCTGGAAAAGAGAGACCTGATTTAACCTGATCTTGGTTTCTACTAAAAATTCCCCTTGTTTGATTAAATGGAAAAAGAAAGATTGGAATTTCGGGACCTTGCCATTTTTTCTGGTAATACTCAAAAACCTTCGTTATTTGTTTCCAAGTTTTTTCCTTCACCATCCATTCAAAAGCATTCCTGGTTGGAGCTGAAGGCCGGTACATTCCATGGAATAGTAGCTGTTTATATATCTCATTTATACTTTGCTTTTCAAAATAAGGGATAAGCCTCTCACACATTTTAAGAGGGTTTTGAAAATCCTTTTCTATCCATTTGTCAGTTTGAACAACCCCCATCTTCCCACCACCTTCTATTTATCCAATATATGTTTGTAACAATAATTGGTTCTATTTACAGAAAAAAGCTGACCTCGTGAGGTCAGCTTTTTTTCTTACTCATATTTTTTTAAAATGATTGTCGCGTTATGACCGCCGAAGCCGAGAGAATTACTCATTACGGTCTTTAGTTCCTTTTTCCTAGCTTTATTTGGCACATAATCCAGGTCACATTCTGGATCTGGGGTCTCTAAATTAATGGTTGGTGGTAAAATACTATCGCGAATTGCTAACACTGAAAAAATAGCTTCCACACCGCCTGCTGCTCCAAGAAGGTGGCCTGTCATTGATTTCGTTGAACTCATAGCAAGCTTATATGCATGTTCTCCAAAAACCTCTTTTACCGCAATGGTTTCGAATTTGTCATTATAAGCAGTGCTTGTTCCATGGGCATTGATATAATCAATATCCTCAGGATTTAAGCCGCTTCCTTTTAATGCCATTCTCATTGCCCTTACTCCACCTTCACCGCCAGGAGCAGGTGCTGTGATATGATATGCATCCCCTGTTGCACCATAGCCAACAATTTCAGCATATATGTTAGCTCCACGAGCCAAAGCATGTTCTAATTCTTCAAGGACCACAATCCCTGCACCTTCACCAATAACAAAACCATCCCGATTTTTATCAAATGGTCTGCTTGCTGTATTTGGATCCGGATTCGTTGAGAGCGCCGTATTTGCACAAAATCCTGCAACCGACATCTTCGTAATCGGTGCTTCTGCTCCACCTGTTACCATGACATCCGCATCACCGCGTTCAATTACCCTAAATGCATCTCCAATTGAGTTTGTACCCGTTGCACAGGCTGTAACTGTACAAGAGTTAAACCCTTTTGCTCCAAGTGTAATTGACACTTGTCCAGTTGCCATGTCTGGAATTAACATTGGCACAAAGAAGGGACTTACCCGTTTATAGCCTCTTTGTAGAAAAATTTCATATTGCTGTTCAAATGTTTCCATACCGCCAATACCTGAACCGATCCATACTCCAACTCGGGGAGCATTTTCATCAGTAATGGTTAGGTTTGCATCCTTCACTGCCATTAGCGAAGCGGCAACAGCATATTGTGTAAAACGGTCCATTTTTCTTGCATCCTTTTTATCCATAAAAAGGGTTGGATCAAAATCATTAAGTTGTCCCGCCACTTTTGCAGGATATTCATCAGCATTTACCCTTGTCAACGGTCCAATACCTGATTTCCCTTCCACAATATTTTTCCAGGTAGTATCGACATCGTTCCCAAGTGGAGTTACTGCACCAATGCCTGTAACCACAACTCGACGCTTTTCCATTTAATGCATCTCCATTTCTATATATAGGTTGAGGATTTTAAGTAGTTATTTTCCCCATCTAATAGCAATAGCGCCCCATGTAAGGCCGCCGCCAAAGCCAACCATAACGATCACATCGTCATCTTTAATTTTTCCAGCCTCTAGTTCCTCAACTAGTGAAATAGGAATAGACGCGGAAGAAGTATTACCATACTTGTTAACTGTTTTAGACATTTTCTCTTCAGGAACTTCCAATCTTTGTCTTGAGGCTTCCATGATTCGGATATTAGCCTGGTGTGGAATAAAGAAATCTACTTCCTCCTTCTTTAGCCCTGCTTTTTCAAGTACATGAATACAGCTTTCTCCCATTTGGCGAACCGCAAATTTAAAGACTTCACGGCCATTCATGATGATATATTCATCCTGGTATAGATGTTTTCCACCAGTCCCATCTGCACCAAGTTCAAAGGATAAAATTCCTCTATTACCGGAGACCGGTCCGATAATGGCTGCCCCAGCACCATCACCAAATAACACAGCAGTATTTCGGTCATTCCAATTAGTTACTTTTGATAACTTCTCTACTCCAATTACTAGAACATATTTATAGACATTTGTTTCAATAAACTGTTTTGCTGTTACAATACCATACATAAAACCTGCACATGCCGCACTTATATCCATTGCTGCTGCTTTTTTAGCGCCAAGTTTCTCTTGAAGCATAGTTGAAACGGATGGAAATGGACGGTCAGGTGTTACTGTTGCAACTAAAATTAAATCAATTTCCTCTGCGTCTATCCCCGCATCTTCAATTGCTTTTTTAGCTGCTCCTAATGCCATATCAGATGTATTAACTTCATCTCCAGCAATATGGCGCTCTTCAATCCCTGTTCTTGTACGAATCCATTCATCGGAAGTATCCATCATTTTTTCTAAATCAAAATTGGTGACGATTTTCTCTGGCAAATATCTTCCTATTCCTACAATTCCTGCATTCATGCAGCCATCTCCTTTTACAAAATTGATTATTTAGCGAATTAAAATAAGGCATTGTTAAACCTGCCTGTAACCATCATTGTTATCAATTATTATGACTTGGTACTAATTTTATCAAATTTAGTATTGGTAAGGCAACCTTTAAATTCCCCTACTCATATCCGCAATTATCCAACCCTTTTAAAAGTAAAGTCATAATTTAAATTAAGGACGTTTAAGGGAGGAAAATAGACGTGGGAAAAGATCATCATGAAAACAAAGAAAGTGCAGAAGACCGTTTTAATCGTTTTATGTTTGGATCGGGAGGTAAACCACCAGTACATCCTGAAAACGAACAGGATGAAAGAGGACCTCAAGACTATTATGACTACGAAGAAATTATGTATAATATAGACACTTTAATTGAATCCGCAAAAGGTTTAAAGCCATTGTACAATAAAGTGTATCCATATATACAACAATTTTTTAAAAAAAACTAAGCTGCTTTATTTTGGCAGCTTAGCTTTTTATTTGGTTCGTTTCCTTCAGAGCTTCGTTTCTTCCTAGTTCATAAGCTTCATCCATCACTTTAGTAAATAACTCCATAAAAGGCTGAATAACTTCAAAGGATAATTCAATCCCAGCTTTATCTAACTGTTCCTTTGCTAGTGGAAAATATTTTAAAGCAATTTGCATAAATTGTAGTGATTTTTCCTGTTCAGTCATTTTAATTCTCCTTCACCATTACTTTTGATTTGGTAATTTACCTGTTTTCTTATATTTTTCTATATAGCTATCCATTTTTTGGATAAACTTTTTATCTACTAAAGGACTATATTTCCCTAAAGTGATGACATTATCTTGAAAATCGAATGACAAATTTCCAGCCCTCAAAACACCTCTGTTATATTGATCAGCAACTTTTTCATATAATTCATCCACCTGCTGAACGGTACTGGTTAACACTGTATATTTTCCCATATCAGATTGGTCTGAAACATATCCGATTACATATAAACCCTGGTCTTTTACTTGTTCAATTACTGGAACATTAAATCCATCTCCTGCGGGATAAATCACGTCCACACCATTTTTTATCATTTTTTGTGCTAGTACAACTGCTTTATTACTATCATCCCAATTTCCAACATAGTCTATGTCAACTTGGGTATGTTTTTTTTCAGTTAATGCTCCATGATAGAATCCTCTTATCTCAGGCTGCCAATTATAGGCCGCAATGATCCCAACATGTTTTGATTTTGACATATGTGAAGCAACCATTCCACTAAAAAACCCCATACTATAGCTCTTAAAAACGAGACTAGTTGTGTTCGTTTTTTTTGCATCACCGTTAAAACTGACAAATTGAATATGTGGATACTTTTTTGCAATCTTATTAAAGTATGCAGAAAATTCAGCTCCATGTCCAAAAATCAGGTTTACTCCTTTTTGATTAAATTCTTTTACGGCTCGTTCTACCACCAATTCACTATCCATATCTTCCTTATAAAAAACATCCACATTAAATTGAGATTGAATTTTCAACAGCCCTTTATATCCTTTTGTTCCCCACACTTGGTCATTTATTGTATCGGGTACAAGCAATCCAACTTTTTTTAGCTTTCCTTCCTGATGATTCCATCCACAACCACTAAGAAGAAAGCAGAAACAAATAATTACAAAACGTTTTAACATGTCATGCATCTCCTCTTCTTAGATGCTAGAAAACGCGACCTGTACTTTTTTAAATACCTAAAAAGGGCATCTTCCCTTTAGGAAAGATTACCCTTTTTATTCTACCTTTACCGTATTCATTTGAAAAGAAATTGTTGTTCAACTCGTAGTTAAGCTTCTTAAATAGTAGATAAATAATTTAAATGTTCTTTCTGCTCTGCAAAAGAGTCAGGTATTGAAGTAGGGCTCCCAACTTTTAAACTCAAAACGAATTCATCATTAATAACAAGATTTTTAACATTTTTCCGAAAATAGGTTTCGTCAATATTTAAAAACTCTGCACATTCAAACCATCTATTTTGTTTACCACTCTCAAGCAGATATTTACCAGGAGTTTTATCTTCCATTTGTTCAATCACAAGTTCGATAGCATCCCGAATAAAAATAGTGTCCCCCATCCACTCCTTACTTTCTTCACGCTCATTTAAATTATTTAACATTGCTTTTTGGAAAAAGAATGCATCAGACTGCCATGGACCGTAAAGTGATGGTAAATAGAAAAATTGTGAATCACATTCCATTTCATCCACACTCTTTAAAAAATCTTTGCAACCTCGAAGACCTTCTGCGTCATTTTCTTCTGAAATAAGTTGAATTGGTAATAAAAAAACAATGAGACTTTGTTTATTCCTCTGTCTAATGCTATTTAACAAATAATCTTTTAATATCTCGTTATTTAAGAGGTCCTCTTTATATCCCATATAAAGGTCATAGAGTGAAAAAATAAAGAAGGCTGGATCGTCCATTTCTTTTTCCATTTGGGTTGCCCATTCTTCCATTGTTTTTTCTTTAAAATTAGCATTTCGTCCAACTTCAAGTCTCATTTCATCTAAGTATTTATTTTTTTTTTCATGGTTAAATTGAATACCACTTACCTCAAATCCTATATCTAATAACTTTTTACAAAAATGAAAGCCAACAAATTCAAAGGCATCAAATATTACAGCCTTGTCCATCCTCGAACCTCCCCATATAATACTAATGAATCCTATGCAATATAGCTTGGAATTATTTCAAACGGGGAGGATTTACTTTCTATAGTTCTTTTTCATTTTCTTTGAAAAACCTTACAATCATATCACCAATTTGCATTTTTTTCTCAGGTAAAATATAACTTGTATTAAGATCAGTCTTATTTAACAATTGCCGATAAATATTGGATTGATTATATGCTCTTCCACCAGACATAACATGGATGAGTTTAACCGGCATATCAAAGATTAGCGGCTTATTATTTTCCACATGGTTCATTTCTTTTTCAATTTGTTGAAATTCCTTTTGATAAGCAACTTCCAATTCTTTCGTAAGTTTTTTATAAAAGAATTTATTTTCCTTTTCAAGTTGAAGATGATGGCTTAAAGAAAGAATTGGATTTAAAAAAACAAGTGATCTTAGTTGTCCTTTTAATCTGTCCATAAGTTTTATTGCAACTAAGGCACCCATACCTTCCGCTATAACATGAATTTTACTATTTATTATTTCACTTCTTATTATATGCTGGTATAACCTTTGAGCTATTTCCACTGCCACTTCGCTTCCCCAGTTCTTTCCGTAAAGATTTGAAGAAAAAATAGTATACCCCGATTCTTTTAACAGCTTAATAATGGCTAGCTTTCCTTCGTTCTGAAGCCAAAAGCTTTTATTTTCATCTACAAAATGCCTTTCATCACCAATTATTAAGATGCCAAAACCTGTTGGCTTCTCAGGGTAATGGATAATATTCCACTCAGTTCCCAACAGAAAATTCCGGTTCTCCATTGATAAATCTCCTTTTGCAATTTCCTCAAAAATATAGTATGTAGATTCACAAATTGTGAAAGGGAAAGTGCCCAACATTATTTGATATAAAATGAGTGAATTCCATTAAAGAAAACTCGCTTCATGATTCGCCCCTAGGGGCGAATCATGAGGCGTAGTTAAATTTATGCTTTCCTATTTGTTTAAAAACCTAAAATATTTAAATAGCCATTTATTATTTTCAGAGCATATGATAATATGAGTAAAGATTCAAGATAGTTAGAGGTGAAAATCGTGCGATACTTTTGGACTTTTTTCTGGGCTTTTCTTCTCGTGCAAATGTTAGATTATGTTGTTAGCTCAATGATCGGCACTACATACAATTTTGAAATCGGTGCCATTTTAGCTCTAGTGGTCACAGTTATGATTTTTATTGTTACTTCCATCATTCCAAATGATCCAGTCGAAAAGCATTAATTTTATTCATTAAAAGGTCATTCTGCCAATAGACAGATGACCTTTTTATTTTTTAGGACATTATTACAATTTCATCATTTAATACGGAAATTATTACTTCAGAATGGTCATGTATTTTTCCAGAAATAATATCCCTTGCCAATTTTGTTTCAATATTACGCTGAATAAACCGTTTCAATGGTCTTGCACCATAGATTGGATCAAATCCATTTGTAGAAATAAATTCTTTTGCCTCTTCGCTTATCTCTATTTGTATATGTTGGTCATTAAGCCTTTCCTGAAGCTCCACTATAAGCTTTCCAACAATCCCTTTTATCTCCTGTATGGTTAACGCCTTAAATAATATAATTTCGTCAATCCTATTTAAAAATTCAGGACGGAAATGGGATCTTAAAAGGGTAAAAACGCTTTTCTTTGTTTCTTCATTTATATCGTTTTCTACACGTTCTAATAAAATAGAAGAGCCAATATTAGAGGTCATAATGATGACTGTATTTTTAAAATCCACTACCCTACCCTGTGAATCTGTAATACGACCATCATCAAGAGCCTGTAATAAAATATTAAAGACCTCTGGGTGTGCCTTTTCAATCTCATCAAGAAGAATAACGGAATAAGGTCTTCGTCTAATGGCTTCAGTTAATTGACCACCTTCCTCATACCCCACATATCCTGGAGGTGCTCCAATGAGCCGTGACACTGCATGCTTTTCCATGTATTCAGACATATCGATTCGAATGATATGCTCCTCACTGTCAAATAAAGCTTCAGCCAATGCTTTTGCAAGTTCTGTTTTTCCTACACCTGTCGGCCCTAAAAACAAAAAGGATCCTATTGGCCTTTTTGGATCTTTAATCCCAGCTCTAGCCCTTAAAACGGCATCAGTCACTAATTGAACAGCTTCCTCCTGCCCTATTACACGTTCATGTAAAATAGTCTCCAGTTTGAGCAGCTTTTCTCTTTCACCTTCCACAAGTCTAGAAAGAGGGATTCCTGTCCATCTTGAAACAGTACCCGTAATTTCCTCCTCTGTCACTTCTTCCCTAAGGAGCCTCTCCCCTTCTTGTACTTCCGTTTTTAATTCAAGTTCCTTTAATTCTTTTTCAGCTAAAGGAATTTTCCCATGCCTTAATTCAGCAGCACGATTTAAATCATATTCATCTTCTGCCATTTGAAGGTCTCTCCGTAGCTTCTCAAGCAACTCTCTCTTTTCCTGTAACTTTTGGATAAGCTGTTTTTCATGAAGCCATTGTCCCCTCATTGCGTCTGCCTGCTCTTTAAGGTTTGCAAGTTCAAGTGATATTCCTTCTAGCCTATGCTTACTTCCTTCATCTTGTTCTTTTCGAAGTGCAGCTTCTTCTATTTCTAGCTGCATCATTTTTCTTGTCACTTCATCTAATTCTGTTGGCATCGAATCAATTTCAGTCCGGATAAGAGCACAAGCCTCGTCAACAAGATCGATGGCCTTATCTGGCAGGAACCGATCTGTAATATAACGATCAGAGAGGGTCGCTGCTGCCACTAATGCGCGATCATGTATTTTAACTCCATGGTGAACTTCAAATCTTTCTTTCAATCCCCGCAAGATTGAAATCGTATCTTCAACATTAGGCTCTTGGACAAACACTTGTTGAAATCTTCTTTCAAGTGCTGGATCCTTTTCTATATACTTGCGGTGCTCATCCATCGTGGTGGCCCCAATGCAATGCAATTCTCCTCTTGCAAGCAAAGGTTTTAACATATTTCCAGCATCCATTGCGCCTTCTGTTTTGCCTGCTCCTACAATTGTATGAAGCTCATCAATAAAAAGTAGGATTCTTCCCTCACTTTTTTTCACTTCATTTAAAACTGCTTTAAGACGCTCTTCAAATTCACCTCTAAATTTTGCTCCGGCTATAAGGGATCCAATATCTAATGAAAAAATGGCTTTATCCTTCAACCCCTCCGGTACATCTTTTCTTACGATTCTAGCGGCAAGCCCTTCAACAATCGCAGTTTTACCAACACCTGGCTCTCCGATTAGCACAGGATTATTTTTTGTTTTTCTTGAAAGGATTCGAATAACATGTCTTATTTCCGCATCTCTTCCAATGACTGGATCAATTTTTCCCGCCTTCACCTCTTGAACCAGATCTCTCCCATACTTTTTCAAAACGTCATAGGTTGCTTCAGGATTTTGTGATGTCACTTTTTGATTCCCCCTTATTTCCTTAATGGTCGACAAAACCCTTTCAAGTGAAATTCCACTTTTTGAAAATAGTTTCCCCATTACAGAGGCTTCTTTCAGTGAAGCTGCTGACAATAGCACGTGTTCTACAGAAAGAAATTCATCTGAGAAATTTTTTTCAAACTCTTCTGCCTTTACTACTATTTTTTGTAAAAGATGACTTATATATAATTTTCCTTTTTCATATCCGGTTCCACTTACCTGTGGCTTTTTTTCAATAGCTGTACTTAATGCATGCTCCACTTGTTCAATTGGAACATCCATTCTTTTTAAAATCGTCTGAATTAGACTTTCACTTTGATTTAGCAATGCTAGAAATAAATGCGGTTCGTCGATTTCCTGGTGATTTTTTTTAATTGCTATAGACTCTGCTTCTACAAACCCACTTTGTAATTTTTCCGTCATTTGGTTAAAGTCCATGGCTTTCACCCTCCGTTTGACCAAATTTGACCTATTAAATGTATTATATGCTAAAAACAAATGAAATAAAAGCCATCCATATGGATGACTTTGTTGTTTTTATCTAATGTTATGGCTTACGTAAATACGTCCAATGCCGATTTTGATTGGATGTTTCAGGAAAAGAGTCTCCAGCTTTTAATTTTATTTTCTGTGGATTATTCACATTGCTTCCTGTTTCGCCTATCTCAATATAAACCCCATTATTTGGTGCCTTTTGTCCTGCTTGAAATTGTCTATTTTGTCCCATACAATACCTCCTCTACATCTTTAGGAGTATTATTTCCATTTTTCAAGTCTACATTACTGAAATTTTTTCCTACTGCTTTTTATCAACTTTTCAAAAAAAGTTTGAACTTTATATGAAATAATTGTTCATATATTGCTAAAACCCCATCGAAAACAATATAATTATAGTAAAATCTATGGGAATATGGATGTTAAAATTATTGTTTATTGTTATAAAGAAAAACTCGTCGATTGGCGATCTCCTTAGGGCGAATACAGATGCGTAGTTCTACTTATGCGTTAGGAAAGTATAAAAAATTATATTTTCCTATCTGCAAACAAAAGACATCATGAAACACCTGCTTTAAATGGTTAAAGTATCAACGATTATATCCCCTTTAAAGGTGGTTTTAGTATGCAGTCATTAACAGATGTTCCAACTGCATTAAATGAACTATTTGAAATGGTTCATCATATTAAAAAGATTGAAAAAGGTACTTTTTTGTTTCAGGAAGGCTCTGTAGCCGATGAATTATATATTGTTAAAAGTGGAATCCTTCAGGTCAGCAAAATCATTCCTGACGGAAGAGAACTCACCCTTAGAATGTGTAAAAAGGGAGATATTATAGGTGAGTTTGATTTATTTTGCCCATCTCAAAAATATTTATTAAGTGGACGTGTGGTGGAGGGCGGTGAAGTGGCCGTTATTATGAAAGAGGTACTTGAAGAAAAACTTTCACAAAATCTTCCACTATCTCTTGAATTCTTGAAATGGATGAGTCAGCAATACCGAAAGAGTCAAACAAAATTCAGAGATCTTGTCCTACATGGAAAAAAAGGAGCACTTTATTCGACTCTGATCCGCATTTCAAACAGCTATGGGGTCAAAACTTTGGATGGAATTATGATTCGTTTACCACTAACCAACCAAGAATTAGCAAATTTCTGTGGAACCTCTCGTGAGGTAGTCAACCGTCTTCTAAGTGATTTACGAAAGTCAGGCATTATTTCCATAGATAAAGGTACCATCACTATTCATGATATAGATTATTTGAGAAATGAAATTGACTGTGAACACTGTCCAATTGATATTTGTAGAATAGATTAAAGATTCTTAATTAAACATTAAAAAGTCGGTCTTAGGCTAACGGGTTCGCTTTTTGAGTACAAGTTTATAAAAAACATTAGAAAAGGGGCATCAAATCGTATCTGATTTGAATGTCCCTTTATTATTGATATATAGGCGTTCTTCTTAAAAACAACGAGTTTTTGGTAAAGTAAATCGGGCATAAAAAAGTAACCGTACAGATGTTTCTGTACCAACAAAAATTAATATACTTTTTTGCTTTCAAGTTAAGTACTCAATCTGATAAATAGACGGAAATATTTCGCTTAATTAGTAATTATTAATAAAAAGAGCCTAAATAGACGGAGAGATTCCGACTATTGTCTTGAATAATGCGAAGG
>JAUZPL010000027.1 GCA_030705955.1 Bacillota bacterium | reverse complement strand
TGTTGAAGACTGTTTGTCGAGACTGTGAAGGACATTTACTCTTAGTCACCTATAAAAATTTATAGGAGGCTATTTTTATGCAAAAGAAAACGGTTCGAAAGTACAAGCGTGGAGATGTTGGCATAAAAAGTGTTGAGGAATTTTTGGATGAATTAACGCTCGATGATATGTTTTCAAAATTCATGGCTTACAAGAAAACGGAAGGACTTGCTCCAAGAACAATAAATGAATACTACCAGCACTTCGTTAATATAAAAGAATTTCTTGGTAACGAAAAGACAAACAAGAACATTACGTTAGAAGATTTTCAAGAGTACATCGGATATATGTTGAATGAAAAAGAATTGGCACCAATGACTGTTAATATTAGAGTAAGGACTATGAGGGCTTTTATCCGCTACTGCTATAAAAAAGGATTCGTAAATGAACCGATACACGAAGATTTCAAGCCAATTAAAACCCCAGAGGATACATTAGAATCATTTACACCTGACGAGATCAAAAGATTATTATCCGTAATAGATGAAAAATTATATACTGGGTTTCGTGATAAAGTAATAATATTTGTATTGTTGGATACTCTTGTTAGAATTTCAGAATTAGTGGAAATGAAGCGAAGTAATGTAGATTTTAAAGAAGGAGTTATTAAACTTGAATCAATGGGAACGAAATCAAGAAAAGCAAGAGAAGTTCCGATTTCTACTAAAACAGTTAAGTTATTAAAAGAGTATATGAAGGAAACAGAGGATTTTTATGACGATCATTTATTCCTTACATATGACGGACACCAAATAAATCAAGCTACTGTAAGAATCAATTTAAGGGATTATGGTCGCAAAGCTGGAATCTCAAATAAGCGAGTATCACCCCACACATTCCGACATACAGGCGCATTATTCTATGTTATGAATGGTGGAGACCCGTTTAGCCTTCAAAAGATTTTAGGGCATAGTGACATGAGTATGACTCGGAGATACATTCAAATGACTGATACAGATGTTAAAAGGCAACATAATTCCTTCTCACCAATAAATAACATTTTCGGCAAATAAAAAATTAACCGTTCCTAAAATTGGAACGGTTTTTATTATACCTATTTATTTTATTTCTGAATTGTTTATCTGATTGCACTGGGGTCTGCATACCAATGTCTGCACCCGACTTTGCATACGAAAAAAGAGTCTTTAAAAAAGAATATCTTTAAAAAAGAATGATAATTAAATAGATAGTCATTTATTGACTGTTCTTTTTTGAATCCTTATCCATTTCTGCTCTTATAAGTTGTTCAATATAAACACTTGCTGACATTCCCCTACTTTTTGCCTTTTCTTTTACCCATTCTGAAACCTCTTTTGTAACTCCTATGTTTAATTTTTGCTTGTTAATATATGCCATTTACTTCACCTCGAAAGTTTTATAAATGTAGTTAATAAACCCTTGACTGTTACGCCACTTAGACGTAACATTAATATTGTGATTTGGTTACGCCACTTTAACGCAACAATTATAACATAGAACTGAGGTGAACACCATGACAGTCTTAACAATCCCCGAACAAATCTTTGACCACGGGAACAAACATATGATGGAAAAACTTCGTGCCTTCGGGTCACAAGGTCAAGCTATAATTAAATACATCATCTCCAAGTTACGCAAATACCACGGTTCATTCTTCGAATCAAATTCCACCATTTCAAAGGCTGTCGGGTGTTCGGTTCGTACAGTTCAAAATACGGTAAAGAAAGCAGAGCAATTAAATATTTTTGCGGTTTCCCCAAGAAAGGAACTCGATGAGTTAACAGGGAAAATACGTCAAACAACAAATCTAATTCAACTTTTAGCCTATGCTCCTTTAAAGAAAGTTAAAAAGGTTATTGTTGAGGCAGTAAGGGAGGTCAAAAATAAGGCTCAGGTGGTTGTGGAGAAGGTTCGCGATACAACCCCTAAGGGAAAAAACAAACCTAATACGAGCCAAAAACAGACTTGTCATGGGGATCAAATACAAAATCAATACAAGGGTCAATACCCTGGTAAGAAGGCTCCACTACGTAACGAAGTTCTTCCTGACTGGTGGGAAGAGTCAGATATATATTATGAGAAGCAGTCTGTCAAAGAGGATGAAACATATGAGGAAAAGAAGCGAAGTATGGAGGAAATACTTGCAGATTTGAAAAAGGCGGGTATTTAAAAGGAAGGTTTCTAAATTTCCATTAACTAATTTTATAATGGTAGATTATATTGTGTGTAACTTGTAAAATTATCTTAGATGGAAGTATTTCCAAATTATGAGGAGGTTCAAAATGATTAAGGATGTTGTGATTAAAAACTTTAAGAGCCTATCGAATTTCAATGTGCCTAATTTAGCTCAGATTAATTTATTTGGCGGTAAAAATAATGCTGGTAAAACAACCATACTGGAATCCTTATTTTTACTTGGTGACAGGATGAACCCACAACTTATGTTAAGACAATATAACTGGCGTGGTGTAGGTGAAATACCTTTAACACCGGATGCTTTATTTGCCCCAATTTTTAAAGACTTTGATTTAAGTAAATCGATAAAAATAAGGATAACGAACGATTTTGGACAAACAGAAAGTTTAGAAATTGAATTCAATAATAAATACAATAGAGTCGTAAAACTGCAAGGTAATGAAGGGCAAATTAATACAGGAAGTAATGCTATTTTCACTAATGCTTTAGCATTGAGTTACAGAAAAAATGAAGGAAAGGCTCATAAGGCTAATATAGTTCTAGAACCTAATGGTATTGGGGTAGAGTTTATTGATATGATAGCACCGGAGATAAACAGCGTATTTTTAGCCTCTAAAACACATGCTTCCCCTCATGAAAATGCTGTTAGGTATGGTGAGTTAGATATACAAGGAAAGACAAAACCCATTATAGACTACCTTAAGGTTATAGAACCTAACTTAAACGAGCTTTCATCTGTAGCTCTACCTAACGGGACTGTCATGTTATATGGAGAGATTGGGATTGCTAAAAAAGTGCCAATTCCATATATGGGAGACGGTACATCAAGACTTTTGTCAATAATCCTCTCTATTATGGCTAGTAAGAATGGGATTGTATTTATTGACGAAATTGAAAATGGAATTCATTATTCTGCTTTAAGTAAAGTTTGGAAGATTATAGCGACACTTGCGAAAGAATATAATTGCCAGGTGTTCGCAACTACTCATAATTATGAGTGCCTCGATGCAGCCGTAAATGGTATACCTGAAGATATGCGCGATAAATTTAAGTATTACCGGTTCGAAAAGAATAACGACACAAAAAAAACCATTGCAAATGAATTCAGTTTTGAAGTATTACAGACGGCAATAGAAAACGGTTGGGAGGTAAGATAAATGGTTCTACCTAACCGGGATAGTGAAGCAATAATTGATAAACCTAAATTACTATTAGTTGAAGGAAAAGATGAAGTTGAATTTTTTAATGCTTTATTAAAAAAAATCAATAAACAAGATGAAGTTCTCGTAATACCAGTTGGTGGAAAAGATAACTTTAAATATTCGTTTCCTGCTACGGTAAAAAGGTCTGGATTCAGAGAAAAGGTCCGGTCTATAGCTATTGTAAGAGATGGAGATAATGACTATATGGCTGCGTTTGAGAGTGTAAAAAATATAGTCAAAGATAATGGGTATGTTCCCCCAAGAGATCCGGATTCATTCAACACAAGTGGGATCATTAAAGTAGGAATATTTATTATGCCAGGAGATTTACAAAATGGGATGTTAGAACATCTTTGTTTAAGAACACAAGCAGAAAACCCAATTATGCAATGTGTTGATTCATTTATTCAAAGTGTAGCTGCAATAGAAGACATTACACAACCAAAAAATTTAGTTAAAGCTAAGGCACAAGCTTTTTTATCTGTAATGCCTGAAATAGTCAATACTGTTGGCCTGGGTGCTCAAAAAGGATATTGGAATTTAGAACATGATTGTCTTTTCAAGTTAAACCAGTTTTTGGACGAATTATAATTAAGTTAAACAATTGTTTTTTACTTTCCAATACAAAAGAGCCGTTGGATAATATTATTCCAGCGACTCTTTTGTTGATTTATAATAGATTCATCTTGTCTCGGTTGATGATATCAATATAATTCATCAGCCTTATGTGTTGAAATTCTATCAAGTTTATCTTCAATTAATTTACCAGTACCTCTTAAAGCAAGTTCTGATAATGTTGAATACATATCATGATTAGCTTTGTGTTCCAGTAAGAAGGCACTTCGTGCTTGGACAAATTGTTCATGTGTTTTTTTAGCAGATTCATATAATTTCAACTCGCGTTCAGCAAGAGGATTATATGCTGAAGCTAGAACATCTAAGTCCCTTTCAAGGGTTTCTATCTTCCATCCCTGTTTATTACCTTTCTTCATATATAACACTTTGATTTCATTCTCCTGTATGTCAATTTCAGCATCAAGTTCGATTTTAGCACGAAGGATTTTCCTATCCATGCCTTCTTGATATTGTTTCTGTAAGGTTGCTGACTGTTCTCGCATATCAATTAATTCGTTTTGCTTTTCGGCTATTTCATGCTGGATATTTTCAACACGGTCTATGTGGTTTGCGAGTTTTTCAACAACAGCAGCTGCAGATTTATCCTTCATAATTTTAGGAATACGAGAAATATATAATTCTTTTAGGTTTGATTTTTGAATATCAACTTCTTTATTTACTTTAAATTCAGCTTTAAAAATACTCATAATGTAACTTTCCCCTTATAATATTTGTTTTTTGCCTTAAGTTTAGCTAACTCCTTTTCCCAAAATTCTACACTGTTCCGTTTAGCCTTTTGTTTTTCAATGGCACGTTGGTGATACACATTTCCTTGAATATTTTCCATATAAGCAGACTCGGGTAAAATTCGAATCTCAATCTCCTTACCGTTTCTTATTCGGGTTAATGGTGACACATTAATCACATCCCTTTCTTCTTTTTTTATTAATTTCAATCAATAACGATAAATAAGAAGTTTTATAATATCTAATTCTGTCTATATTAATCGAATTTGCTTTTTGCTTCTGTAGTAACCAAGTTCTTGTCAATAATCATCCCCCCCTTTATTAAATTAGTTATAAAGGGCAATCTTGGACATTTCGCAACGTTCGAACGATTACCAAATACTTAAAGGATTTATTTAAGTGAGGTAAAGGACGTTTAAATTTCCCCTACACCTATATCCCAAAAAACCGTAAGAAGTAAGCTGACATGTGGACAACCACATGTTTTTTTTTGTGGCTTTTTTTAATCTCTTTTTCGGATTGTGCAAACCATCTGGTCATCACGATATATTGGCGGATCAAAACGAAAGGGGGACATCAAAAAAATTATGGTGTTATTTTCCTTTGTGCAAATTTCCTCGGGTTAGCGATAGATAACCGAACATGCTAAAGGAGGTGACAACATGAGCATCATTAAAGGCACAGGAGCCCAAATCAAATATGGAATTGATTTGGAACTTGAGCAATTGACTATTGAACTAGTAGGGGGTTTTAAAACGCCTAACTATAAAAGAGAAAAACCTCTAGCTGTATGGAAGAACAAAGTTGGCCTTGATTGGCTTATTAATCAAAATGAGCAATCAGGTGCAATTGGAAATCTTGCCAGTAAGGAAGAAGTGTTTCTGCATATAAGGTACCAAGTTCGAGCATTCATGGTTTCTGGTGGAAATGCAAAAGGTTCCAAAGAGAACATAACCGAGGAATGGGCTATGGCTTATGAGTTATGGGTGAATCGTGGAATGACCTTAACTTCAATAGGGGAAATGCTGAATGTCTCAAGGCAGACAATAACAAGTTGGTTAATTAAATTCTTTACATTAATCGACCTTAAGTTAACGGTAGGTGTAAGGGTAAAGTCCCAAATTTTAGACCATTTCATCCATCCTGCCATTCTCCAATTAAGAGTAGCTATGGAACGAAAGCGAGTTTGGAAAAGGGCACAGCGAAAGATGGTCAAGGTAAATGATGCTGAAAGAGGTCTTGCTGTGACTGTCTTTCATTGGACTAGCAGATTCGGTAGGGTTGAACAACCACTTGAACCGTTAAGGGATAAGCAACTCCCGATTCCTAGGAATTAATTAATGCAGAAAGAAGGTAAATTTCATTCCAGAAAGTATGAAGAATCACATATCTTATCTATTCAATCATTTAAACAGTTTAAAACGCTCATTTATATATTTATTGGATACGAAATGCGAAAACAAAGAAGAGCACGAATTAGAGATTTTTAAATCAATTTCGAGATTAGAAGTCCAAATCAGAGGGTTATCAAGAGATTTAAAACAATTGGAAAGTGAGGAGAAATAAAATGGAATATGGAAAGATAAGAAGTCATGTGGATCAAATTCTACCTAATGCAAAATTAATTGAATTAAAAGGATATGCAAACGGGAATAAAGATTATTCTTCTGCAAAAATTACAAATACGAAAGGTTATACCAACGAGGGTTTCGAAGGGTTAACTGATAAACAAGCAGACTTGAGAATCATGGGTAATTATTGGATTGGTGCAGTTATACCGAAAAGTTATATAGTTATTGATTTTGATAACGCTCAGGAAGGGGAAAGAGTTTATACCTTATTAAAAGGTGAAAATAAGTCTTTCCATTCTATTAGAACCCCGAAGGGTTATCAATTTATTTTTAAGCATACTGGAGAACAATTTAAACAGGCAGTGGCTTATTTTACAACTTTGGGGGTCACAATTGATACTAGAAACGCTCAACAAGGTTATATTGTCTTTCCAACTGAAAATACAGATGGAAGATATATTGACCATGTTTCTAATAGACCATTGGATGAACTACCCCATTATTTAATTCCAAGGAGGCAGTCAGAAAGTGTCAGAGATAAGGGCACTGGGTTTATTGATACATTCTCACTTACCAAAGGTTCAAGGGATATCATGATGACTAAATGGAGAGGACGTTTTTGGGCATGGAATCAAGATGAGAAGCAGTACAGGGAGTCTATGATGCTCATATGGAAGTATTTCATTGAAGATAAAGATTCATTTCCATTATCACAAATGGAGAAACATATCCTGAAAGGGATGGAATTCAAATATACTCCTGCAGTTAAAACTTTAAACAAACCACAATCAATGGATATAGGAGATTGGTGGATTATTACCGAAAAAGGCTCACAGAAATTTCTTCATTATATGATGGCTGATTATATCATGGAAACCTTTAATATCATCCGCTATGGTGACGAAAACGGAATCCTTTACTATTACGACAAAAATGATGGCTTTTATAAGATGGATGCAAACTGGAAACTTTTAAATGGTACTATTCGTAGGTTGGACAAGACTTTGACTATCCAACAAGTCAAAGAAGTTGCAACATTTATCTTTGAATCTTCAAAAGTTGTTAAGCAATGGGATAGAACACATATTCCAATGAAAAATGGTCTATGGGATATTGAGAATCATTGTTTAGTTCCTTTTACTGGTGATGTTTATCTAGATTATAAGATTAATATTAACCGAAATGAACATGCTTATTCAGAATTTATAAATGAAACGCTAAATAAAATTTCTAATCATCATGCTCCAACTAGAGCAAATCTTGAAGAATGTTTAGGCAGTGTTATTTCACCTGAATTATTATCTCGCTTTGTATGGTTTTTATTTGGTCGTACTGCTCACAATGGGAAATCATTTTTCTTATATCTGATTTCACAATTACTAACTCAAGATTTTATTAGTACACTATCACCCCATGATGTTGCTAAAAGTCAATTCAAAATATCTGAGATGTATGGTAAGAAGGTTAATTTAGTCGATGAAACAGGAGATAAATCTATTCCTGATTTTGATAAAATAAAAATTCTTGTTACAGGTGGTTTAGCAACAATTGAATTCAAAGGCAAAGGTGGCTTTACTGTCAAACTAGAAGTACCTCAAGTATGGGCATCAAACTTCTTCCCGAACATTAAAGAGGAAGGTGACCAAGTTAATAGAAGGTTGGAAATCATTCCATTTGAATATTCCTTTAAAAATGATCCAAACAAACTAGCTGATACAGTCGCTGAACACTTTGGTAGCACGGACGAGGCAAAAGAATATTTACTCAAATTGGCAATTGAAGGAATGTATCGTCTAATTGAAAACAACGGTATGCCTTCACCAAATGAAAGACGAAACCAACAAAAGGAAGAGTTTATTCAAAATAATGATAAATTGGGTGAATGGTTGGATACTGCAAATCTAATCACTGGTGAGGGGGTTTACAATGAAATTGATTTGAAATCCGGCAATGAAATCTATCAGAATTATACTAACTGGTGTTTTGACAATGAAGAAAAGTTTCCATATGGAAAGGCACGTTTCAAAAACGAATTAATGCGACGCTATAATCTTAAATGGGATAAAAAACGCCTTATTGATGCAATGACAGGAAAAGAAACAGGCTATCCTGTTTGGCGGTTTGTTATAAAAGAATAATTTTGTTCCACTTTTTTGGAACAAAAATCAACGTTGGAACAATTTTGGAACAGGAAAAAAGGCTATATATCATGGTTTTTTGCAATCTTGTTCCAATGTTCCAATAAAATTTAAAATCTCTTTTAGTAAAAATAATTTTGCATATTACTACTCTACTATGTTGGATATGAAATTCACTGGAACAATGGAACTTTGGCACAAAGCCCGACCTTATGCGTTTTTATATGTTCCAAATTTGGAAGTGAAATCGAAATTGGAACGGAAATTTTTATTGGAGAATAAAAAAGCTCACGATAAAAATTGAATTCAAAGTTAGCATTGAAAAATCAAATAAACCATTATTAATAAGAGGTAATTAGAAATGTTAAAATTAACCAAACAAGAAGTTAGAATCCTTGAGGATGAAGAAAAGGTATATGAGGAAAAAGTAAAATTGATTAATAATATTTTTAAAATGATCGAACCAGAATTTGAAACTAAAAAAGATGTATTAATACAAAAAGAATTTGAAATTCTTGAAAGGGTACAATGTGCATATTTGGAAAAAATAAATATGTTTCAATTTATTTTTAAAATGTGTAGACCAGATTTCGACCCTAAAAAAGATTTTGAAACATTTTTCCCAGGGGGTATAAAAAAATAGAAGCTTTGTAAAACAATAGTGATAGGCTCGGCAGATGGTCGTGCCTATTTTTTTGACGTATTCATCTGAAAAAGGGATTGACTAAGTGAGCATTAGTTTTTTATCGGTCTTAATGCCCCCCCCGTACTGAAAAAAACTGGAAGGCCTCGGACGTAAGCCCCGCACCCCCGTTTTACTCAATAAAAATTCCAAAAATGAAAATTTAACTTTTTGAAGTAAATTTAGCCCTCCCTGAAGATTTAGGGAAGGCTTGTTTTCTTATATTCGTTTCTTTTTTTGTAGTTGACATTATTTTAATTTTAAAAAAGTTATATATTGTAAAAATTAATAGTTTGATATTATTATATTAATAGGAAAGGTAGGAATATTTTACTATAGAATGGGAGATGTGACATCATGAATTGTCCGAAGTGTGGCAGTAATTCAACTAGTAGAAACAGAACTGGTGAAAAAGTGGGGGGAGCAGTTGGTGCTGTAGCTGGTGGAGTAGGTGGCGCCACTGGGTTTGCTGAAGGTGCAGCTGCAGGTGCTGTTCTTGGTAGTGTTGTACCAGGAATTGGTAATCTTATAGGAGCAGGGGTAGGTGGAGTGGTCGGAGCTATAGCTGGTGCTGTTGCTGGAAACAAAGTTGGAAGTTTTGCCGGTTCAATGGTAGACGAGCAAATAGGAAAATATAAGTGTCACAGTTGCGATCATGAATGGTATGTTTAATATGATTGGATTTGTTCTTGTTTAAGAGGGGTTTATTTTATTCACTGTCATAATAAAGTAAATTCAATAAGCAACCGTTTTGTATAAAAAGTCAAGACCAAAAGCCTTCCTGATAAAAGGAGGGCTCTTTTTTATTAGGGTACACCCATCTTTGATGTTATGAATCGCTAATGATTTGTTTAATTGTTTTCCCCTCACAAATGAATCTAAAGAAATATAAGCCTACTATATACTAATAACGTGGTTTATACTTGGTTTAATTTATATTTAGTATTATATAAACAAGCAGAAGATAAGAAGAAAGAAAGGTGGCGAAGAAACAGTTCAGCGTAAAAATTGAAGAATCTAGTATTAATAAATTGAAAAATCAATGAAACCACCGGTTTATCCAATGCCAAGTTAATTGAAACTATGATTGACTTTTATATAAATAATTATAAAATTAGGGACTCCACTTGTTTCAAAAATGTTTTGAACGAATGGGCTATTTGTAGGGTGAATGAAGAATCGATATCTAGGAGAAATGAAAATGAAGATGAAAACATTACGATTTAATAATAATACGGCTTATTCAAACGCAGTTAAGGGGTATAGGAGTCTAGGTTTACTAGTTACTTATAGCATGATTAAAGAAAATGAGGAGTATATAGTTATTATTGAAGAAAAAGCATGGGAAAAGAGATATGAATACATATTTCTAGGTTTTATGTGCGGAGTATTATTTACCAGTTTGGCTGTTTTTGTTGTAAATCATTAATAAAAAGAAGAAAACAAATGCCAGACTATCTCAACCACATTTACTAGAAAGATTTCACATACGAAACGAATAGCTAATTCCTTATCTATGGTTCCTTAGAAAGTTCCTATGGTGTGATTTACCCAAAAATAATTTCGAAACAGCTATATAAAAGCGAACAAATGTTTAGTATCATATAATTTGTGGAAATTTGTCTAGTAGGAGGTTAATTTAGTGAGGTTTATGTCTGAAACTGAAACAGTAATAAAAAAAATTCTCCCGTATATCCAACGAAGGGGTTACGATATAGAACAAGATTTACGTTTTGAAGACCCAACAGAATTAGATACTGAGAATAGACAAGGCTTTATCGATATTTTAGTAAGTTGCGGTAAAAAACAACCACTGTTTATAATTGAAGCCAAAAGAGATGGTACAAAGTTAACAGCTAAACATCGGAAACAAGCTATTGATTATGGTAAAAGTACTAAATGTCTTTTTGTAGCTTTAACTAATGGACAAGTTTTTGAGTTATTAAATGTAAAGACTGGAAGCCCGTTGAAGCTTAATGGTAGTGCTTTTAATAGATTGCCTTCAAAAACAGAGTTAATAAAAATAGTAATACCGGAACTTAAAAAGAATCCGTCAAATGAAAGTATTTTTATTTCAACCGACAAATCTATTCCTTTTAAACCAGGTGTTCCTCTGACAAAACTAAATAGACTTATACAACAATGCCATAATATTATACGTAAAATTGAGAAAAACGAAGAAAACGCTTTTTCAGATTTTAGTAAAATTTTGTTTCTAAAGCTATTAGAAGAAAAATGGGATATGGAAGGACAAAATCCACCATATACTTATTTATTCCATGAACTGGCTGCAACATCTAAAGAAAATGCTGATCAAGTACAAGTTGCTATTCGAAGTATGATAGATAGAATTGCTACTATGCCAAATTATGGCGAGGTACTTGCAGAGCCTATTCATTTAAGACAAGACCAAACATACCTAGCTATTGTTAAGTTAGTTTCCTCTGTATCTTGGAACGATTGCAATTTAGATTCAAAAGGAGCGGCTTTCGAATATTTTGTAAGAGCCAGTTTGAAAGGAAAAAAGTTAGGTCAATACTTTACTCCGAGACCTTTAGTCCAATTAATGCTAAGACTTGGTAGGTATGAACAAATACTACAAAACTTAAAGGCTAGTCAACCATTTAAAGTAATCGACCCAGCATGTGGGACTGGCGGATTCTTAGTACATGCACTAAATCAAGCTATGGAGGATTTACAGAAAGAGGTAAAAGATAATACTATTCATCAAACATTATATAATACTGTAAAAAGACAACTAAAAGAGGAAACATTTTATGGTATAGATGCCCATGATGGCGTTGCCAGTACTGCTAAAATGAATATGATTATAGCTGGAGATGGTCACAACAATATTAGAGCTTTGGATACCTTGAAGTTGGAAAAATTAATTCCAAATTATACTTATTACGATACAGCAGAACAAAAAGAAGTGGAAGAAACAGATGGAAAAGCACATTTAATTCTTTCTAATCCACCTTTTGGTACATCAGAAGGTGAATCTTTGTCTTCTAAGGATTTAGAAAAGTATCCTGTAAAGTCAACAAAAGGACAGAGCTTATTTATCCAACAAATGATTATGAATTTAGTTGATAATAGTAGGATTGTGACAGTTATTGATGAAGGAGTATTAAATACAGCTTCTTATACTGAGCTAAGAGAGTTTATTCTTCAAAATTGTAGAATTGAATATATTATTAGTATGCCTGATGAAACATTTAAGCCAAATAAAATTAATGTAAAAACAAGTGTACTTGTGTTAAAAAAGCGTGATCCTGAAACAATTGATGAGTTTTTGGAGGATGAATATCCAATTAGTGTGCTAAAAGTTGAATCTTTAGGATATGACGGAGCAGGTATAGATATTCGTAGCTTTAAATTAGAACAATTAATTAAAGAAATTGAAGAAATTAATCCTGGACAACATCCATATGATAAAGAGTTGATAGGGTACTATTGGAGAGGAAATATAATCAATTCTAAAGATATTAACGAAGACGAGACAAAACGTTTCGATTATAAATATTGGAATTCTGAAGTGAAAACAGAATTTGATAGAATTGAAAAATCTAAAAGTAGTATAACCCTTAAAAAATTAAATTTAATTGAAACAAAACGTGGAAGCAGTCCCAATTCCTCAGATTATGTTTCAAAAGATGAAGGCTATTCACTTGTTATTAAGGCTGGGAGTAATATTTCAAAGAATGGTATTCTTTTAACTGATGGAGACTATGTTGAAAAAAATATATATAACGAGTATGAAGAAAAAGGGAAATTAGTAGTTCAAGATGGAGATATTCTTTTAGCTTCAACTGGAGATGGAACACTAGGGAAATGCTGTGTGTATCGAAATTATGATAAGGAAGGTAAAAGTCTTCCTGCTATTCCTGATGGGCATGTAACAGTAATAAGAGTAGATTCTAAGAAATTTCATCCTGAATATGTTTGTGATTATTTAAGAAGAGGTTTTGGAGCTCTACAAGTTCAACGACTATATACAGGCTCAACAGGTTTAATTGAAATTCAGCCTGGTGATGTAGAAAAAATTGTGTTTCCTAAATTCCCCACACTAAAAAAACAAATAGAAATAAGTGATAAATTAAGAGTCAAGGAATTTGAAACAGAGAAGCTTATAAAACAAGCACAAGAAGCTTTACAAAAGTCATTGACTGATTTTTATAAAGCAACTTTATAGATGGGGTATGGGAAGGAGAGCTGCTAAATAATAGCTCTCTTTCTTTTGATAATTAGTTGGTATTTATTAAATTCTATGGGGCTTCGGACTTAATAGATTTATTCATTCAATCCTGTGTTATTATTCGTAAGGAAACCTTTTGCACAAAGTCCTTGGAGTTTTTTCTTCGAAACAAGAAGCAGAAAATTTCATGAAAGCTGACCTATAAGAAGCTTTTTTAGTAAAAGAAGAAGTGGTAAATTAATATAGAATCCGTTCCCTAGCTTATATTTTCCAATTTACTTGGGACAGAATTTTTGGAATATAAGTTTTTAGTTAAATTACAGACTTGAAGTAAGTGAATAAAAACTACATAATAAAACTGTTGTGATTAAGAGTAAAACTGGCGAGGTCTTCAGAAAAAGACTGGTGAGGTATAGGCTATAAACGTTGATATAAAGGGATTTACACGGGGCTGATTGGGGTGCTGGTGCCCTCCGCGGTCTTCAAAACCGCTTGAGACCTGCGTGCCAGGTCTGCTGGGTTCGATTCCCAGGTGGTCCCGCCAAGTTTGATATATAAGGGTTTTTCGCGATTCCCGTTGTACATAGACCAGAGTTCACTCGGTCTTTTTTTATTGGGTGGTGCCCAAATGGTGCCATCCACACCAAAGTGCCCCTTGGACTTTTAATCGAGCAAATCATTTAAGGTTTCAACGGCTATTCCTTCAATGGAATCTGTCACGTGTGAATAGGTGTCCAAGGTGACTTGGATTTTAGAGTGACCTAAGCGTGCACTCACGATTTTGGGATTAACATTTTCCTTCAATAACATGGTTGCATGAGAATGCCGTAAATCGTGAAAACGGATGTCTGGAAGTTCAGCAGCTTTTAATGCTCTCTTAAGGGCTCTTGAAATTTCTGAAGGTGCCATGATGTTTCCTAGTGAATTGCAAAAGACCAAATTGTGTGGGTTATAGGTTTCACCCAGTATTTCTTTCCGATGATTGAATTCCTCTTTAAGCGTCTTCATTAACTTAATCATTTTGTTTGTTAATCTTATTCCCCGTGGTTTTTCATTTTTAGGGATTTTATTAAAAAAATACTTCCCATTCGCTTCGGTAATCGTTTGCCGAATATAAAACTTTTGCGTTTCGAAATCAACGTTTCCCCAATTCAAGCCGACTAACTCACTTTTTCTCATTCCCGTGTGAATAGCAGCATAGAAAATAGGGTAGTACATAGGCGTTTTTTCCTTAGCCGTTTTTAGCAATAAATTTAGTTGTTCCACATTTAATGTGTTCATTTCTGACTTTTCTGGTCTCGGAGGCTTTGCCCCTCTTGTTGGATTCTTACTAATGAACTCCCAGTCAATGGCATCATTAAGTGCTTTTGATAAAACACGGTGATGATGTGTCACAGATTGTGCGGATAAAACCTTAAATTTTTCTTTATAGTAGTTTTGAAGCTGCATTGGTTTTAAGTCATTCAGCATAATGTGACCTAATGAAGGTTGAATGTGCTTTTTGATCATCTTTTGATATTCGGCAAATGTTTTAGGTTTTGTGTTTGTCTTTGCATAATTCTCCAACCAATAATCTAGGTATTGACCTAGAGACATTCTTTCATCTAGAGAATGCGGATCTTCGTTTTGTAATTGAAGCATTAACTCGGCCATGGCCGTTTTTGCTTCACTCAATTTTTTAAACCCTCTTCTCTTAATTCTTTTCCTTTTACCTTCTACATCTTTTCCAGCTTCTAAAACAAAATAATATGTTCCATTTGCATCTTTTTTTGGGTAACCAGCCATTTTCTTTTTCCTCCATTTCAAAATAGCTGGGCACCAAGCATCTGATTGCACCAGTTAATATCATAATTGATATTACGTTACTTGGCAAAACCAGGTGCCATTAGCTATTCTCTTTTGATAAGAGCATGAGAATTTTTAACATTAACCTAATTGATTATTAAAAGATCTCTTCCATTCATCTGAACCGGTTTTGAGAATTTAATCATTACCTTCAAACCAATTAAGGAAAGATTTTTTTGGAACAAGAATACGTTTTCCGACGGTAACTGCATGGAATGAGTTGGATTTAACTAACTGATAGGCCTGGCTGCGGCCAATTCCAAGAAAATCTTGGATGTCCTTAACTTCTAATACTTCTGGTAGCTCAAAAATTGTCTTCATGCTTTTTTCCTCCTGTCTTTATAAGACCAATAATGTTCAAGAATCTAAAAATCCTGTCTTCCATATGCACTTTGATTTCAAAAGTATGCCCAAATGTGTTAAACGGCTAAATCTGGTACATGAAATGAGTGAAAGTGCCATTTTTCCTTTGAAAACACATGTCATATCAAATAAATCATCATCTCCTTTACAAAGAGCAAAGGAGGGAGAAGGATTAGGTGTGTTTTTCTGGAGTAAAATCATAGAAAAGCCTTTTCCTGTGCGGCTTAGCAAGGTTTCTGTTTTAAATATGTCTATTTTATGAATTTTATTCTAAAAGTAAAATAAGTTGGATTTTGTAAAAAGGAGGATAGTGGATTTACATTCACCTCAATAAATAAGGGGAAGAACCTGTAAAATTCAATATTACGGAGGTTTTTCTAATGATTTACTTACTTGAACATGATTACAAAGTAAAAAATATGGAAGTACCTATTTATAAGATAGGCTTTGCTGAAAAAACTGAAAACCGAGTATATAATTTGAAATACCAAATCGGGGATTTAAAAATTGTAAAGGAAATTCCAACAAAATTACCCACGCTGGTTGAAAAAGCATTTCATAATAATTATATGGAATGTAATTTTTTTCAGATGTGCGACTCAAGTGAATTTTTCCAACTCCCGTCAGTTGAAGTTTTAAAAATTAAGGGGGGAAATTTTCCTTCTCATATTAACTATATTTTAAATAATGAGGAAAAGTTTAAAGTGGGTATGAATTTAAAACAGGTAATCCGTAAGGACAAAAAATTTAGAGAGTTAATGGCTAAAGATATTGAAGGTTCTAGGCTAATCACAACAAATGATGCGTTAGTCATGGCATATTCATTAGATGTATTCTTGAGTGATCCCATAATTCGTGAATTGTTAAAAGGGACACTCAAATTTAAACTTAAACCCTATAATTTATATGATAAAGATAAATTTATGAGTAACCTAAAAGATTATATTTTAAAAAAAGGTTTAAGACATGAATGGTAAAAAACCATAGAAATTGGCACCGGACGCTGTAGATTGTAAAAATATGAAATACATAAAAAATGGCGTGTAAGAAATTTATAAGGTCCTTCCACGCCATTTTTTATATCTATTTATTTTTTGTATGGTGCCAAGCAAAAGGATCAGGCTCGATTGGAATTTCAAATTCAACAGGAAATCCTTGTTCCAACTCAGCAACCAAAACTAATCTATCTTTGTAACAAGTTGCAGTAGGGAAGAGGTTCCCTATCAATTGAACTTTTTCAAGATGGGTCAATTCATCAAGGTTTTCAGCAATTTCAAGATATTCATAAATTAAATCGTAATTCCATGAGTTCTTCTCAAGGGCATCTAATTTTGCTTTTTGTTGCAAATAAATTTTTTCCTGGTTCAGACGCTCTTTTTCTAAAATGGCGTTTTTTTCATTTAATGTATTTTTTGGGAATTCTCCGTCGAGAAATAAGTCTAATAATTTATCACGCTTCTCTTGTAATTGTTTTAAACTCTTCTCACCTGCTTTGATGCTTCTTTTTAGCAAATTAATTTCCTGATCATTGGACTCAAGATTTATATATCGTTTCGCAATTTCTTCGCTTTTCAAGATGTCTTTAATTGCTAGAGTTAATTTATCATCAAACCTTATGGTATTAATGGAAATATCACAAACGGAGCGATCCTTAAGCTTCAACTTTCTCCCGTGTTTAATATAGTAATTTGAATGCGTTTTTGTTCCATGATTGGCAACATGTAACTTTCGACTACAATGACCACAAGTAATAAATGTTTGCCTTAAAAAGTGAATGTTCTCATTTTGACGTGCATCTACTTTGAACCGAGTTTTTCGCTTTTCACGTTCCATTTGTATTTGTTTCCACGTTTCCTCCGTTCTTAATGGCGGATAAATACCGTCGATAGAAATAGTTTCACCATTTGAGAAGGTTTTTTCCATTACACCATGGAACGCCTTTGAAAGTAATCTTCTTTGTACTAACGTTTCATTCCAAAATCTACCGCTAGGAGTTTTTGAAATCTTATTTAGTTCATGTGCAATAACTATCATCCCAAGGTTTTTAGTCAAATACAAATCGTCAATGAAAGGAATTACCCATGACCAATTCTCATCCAGCTCATATTTTTTCGTGGTTTTGTTAAATTTGTATCCTAATGGTGCTTTACCCCAGCCTTGACCTTCTCGTAATTTTTGACGCTTACCACGCATCATTCTTCTAACAATTTTACGTTTTTCAAGTTTAGCAATTAAATTTTTAATGTCTGATATAAACTCCTGATCTTCATTTTTTAAATCAACCATTGAACCAGGTTCAGCTATTTTTACATTATTATCACGAAGGACGTCTTTTAGGAATTCCCATTCGACAGTATTTAAGCGTGAGAGTCGATCTTGATCAATGCATAGGACAACGTCAATAGATCCTTCTTCTGCTAAATCCATTAATTCATTTAGGCCTTTTTTTTCTAATTTCCCTCCGCTATCTACATCCTTTAAAATCTCTACAACAGTCCAATTTTTACTTATTGCGTACTCTAGTAATTCTTTTTCCTGAGCAGATAGTGAGAAGCGTTCTTCTTGTAATTTTGTGGATACACGGATATAAAGCGCTACTCTCATTGATACCACCTCTTTTCTCCATAGAAATAGTCTCAAGTATTATAATTTAAAAAGTTTGTTATTTCGTATGGAAATATATTCTTAAAGTAAAACCTACAAAATTATAAGGGCCTTTAAAACCATTAAGTATGGTTAACTAAATTCAAATTTAATTTTGAGTATAGTTGGCATTATTTTTAAATATATTGAATGGGAATCAACCCCACTAGTGGAATTAAAACTTCCTGATTTCCGATAAGAGTTGTTCATATAGAGAGGTTATAGTTTCTTTCTTTTCTCCCCACAAGCGCATATAGTGAAGAGACATGTTTTGATCAACATAAGAAAGTTTTGCAATGAGGACGGGAATTGCTTGGCGCTTTCGAAGTATTTCTTCAGAGATAGGTAGATTATTAATCATTTCGCTCACTCCTAATTGTTTATTCACTTAGGGGAAAAGTGGGAGAAAATTGTATAAAAATATTTTTTTGATGAAAAAAAGTTTAAAAGAAAATGTTTAAAAAACGATTCTGGATAGGAATCATGAGAGATGAAGAGGCTGATATTAGGGATAGGTTAAAAGCATCGGAATAATTGCTAAAACAAGTAGAACATTTATTGAGGGGCACGAAATAAAAGGTTAAGGGTATAACAAAATTGAAATTGCCTATGCCGGGCCAGAAAAATATTAAAGTAGAGTCGATGGCAAATGTCCTAGTAACTTTATTACGGGATTCAGATTCTACGTTAATAAGCCTTTACTGTCATCGAATTAGTCGAATATAAGGGTGGAACCGTATTGCTTCCATCTTTCTTCAAGTAAAAAAGTACATTCAAATCTTTTAATTTACGATATAAGGTGTTGAGAATAGGGGTGTACTTTTTGGCAGAACTAGAGAGATTTGGAATTAGGTGCATTCTTTTGGTCAGAGGACTATATTATTAGTCAATGTATGGGATGTGACACTGAAGGACAGACAGATATCTTGCACATAATAAGAAAATTAGGTAATCAAACTGTACATAATTTGAACAATACAAAACGTAAAATTATGCTATCAGGTTTGGAGATTGTAGAACATACTTTAAGAAATATTTAGGTGTATCATAATTTTCCAAATACCTTTTCAATGGGTAATTAATCTGAATAGGGTGATCTGGCATAAGTTAAGTTATTAATCATTAAAAATAGGAAAGTGTATTAATAGTAAAAAGAGTTTCAATTTATTGTTTTATAAACACTCATAAACAACCACTCATTTGAATAAATTTTTATTAAGGCTACAAGAATTGTGGTGAGTGATAATGCGGAATTTTCAAGAATATACCAAAGATGATGAAACGGGAATGATTATGTGGTCTACTAAAACGAAAAATTTAGTAGATCTTGATATAATCCAATACTCAAAAAAAGAATTTATTGTTTTTTTAGATGGGAAAGAAAAGGCTAATTTTAATAATATAAAAGATGCCGAAAAATATGCACAAAAATACTTATAATAGTCATATGGGGTTGATTAAACAACAATCTTTTTAAGCTTAGAGATTAAGGTTGGGCAAGAAAAATGATCCATGTGAATATTGTGTTCTTTTTTAAAAGGAAACAAGAGTATTATTTGGCTTTAGAATTGTCATTTATTACAGTTACTAAATAATAAGTATAAAAGAGTATGGGTAAAGTGGAAAATATTGCATACCGCACTCCTTGAATAATATATAAGTATCAAAATACAGATCCCTCACCATATTGGTTGAGGGGGGAAACTTAATTTTTATCTTGTTTTGGGAAATTTATCGTAACTCAAGAATAACGAAGTTCTTCTAGTTACCATAATAATAATGAAATGTAATATATCACTTGATCTAACAAAATTTGGTGTCAAGAATTAATAATTGAAATAGATAATTAAATTTTGAGACACTCTATAATTTGATCAACGCGAGTTTTTTAATCCTGAAACCGGGAAATCTGAGATATCTTAAGAAAAATGTGATTTTTTTTTTGAAACCAAATCCATAACATACTATGAGCCTTTTATTGGTGGCGGAGCACTGTTATTCGATTTACCACCAGAAAAAGCAGTAATTAATGATTCGAATGCAGAATTGATAAATCTTTATAAAGTTATTAAAAGTGAGAGAAATCTTGACAATTAATAAAAAAATAAAAAGAACATCTTAGATGTAGAAAAATTTTACTACCAAGTAAGATACAACATAGAGCTGAAGATTATGCAAATAAAAGTGATGTAGAAAAAGCATCTAGTTTTATTATTCTAAATAAAAAAATTCCGGTGACTGACCCCGTGTGTGGTAATGTATTACCACACACGGGGTCAGTCACCTCTATTTAATGAATAGTGCTCCAATAAATACCTCAAACTGATCACGTTTATTTGTAATACCGTAGTCTTGACCTATTCCGAAAAGGTTTTCTTCAACCTCTTTCAGAAACTTATTCATCTCCAAAACAATCAGCTCCATAAAATGACGTTAACAGTTTCAAATAATTAATTAAAATATTTGTCTTTTTGTTTGGTAGTCCCTATACATTGGGCAAACTTTCTAAATACATTTCTAAACAATTAGGGCATTTTTTTTTGGAGAAAATAAAATTACAGGGTTTTTTTAACCACAAAAAACGTCTGGCTTTATCAACACACTAATACGTAGAGTTATTTAAATATTTTTCTACCGACGAAGGCGGAAAATACTTTGGTGCTTTTTGTCTAGCCATTTTAGTTTTAAGTATATTTTGGTGTTAAATTTTATATATGGTATAGGTATATTCCATTTTCATGGTAAAATAGTATTGCAGAATTGTTATTTCATCAACTGTTACTATTAACAAAACCTAATTACATTGAAAACTTATGCGAAAAATGAGCAAAATTCATTAGATTAAACTTTCACTGGACATCTGGAATCCCCTCTTTGGGAATTAGAAAACTACTGAGACCGATTGACTCTTCTGACTATAAAATTCCATATTCGTATTGATATAATAATAGGCTCAAATATGATTTAAGTGGTTGGGTGCAAAACCCTAATTAGATGGGAAAAGGAATTATTTTGTTACTCGATAGCTGGAAATGATGCTTAACTGCTTTAGTAGAAACTTAATAAGTTAAAAATCACAAGAAGGGTGTACTTGTAAGTGAAACCTCCTTCGGGTGCTTTTTGCTTTTAGTGTATTGCGTGTTGTTTAAAATATAAAGAGCTAAACTGTATAGAATAACAGTTCCTATTTCGATTCGCCCTCATTGGTTCAGAAAAGAAGGTAATTGGAAAAGATTCAAAAAAAATACCTGAAGAAGTAGTGGCGCACACTGAGACTTTTAAAGGATACATTGACACAAATTATTTGTAAATAATGGTGAAAGTAAACTTTGCTGTAAAATCTACTTTTAGATACGGTATACAAAGGGGAAATTATATAGAATCGTTTTAATTCTGAGTAAGGAGGGATAGTTGCGTGTCATTAAGTGATTTTAACTTTAAAAGAATCTATAGAAGTAAGAATGACGAGTTAGACAGAGATTTTATTATTCCGGCATTGCGAAGAAGTACGTCATACGACAGAGGAACCGGTTACTTTTCATTGAGTTCTTTAGCAAACTTTACAAATGGTTTGATCCCTTTTATTCGTAGTGGTGGAAACATTCGACTTGTGACATCTGTTGATCTCAACCCGGAAGATAGAGTCATCATACAAAAAGGGCTAGCAATACAGGAGTCATCGGTTATTACAAAGTTGAATAATGATATTTTAGTAGCATTAGAGGACTCAATAGATTTGCTGAAACTAGATGTAATTACAAATCTGATTGCAGCTAATCGGTTAATAATTAAAATCGCATACATACCATGCGGAGGAATATACCATGAAAAGATAGGGTTTTTAAAGGATTCAGAAGCCAATAAAGTCTGCTTTATTGGCTCTCAGAATGAAACTTATAGCGGGTATAATCTCAATTTGGAGAGTGCCGTCGTATTAACTTCTTGGACAGGGGACTCAGAAGATATAGCTGAACAAGAGAGCTATTTTGAAGATTTATGGAATAATCGCGTGCAAGGACTAAAGGTATTTTCATTTCCGGAAGCAGTAATGAGAAGTCTATTTAATAAATATAAACACAGCGGTGATTTAGAAAAAGCTATTGAGCGACTTGAGCAAGCTTTTACCTCTCAACTCACCAGTAGTAACAAAGTTAAAGAGTTATACCCATATCAAGACACTGCTATTAAACAGTTTATAAGCAATGGTTATTGCCATTTTTATGAAATGGCTACCGGTACAGGAAAAACCTTTACTGCGGTAAAAACTGTAGAGGCTCTATTTGAGCAAAAAGGAAAACTATCAGTTATTGTGCTTGTTCCGCAGATTGATTTGCAGGCACAGTGGCAACATTCTTTTGCAGAGATAGGAATAAATTCATACCTGTTTGGTGGACTGGCCAGTTCAGTGGAGACAGAAAAGAACTTTGATAGTTTCATAATCAGTAGTTTTATGTCTGATTTTCCAGTAGTGGGGATTTCGACATATGATACTTTTTTTGCAAAATTATCTACACAAATGAAAAACTTGCCAACGGATAAAATGATTATTATCGATGAAGCCCATAACTTGAGTCCAAATCAGATTGCAAATTTACCAGAGCAGTTTCCCTATAGGCTTGGACTAAGCGCAACACCTGAACGTTTTAGTGTTGCTGAGACCACTCAAATTGTTGAATATTTTACTCGTGGTATTATCGAAACATATAAGTATACAATTGAGGAAGCAATCGAAAATAACTTTTTATCGCACTATTTGTATTTCCCGATATTTGTTAATATCAGCAATGAAAATTTTGAGGATTATCAAAGTTACACAAGGCAGCTAATTTATCTTGAAAATGAAGATCCTCGAGACGAAGAAAAAATTGTTGATATTAGGACAAAGCGTAGTGTTATCATAAAGAAAGCAAGCTGTAAAATGGATAGATTAAGGACATTAGTCACTGACGGGAAATACAATTTTCAAAATTCTGTTATATACTGTGGCCAAGGAAAAGACAGCATTACCGAGGAATCAATAATAGATTCTGTTACAAAAATCCTGGCAGTGTATGGACATTATAATGTATCACAGTTTACCAGTAAAACCGGTGACAGAGTAAAAGTTTTGTCTGAATTTGAACGTGGATATTACGATGTTTTGGCAGCAATAAAATGCTTTGATGAAGGTGTTGATATTCCCAAATTGGACAAGATTTACATCATGGCAAGTGATACACTAACTCGTCAGACCATTCAGCGCCGTGGGCGTGTTCTGAGAAAATGTACTGAAACAGGAAAAACAATTGCATATATATATGATTTTGTAGTTTTACCACCTGAAGATGTCACTGCTGGAATGGGGGTTCGCCCACTTGTGGTGAATGAACTGAGGCGCGTTCGAGAGTATACTCGTTTAGCGGATAACAGGACTAAGATTAATAAAGAACTTGAAGCCATATGCTCATTTTATGGAATAGAGGAGGAGAATAGAAATGAAACAGAATTTGATGAAAATAATTGAGGAACTCTCTTTTTCATCTGCTGAAAGCGACGCGTTTCTAAAGAGTATTCAAATTATGAAAGACTCTCAAAATGATGAGAGCATTAATCCAATAGAAATGTTTCAAAAACTGGTTAAGGAAGTCGTTGATAATGCAATTTAAGAAAATTAAATTTCACAACTATCGGTGTTTTGTTGATGGCGAGCTCTCATTTGAACAGCATGGCCCCAAGAATATTAATCTAATTATTGGCACAAATGGCGCTGGTAAGACTGAGATACTCTTTGCATTCTGGTGGGCATTATATGGTTTTGATTTTTCAAAGTTAAAGAATAAAGAAGCAACACCATATTCCCTTAACTCAACCTTGTACAAAAAACTTGAGTCGGGAGAGTCTCAACGTGAAGAATGTATTGTAACAATTGAATTGGAGCACGAGGGAACAACTTATATTGTTGAGCGTAAAGAGGAGTTTCGAAAGACTCCCCAAAGGATTCAGTCAGATGAGTACCATTCGATTAGTTATTATAAGCCTAACCACGAGCTTAGTCTGCCGATAAGGGACGAAAATGAAGTAAATAAAATGCTAAACAAAATAATTCCAAAAGCGATTCTCTATGGGATTATATTTGACGGTGAACGAATGAAACAGCTTAGTTCGGTTGACGAGAACTCAGTGCAGGCCATCGGTGGCGTAATTAACGATATCACAAACGTAGAACTGATCGAACTGTGTATTCTTGGATATCAAGATATACAGAAGTCAATTAATAAGCGGGCACGAACATTGGCCAGGCAGCATGGAAAAAGTACGTTAGAACAAATTATTACAGAGATTGATAGTAAAGAGACAGACCTAAATAATAAAAAAACTCGAAGAGCGGAAGTGATAGCTGAACTTGCTCGCCATAACGCAAGAGCAGATGAATTATCACTTTTCTTAAGCAATATTCAAGAAGTAAAAAAATTAGAGGAACAACGAAAAGATGCTAGGAGACAACTAGAAAGAGAAGAAAATCGCAAGGCAGAGTTGCTCAAAAATTATATGGATAGCTTGAAACGTGGGTATTTATTAATTTGTGATCCCTTATTCCATGATGTGAAAGAGCTTATTACGAAATATGATGTTCCTGTCGGGCTAACAGTAGAAGCTGTTAATAATATACTTAAGCGTGAAAAATGCATCTGTGGTGAAGAATGGATTCTGGAAATGCGTCAACAACTAGAGAAACTTAAGAGTACACTACCACCAGACAATATCAACAGTACAATCGGTGAAATGGTCCGACAGATGGAATTAAACGTCATGAACGTCAAAGCAGAGATTGCGAAGGATTATAAACTCCTTGAAAATTGTGGAAAGGCCATTCAAAAAATTAAAGAAACAATTGCGTCGTTATCTGCACAGATACTCAATAGCGGCTCATCCGAAGCTGAGAATATTGAGAAAGAATACGAAAACACACAGAGAAAAAAATGGGAACTTGACGAAGAGCTTACCAGTCTTACGGAAAATATACCCATTATCGAAGAAGAACTGGAATCTAAGAAAAAAATAAAAACATCGCTTTCACAGTATCAGAGTGAATCAGTGAGAATAGAAAAGGAAAGTCGTTTCGTAGAAAAGTGCATAAAAGCACTGGCAAGAATTAAAGAAATTAATAAAATGACTGCGTTAAACCGTATTAATGAACGCCTTATAGAATCCTTTAATAGTTTGTGTGACGATGCAAATTATGGTCGTCAACTTTACATTGTGCAGTACAACGTACGTTCTCGGTATCAGTTGATTACATATTATGAAGAACAGCTGAATGGAATGCTACAAGGGATGCGTAAGTCGGGAGAATACACACAACTTATTTCAAGCGGCCTCTCAGAAGATGAAGTAAGAGAATCGGCAATCATTCGTTGTGCACAGTCTAATTCCACTGGACAAAGTAAAATGAATACTCTAGCTTTTGTCAAGGCTATTTTGGATTATTCAAATGATGTCAGAAGCGAAGATTCATTTGAAGTGACAAAGGAATATCCATTGCTTATTGATGCGCCATTTGGAGATATCTTTGATAAAAATCTGGAAAAAAGTGCTGAATCACTAAGCGGGTTTACACATCAAGTTATCCTTATGATAGCAAAGGAGAGCTATGAGGCAATAGCTTCCCATATTGGCCCCCATATTAGTTGCGTTTATGTATTTGAAAAGCAGGAGTCCAAAACATTTTCAAAAATACATCCCAGCAGTCTGGAGGAGATCAAATGTCTATCTATGTAAATACCAAAATTCGTATAAAACGAAATGCATTACAGCATGAAATGATGCAGAAACTCACAAATGGTTTTAAGATCTTTGATAGTTATAGAGATATCCTTGTTTTGTCCGCAGTTATTGGGTATGTTAACGAAAAATATGTTCCAATTGAAAAAGCAGCAAGCGACGGTGTTTTGATGCAATTTTTTACAGAAAGTGATTATGACTTAATGGATTTGATTGCGTACGCATATAAAAAAGAGCAATCAATTCTTAAAAGCGATGAAAAATATGAAATTTTTTCTGCCTATGCAAATGGAGGATTCCCTATACTACTTAATTCATTACAGATTACTTCAGAAACAACCATAGATTCAACGCAACAAGAAAATATTCTAACAAAGATTTATGCTAAGTTGCTCAGCAATCAATTTAATGTAGAATCAGCTGAGAATGATTTGTTTATATAATAATGGAGTGAGTGAATGAGAAAGATTCCATTTCCGCAGGCTAACAACTTACAATTAATATACGATATCTTTATTACGCTCGATTATAATGGTACCTCTAAATTTGAAGTGATGGAGAAGTGTAAGCTTACTGAACGGGAAGCCGCTTACTATCTTGATGCACTACAGTATTTAGGGTTAGTAAACAAGCAAAAGATGAGGTATTTCCTAAATAATGAAGGCGAAGGCATTAAAAATTTACTAGAGGGCTCAACAAAAAGAGTATTTGCGCTGAAAATTTTAGAAAACCCCTTTTTACGAGAATTATATGATAAAAGCAAATTATTTATTAACAAAAAAGAATGCCAAGAGTATATTGCTGGCCGTATTGCCGAGAAAGAGTCGCTTAATGTAATTACTTCTATGCGTAGGGCAAGTACAGTAGTGAGCTGGTTTACATGGGTAGATAAATATAAGTAATTATGAGTGGTGTAAATGCACAACAATCGAATGCAACCAATTCTAAAATGGCCGTGGAAAGGCATTAGTTACTGTAAAGCATAAAATCCTATAGCTACCATTCCTTGTCCAAAAAAGCTATAATTAGTAACAGATTGAAAAAAAGGAGTTTTAAATACATGGTACAGCCATTCTTAAAATGGGCTGGCGGAAAAAGGCAATTGCTGTTACAGTTTAAACAAATTGTTCCTGAAATTGAAAAAATACGTGATACCAATACCACATATTTTGAACCGTTTTTGGGAGCAGGAGCTATGCTTTTTGATATACAGCCACGAAATGCAGTAGTTAATGATATAAACGGCGAATTAATAAACGTATATAAAGTAATTCAAGATAAAGAGCTTTTTGGTGAATTAATTGACAAATTAGAAAAACATAGGAAAGAACATGAAAAAAGAAGCAGCGATTATTTCTACGAAGTTAGAGAGTGGGATAGAAAAGAAGAATTTTACGCTCAAAAATCTGATGTTGAAAAAGCTGGACGATTTATTTTCTTGAACAAAACTTGTTTTAACGGATTATACCGAGTTAATTCTAAAGGGAAATTCAATGTTCCTTATGGCAAATACAAAAAACCTGAAATCGTAAACAAAGATGTGCTTGATGAAGTACATAAATATTTAATAAATAATAATGTTGATTTTCGTTATATGAGTTTTGAAAAAGTTGTTGAAAATGCTAAACCGGGCGATGTTGTATATTTTGACCCACCATATGATCCGCTTAATAAAACATCGTCATTTACAAGTTATGCTCAAGAAGGCTTCGGAGAGAAAGAGCAATATTTACTACGTGATGTATTTACTGATTTAAATAAAAATGGCTGTAAAGTATTGTTAAGCAATTCTGATACGCCTTTTATTCGTGATATTTACCAGGAATTTGCACACAGAATTGTAACTGTAAAAGCAAATCGAGCAATTAACTCGAAAGCTGAGGGAAGAGGAAAGATAAAAGAAGTTTTAATTGTGGGGGATTACCTTGACTTCAACAACATCGAAACTGGAATTTAAAAACGATACAGCTTGGAATAAACTTTTTGATAAGTATAATATTTTAAGCGCTATAAATCATGATGGTTTCTATGAAATTCCAGCCGAAGCCATTCGTGAATATCGTGAGCCACGGTTAATGTGTAAGTTTGACCACGCCTCAAATTTGCCGGGTATTTTTAAGAAAAATAAATTATCAATTTTGCCTTTATCTCGTTCCAAATATGTGATAGGGCAATTTGATATTTTTCAAAAAGTTGAATACGAAAAGAAAAAGCCAATTTTAGTGAGTATTCCAAAGCATGTTGAAACCATTGATACAAAAAATCTTTATTCAGAAAGTGCAGCTTTACATACAGCTTATGTTTCTGGAATGATACATCACCTATTAAATGAAGATTATGTTAAAAACTTAGGAAGCGTGTTTCCTAGTGTTTCTGGACGTATGGGAAGCGGAGATTTTTCATTTCAGGTAAAGTCACCTGAAGGCACATATAAAAGTATAGATGTAAATGGCTCACAAATTGAGATTGATGGTGGATATGAAAGTAGAAAGAATTTTGCAATTGTTGAAGCTAAAAAGGAATCAGTAACAGATTTTAATGTTCGGCAATTATTTTATCCATACAGGGTATGGCAATACAAAATTAAAAAAGAAGTTATGCCTATATTTTTTACATTTTCACAAGACATTTTTAGCTTCTTTATCTTCAAATTTAACGATGAAAATGTATTTAATTCGATACAGCTAATAGACCAGGTTGATTTTATGGTTTATCATCAAAAAATTACTATAAACGATTTAAAAGAGCTTTTTGCTAAAACGGTAATAGAATCAGAACCTAAGATTCCTTTCCCACAAGCTGACAATTTCCGTAGGGTCATTGATTTACTTGGCTTATTGTTTAACGAGTCACTTGAAAAACATTTCATTACAGAAAATTATAATTTCACTGAACGACAAACCAATTATTATACGGATATTGGAAGATATTTCGGATTAATTGAAAAAAGCAGAGATGCAAATAGGAATATAATTTTCTCGTTAACTCCGCTGGGAAGGAAAATAATGTCCTTTCCATATAAACATAAATACATGGCAATAGCTGCCCAAATTTTAAAACATGAAATTTTCAATAAAGTATTTTCTGAATTTTTTATGAAAAGAGAATTTGACAAAAGCAGAGTTATTGAAATCATGCAAGAATGTGGAGTCCACAATTTAGACCCAGATGCAAGTACAATTCCACGCCGAGCAAGTACTGTAATGGCATATGTCAGATGGATATTTTCGCTAGTTGATTTTCCAAGTTGGTTACAAAGTCGATATTTAAAAAATTAAATTAATGACGGCTACCTTTGGCTTAATTGCATAAGGTAGCCATATTTGTTTATAAAAAAATATATCACGAATATATGCGGACAAATCTATCCAACTATCTGGGGCATCGCCTATCAGTCCAATTTTCTGAAGTGCAGTCTCTGAAATTAAGGACGTTCTTTTCAAAGAGATATTGTTTTGTTTAGTACAAGGCATAATAGAATTAAACAACTTAACCAGTACTCTATAAAACAAGTGTAGCCGATTCAATTCACGTCCTCCAATTGCTGGTTTTTGGCAATTACATTAATTGTAAAGCCTTCGTTTTCTCTTAGATGTTTGATATAATTTACCTCTGGCATTGCTAGCATTCTTTCATATCCTCTCGCTGTTATGATCGTCATTCAATACAGTAGAAGTTATTTTAAGGGCTGGCAAGCCTTTTTTATTCAATTAAGTTCTACACAATTTTCCTACAAAACTCTGTACTTTTATTTTTCAATAAACAATCATAATCATTTTCTATTTAATTCATTAGTTTCAGGGTAAGTCAAATAATACATAATAGGCTTATTTGATATAATGGACTTATTAGCTTAATACTTTTTCAGTACATAATTTACTTATATATAGACGAATGATTGACTGTTATGGATATGCGAAAATTATAAGTAAAAATTCAAATTTATCTTTTAGTTAAAGTATTGGAAAAAATGTTACGATTAAAAAGTAAAAGACAAACATACAAATTCAGAAGATAAACCCGAATATATAATAAATTGAAGGATTATTGTAAAAAATTATCGAAATATCTATATAAAAAGTATTTTATCTAAATTAAGGAGTATTACGTATATGTACTGTGCCATTATAGGTGATATTGTAGGTTCAAAAAAGATTAAAAATAGACAAGAAATCCAAGATAAATTTAATGACGTTTTAAATAATGCGAATAAACTATATAACGAATCAATTGCTTCCAACTTCACAATTACTTTAGGAGACGAATTTCAAGGACTGTTGATCAAGCCAAGTTTAAGTCTTGAGATTATTGAATTCATAAGAGGAAAAATGCATCCGATTGAACTAGTATTCGGTATAGGTGTTGGTCAAATGGGGACCAAGTTTTCAAAAGACATCTCAATAGGTTCTGATGGTCCTGCATATTGGTATGCTAGAAAAATGGTAGAAAAAGCAAAAAACAAGAAGCCATCCATTTGTTTTTTTTCTGATTCACAAGAAGACGAGCTTATTAATACCTTAATACTTATCAGTGAGACTTGTATTAATAACCAAACTAAAAAGCAGCAAGAAATAATTAAATTATATAAAGAACTTGGTTCACAATATAAAGTGGCTGAAAAGTTAAATATAAGTCAAGGTTCAGTTAGTGCTACCTTAAAAAAGTCTTTATATAAGGAAATTGAAAGTACTAAAGAAAATATTAAAGAATTTTTGAAGAGTAAATGGAAGGAATAATACTATAACTTATATTAACAAGGGATAATAAACTGTAGAGTTTATTATTATGGATAATAAACTGTAGAGTTTATCATTATGGATAATAAACTGTAGAGTTTATCATTATGGATAATAAACTCTACAGTTTATCGTTGAGAATAAAATTCTAATTATTAAAGTTTAACTGAAGAGCTCAATTTTCTATAGAAAGAGGAGGATATAATGTATGTAACCCTTGTAATATCACTACTTATTTTAAGTCATATATTAACTGATTTTTATTTGCAAAATGATAATTTAGTTAAAAAAAAATTAAACAGTGATCCTTGGATTTTATGGCATTCAAGTCATTTTCTCTTTAGTTCATTACTTTTGACAATTTTATTTATCAATTACTATTTATTATTAATTATAGTAGTGATTTCAATAACGCATTTTTTTATTGATAAAGCTAAAATATTTTTTGATAAAGGTAAAAGCAATTTAAAATCCTTTTTATTCTTTATAAGTGATCAATTAATTCATATTTTCATTATTATGGCAGCATATCCTTTT
Source organism: Bacillota bacterium (assembly GCA_030705955.1). GTDB lineage: Bacteria > Bacillota > Bacilli > Bacillales > Cytobacillaceae > JAUZPL01. The sequence continues at coordinate 18,705 of JAUZPL010000027.1, read as the reverse complement.
CTTCATGATATCAAACCCAATTATTTTTTAAATAAGTTGCTAGAAAAATTTATTTCAGATTATCCGTTTCTAGAACTAATAAATAATATTAACCTTTTATCCTTTATAATCCTAATTATTGCCGGTTTACTCTTTTCTATAAAAGGTGGAACTATTTTGTCACTATTAATAATTAAGTTACCCCAAGAACTGATAGAACCACAAATTGGTAATAATGCTAGGTACGTTAGTTTAGCACAAGAAACAGCAGCTACTGTAGAAGAAGGCATTAAAAGTGAAAATGAAAGCGAGAAAGAGGGAATGAAAAGGTATGGAAAGGTAATTGGGAATATTGAAAGAATTTTAATAATATCTGCCATTCTAATAAATCAGTATGATGTAATAGCTATAATAATAGCAGTAAAGTCTATTGGCAGATTTAAAGAATTAGATAGCAAAACAAGTGACTATTTTATTGTTGGTAATTTAGCCAGCTTCTCTATTGCCTTTTTTATTGGTATTACACTAATTTACGCTAAAAAGTTATTATTCGCTTAAAAAGAAGAAGGCTAATTATTTTTCCGTAATTCAAATAGCTTTTTGTATATAGATGTAAATTATTGTTTTTTGTTTCTGAGTATTGATAAAAGAATTATCCAAATTTAAAAGAAAAATAAATTTATAACAATTTTTCTAGCGTTATTTTTTCCAGTACTGTTACAATTTAAGCCACTTAGATTATTCATTATTAAATTTTTTTATTTCAAGATACAAATAAGTATAAAAATGTTGTTAAAATCCGAATTAAATTTTAATTTTACAAAAAGGTGAGAAAATACATTCTCTTAGGGAATTCTAGATCCAAACCGTTTACACAAATTTTATATATTGTTCACGTAGAGCCTTATAAAAATCATTCTAACCTATTTTCGACCCCGACCACCTGTATCAAAAAGCCTTATGAATCGTTGTTGCTAGGTCCTTTATTCTTATATTATAAAGGAAGTAATATTCATGGCTAAAATCACCGGGATGAAATGTAAAGTATATATAAAAGATTCAACAACTGGAAAGCTTCTTGCTGGACAGAGGAACGCAACTCTTTCTCGTTCGGGTGAGTCAATTGATGCTACTTCAAAAGACACTGCTGGTTTCTGGAAAGAAAACATGTAATGTTTCAAAGAGTGGAGCAGACTATGACGGAGCTTTCGTTGAATCTGATGCTGCTTATGGTCTGTTAGAAACAGCATTCATTAAGTCGAACAAAGTTGATGTTTCAACCAAATGACATCTGGAACTAAGTCTGAAGGCAATGCTACTCTAACTAACTTCAGCCTAGAAATTCCTTTTGACGATCTAGTAACTTACTCTATCAGTATTCAAGGTTCTGGAGCGCTGAATACTGTAATGGTGCAAAAATTTTATAGCTGATGAACGAGACTAAGGGTTGATGCTCTTAGTCTTGTTTTTATTTTAGGATTTACACTAGAACTTAGTTTCTAATTGTGTAACAACATTAGCACTCAAGAGAAGTTATATCATTTGAAACAGATTCGTGAAGAGATTGGAGAAGAAGCATTCAAATTTGCTGCTGTAAAAATTATTGCTAAAGGCTACAACGAGTTGACTAACTGGCGAATCCTTAAGAAGGATAGAATATACATCTTAGAACGTACTAACTAAATGCTTTCGAGCTTAGGTTGTGATGAACTAAGCTACGGATTCATACGGAAGATAGTCTAAGACATCAAATGAAGAATCCATTACTATACAATAAGTTTTTGCATAAAAAGTTGAAAAACACGGAAATAACGGGGGATATTTCACTTTTAGCGCGCATTCAAATTGACCCAAAACCAGTTGAAAGTAATTTGAAAAATATAAAAAACTTTCCACAAGTAGTCTATTATTGTTACAATATGTATGGATACCAAATATTACTAAGTGTCACCAATAGATACATTTCTCCATAAATCTATTCCTGTAAAGAGGGTGAACCAAGTGAGTGAAAGTATTTTCAACACTCAAATAATCGCTATAGATAAAAATGCAGAACTTCATTATATTGACATCAAGGAATTTGATAAAAAAATGGTCGATTTTATAAATGAGAGTTTTGTAAGTATTTGCAGAGGTCACAAAAACAAAACATCTATAGAAATTATTAAAAAGGTTGCCCACGGTTACTTCTTAGGAAAAGATGAAAGGGGTAGAAATGGGACTACGGCTGAATTTTTCATGCATTTGTATTTACGAAGTATAAATTATAGGCAAGAGTGTATGTTTTTAAATATGGAGGACGCATCCCCTAAAAAAGGATTTGATGGTTTCTACTCCCGTGATAATGAGGAATGGATTCTAGACAGCAAATCTGGAAACGCAAGATCTGAAAATGTGTCTCATTCAGATAAAATAAGCGAGGCATATAAAAGTTTGAAGAAACAATTGAACGGTGAAGCAAAAAATGACCCTTGGCAAAATGCCTATCAGCATGCTAATTCAAAAGATGTAGATTCAAAGGAAACTATTTTATCAATATTACAAAGCTTCTCTGATGACTTTGTTCTAAAGAAATATCATTCTCCTGAGAGTTTTAACATAATACCAGCAGCAACTGTATTTCTTAATGGGGATTGGGAAGATTATGATGTAAATGATATACATAAGAAGGTTTTAAAGTTAATCCCAAAATTTAGTTATAAGAAATTGATGATTATTTGTTGTACGAAAAAATCTTTGGACTTATTCATGGATTTCTTAGGTGTTCCTAAAAGGGAGGATAGCAATGAACAGCAAGCAAAAAGCCCAGTTAACAAACGTAAATAAAATTCCCTTGTTTAAAGAGACTATGAAAAAACTAACGTTGGAGGAAGAATTAACAAATAAGGAAAAAACGTACCTATTGTCTGTAGCAATAATATTTATTAAAAGTTTCGAATCTGATAGCAGAAACGCTGCTTATCTCGAATTCGCTTATTATATAATTCTTAAATATTCAACAACTTATCATGATTATAGACCACTTTATGACTTTGCAATCAACTTTGGCTTTTATCCAATAGCCAAAGAAATAAATCAAAAAGAATTATTACCCGATATAAAATTAGCAGATACACTCGCAGGTATACAATTAGATGAATATAGGCACGAAAACTATACTGAAACACTAGAACAGAAGCAAAAGAGAATTAACTTATTAAACTCAAATGATCAACATATAAGTTATATTGCTCCCACTTCTTTTGGAAAGAGCTCATTAATTTTCGAACACATAAAAAATAATTTAGGTGTGAAAAGTAAAATAGCAATTATTGTACCAACTAAATCGCTTTTGGTTCAAACCTATAGGTTGTTGAGAAAAGCGAATTTAAAACGTAAAATAATTATCCACGACGAAATGTATAGAAAAGAAGAAAGTTTTGTTGGAGTATTAACTCAGGAAAGGGCATTAAGGTTATTAGAGAAAAATGAAGATATTGCTTTTGATATTCTTTATATCGATGAAGCTCACAATTTATTTGAAAAAAGTCCCAGAAGCATATTGCTTTCAAGGCTTTTAAGGTATAATGCACGCAGAAATAATAAGCAAAAGACTATTTATCTATCTCCATTGATAAATAAAAGTAATAATCTGAGATTAGATTTTCAGGATAATATTGTGGAACAAAAGATAGAATACAATATGAAGGAACCAGAAATATATGAATATAGAGAGAACCAAAAAGTATTCATATACAACAGGTTTGTAAATGAATTTTACCCTTCTGAAGAAATAAGAAATGAGAAAAATGAAGCTGGATATATTACATATATAAAATTAAAAAGGGGTAATAAAAACTTTATCTACCATATGGCACCTAGGAAAATTGAAGAGTTCTCAAAAGAATTTTACAGTAATCTGCCTGATAAAAAATTAACTAGTAGTACAGAAAAACTAATTAAAGAATTAGAGGAATTAGTCCATAAAGATTTTTATGTTATCGAGTTGTTAAAAAAGGGGATTATATATTTACATGGAAGAATGCCTGATTCAATTAAAGAATATTTGGAGTTTCAATTCAAAACTAATTCTGACTTAAATTATGCCATTGCAAACAAGGTAATATTAGAAGGTATTAATCTACCTATTGATACTCTATTTATCATGCATTCAAATGGGCTAAAAGAAAAGCAAGCTACAAACTTAATAGGTAGAGTAAACAGGTTGAACGAGATATTTAACGTGGAATCAAATCAATTGAACAGATTGTTACCACAAGTTCACTTTCTTAATAGTAAATATAATAAACAAGGAAATAAGATGGAAAATTTAATTAAAAAGTTAAGGAGTAATATTTTTTTAGATAAAATTGAAAATCCTATTTTAGTTGAATTTGACATTGATAAAATCAAGAAGGAAAGCGTTAAAGAAAAAATTCAAATTATTAAGGAAAATGAAGATTTTATTTTAACAGAGTCACTAGATGAATTAGAAAATTTAAAAAGGCTATTTATACGATGTGGTTTAGAATCTTTGGTTTCAATTGATAATAAATATTTAGAAAAAGTAATCAAAAGAATAGAGTTTTGCAAAAAATCTTCATTATGGAAAAAGATGAATATAGTACAAAAGGTTTATATTTTATTCATTTGCAAAATAGAAAGAACTACAATATCTGATTACGCAATATATCGGTTAAAATACAAAAAAGCGCGTAACTATTACCGTGGACACCTTGCCAGAAGATCAAATTCTTTGAAAGAGAATATTAATAGCACATACAGTTATTTTAAAAGACGTATTAAAGATGGTTCGGCCGATCTATATATTGGAATCAGTTATGGAGAAAAAGCTATCCGAACAGAAAATTACCAGGATAGAATACAAGAAGTTTTTGTAGATTTATCAACTAAAAATGATGCTGAGTTAATAAATCTAGCAATAATAAAATTAAAAATTGAGGATGACTTTATAAGCTATAAATTAAATAGATTAATTGTAGTTCTATATGAGTTAAATCTGATAACAGAAGAAGAATACAATGACGCTATATATGGAACAAATGATAATAAAAAAATCGATTTATTAAAAACAGGTCTCTCATTTAGCTTAATTGCAAGACTGCAAAAAGATGAACAGCTTAAAAATATTAATTTAGATGAAAATAATAATTTAGAAGTTAATGTCGATTTCCTAGAATACAAAAATAATTTAAATGGTTTTTACCAATTTGAAATGGAAAAATACTTTTCTTATTAATGACCCTGAACACCTTGGTTATGAGAATCAAGGTGTCTTTTAGTTAATTTTATTTTGCTAACTTCCTGTTAATGGAGGTCTTTTTATGGGAGAGATTTTGTTACATTCATAAAAAAGTGTGTCAAGACCGTTTGACGAAAGGCCGAAATAAAATAGAACTTTTTTGTCCGAAATGTGAGGTAGATGTATTGTGGAAAAATGAGGAACGTAGGTATAACCTTGCTATAAATATTAAAAAAATATATAAAATATAATTTAATCTGTTTTGGAGTAGTTATTTTCAGATATTTTTTTTGGAAAAATTTTTATCATTATTTTTAGTACTGGGTGTGACTGCTCTTGATAGAGATTTTTTTAAAAAATTCGCAAATGAGTTTAAGAGATTATATATTGAAAACTAGGGTCAAATTGTCACCTCGATACAGGATATCGAGGTGATTCTTTTATAATCCATAACGAGTTCGTCTTTCTTTAATCGCAATTTGTTTATGTTCATCGATATACTTGTTTACACACCATTCAGGGCAAAACTTCTCTCTATGTATCTTTACATGAAGATTTTGGGCTGCCCAATATCCTTCATGCTCTTTGATTGAGATTTCACTTAAACAATTAGCACATGTTCAACTTATGAAGGAAGGAAAAATTCAATATCGGTTTGTTGGTTAATATAATCAACTGGAAGAAGCACGAATAAATGAAGTACACTACAGAAGGAACAAGATTTTGAGTCCGGTAAAAAATCTTCAAGCCTATAAAATCAATAAATTCAACGTTTGTTGGAATTTCATTAATTTTTGGATAACACGACTACCTCAAATTATACCCTTACTCAATGAATTGGTCATGCTTTTCCATTATTTTATTAAATCTTGGTTCGACACCGACTACCTGTAGCAATAATGAAAAATTGTATATGTTAATTGGATATATTATTCGGTTTTCTAGCCACTCTATAAATATTTATTTCGGCTTTATACTCGTCTAGGGATCCCTAGACGGACATTTTACCGAAAGGGTATACCCAAAAAGCCTTGATAACAAGGCTTTTTTTAATCGTTGCATATTTCATTTGTCAAATCACTTTACTCTCATTCGGTTTTGTAACCAGTTACTGAACTTTAAATTCGGTTATTTGTCCAATCGTTGTTTCCAGTTCAATAAAAGGTGTAAGCCGATACTCAAGATTAACCACTTCATTTTTTTCTAAATCAATCTCAACCCTTTTAAGAAATAATAATGCAATCGTTCTTTTTTCGGTATTACTCATATTCGTAATCTCCATGTCCTTAAACCATTTGTAAAAAAGTTTTAGTTTTTCATCATTCAAAAGGGTAGTAACAGTTTCCAAACTGATAATTACTTTTTCTTTTGTTTCTTTTATTTGCCTTTTTGCAATAAGATAAATTTTTTCAAATTTGGGTAATTTGGCATTTAATTTCCGCTTTTTCTTCTCCTGTTCTTCATTAAAGTCAATAACTTTGAGTTTATCATTCAATTCCTGAATTTTATCGGTTAATTTATTCCTCCAAGAGATTAAAACTTTATCAGAATATCTTTCCATCTCGTTACTTTGTTTGTAAAGGTCTCCACCTATCCTTTTAAATAGTTCATCATGAATTTTCTCCGCGTTTATTTTAGTTTTACATTGGGGGCAACTGTAAGATAAATACTTTATTGTGGATTTTGCTGGGCTCATGTCTTTTGTTAATAGTTGTTGACCACAATGTTTACAATAAATCAAGTTTCGAAATACAAACGAGGTATCAAATTTTCCATAATCCTTTTTTAATTCCCTCAATTGGCGAATTAATGCCCAGAAGTGGCTTGGGACAATGGGGGGATGGTTATTTTTAAAAATATCGATTTCATCAATTGGCTTTCTGGTACTATTATGAATGCTTTTTCTAACATTCCAAGCCAAATGGCCCGCATAGCTTAAGTTATTGAGGATATTATCCACAGTGCTTGAACGCCATTTACCACCTTTAGGGGAGGGAATACTGGAGGCATTTAAAATCTCCGCGATTCTTTTATCTCCATACCCCCAAGCGGCTAAATAAAAAATGAATACGACTGTGGTTCTATCTTCATTAGGTTCCAAAACTTTCGCTTCTATATCCCAATTAAAACCAAAAGGCGGCCTTGAACCGGGTCTTTTACTAATTCCTTCATTGTTTAATAGTTTTTTTTGAGCATCTTTTGCCCGTTTTGATTTTACAGCAGATTCACTATAGGCAGCGATTAAGTTAATCTGAGCTTGCACATTATTTGGATCCCACTCACCTTCAAACTCTTTAGAGTTAAAGAATTTAAAGTGTTTTTTCTTACTTTTTATTAGTTTAAAAACTCCATTTACAAATTTATCTATTTGTCGGTCAAGTCGACTTTCTTCATAGAAAAATAGGGCTTCGATAGAATTGTCATTTTCAATTAATTTAAGTAGTTCGAAAATTCCAGGCCGATCCAATGCATCAGTATTATAAGCACTAACTCCTTTATCTCTTATCCAACAGACGATAGTATATCCTTCTTTATTTGCGCGAGCTTCTATCTCCGCCTTTTGAATATCAAAGGAATTATTTTTGCTTTGTTTGTTACTAGATATTCTTAGGTATCCACATGCATTTTTAGTTTGCATTGAATAGCTCACCTTCCTTTATGAACTGGCTATACGTGGCATCAATAACGAATTTGTCAGGGTAAATGCTAATGTTTGGAAAAAACTTTTGGCTCAAGTCTAATTTTTCACTTTTTGTCATTTCCCGTTGTAAAGAAGATTTGATTAATTTGATTAGACTCTTCATTTCATCCTTTCCTTTTATACATTTCTCCAATTTTACTTTTATGGACTTCACCTCTTTTTCTATTAAAGACAGCTCATTCATGAATTTTTTAGAACTTAAACTGTGACCATGTAAAGCAATTTTTAAGTAGAGTTTCTTCATTTGATTTGTCTTTGAACTTGCCTCTTGCTGTAATTGATTTATATTTTTATGAAGAAAGTTATGGCAGCACCATTCAATTTGTTTAAGATTAAGATTATTTAAATATTCTTCTGTAGTTGTCACCAAACACTCTTCCAATTCGCCATATGGAATCATCACTTTTTTGTTTTTGTGGTCTTTCGAGCAACAGAACATTCCTTCTTGCCCCAATCGTTTCTTTGGATAAACCATTTTCGAACCGCAAACCCCACAAGTAGGGGTAAAGAGTTTTTCGACTGCTTCCTTTACTTTTTCAAGTGAATAATCCTCATCATAAAAAGTAATTACCTCTTGAACTTTATAAAAAAGTTGCGGGTCTATAATGGTGGGAGCGTGATCAAGGTTGGTATAGTACCCGCCATTTTCTTTTAAACCAGCATAAAATGGTTTTTGAAGAAGGGTAAGGACTTTATCTGTGTTTTTTCGTTTAAATAAACGTTTATATTTTTCAAGAAGAGAGAAAAAGTCCTCCTTAGATGTTACTTCAGATATGCTTAGAAACATTTCTTTAATTTTTGCTGAATAATTGGAATCTATTTGATAGGCCTTTTTTTTGGAACTTTTATCTTTTATTACCTCATATCCGATAATAGTATTTGGATAGAGAGCTTGTGCATCCCTGGTTCTCTTGTCAATATTTGCTCCTTCTTGCTGAGATAAAATTCCATATATCCCCTCAATTTGTATATCATAAGTGAAAGGGGAGCACTTAAAACTTGTAAAAATAACCTCTACCTCATGTTGGACAATTGATCTAACAATATCTATATATTCATAAAAATTTCGTGCAAGTCGATCACGATGATAGACAACTAAGGTTGATACTTTATCTTGTTCAATAAGATCAAGCAGTTTTTTAAAGTTGGGACGTTGTTTCATTTCCACTTTTAAAGCAGAGACACCATGGTCAGTTAATTTGATGAGTTGTTCAGTCGGAATGCCTTTAATGTAGTTTTGCGCCGCTGCAAGTTGCATCTGTTCATTTTGTTCTTCCGTACTAACCCTACTATATAGGACAACGTATTTCATTTTGCCTTCCTCCTTTTTTATTTAGTCGGAAAGGATGATTCCCTGAATTTCTGAGTCAAAATCCAATTCCTTGATTAATATTTTTTCAATAAGCATTTTAATAGCTTGCTCTGATTCTTCTTGAAGTTCTTCTGAGTAACTTACCTTTACAATTTTTATTTTTTCCATTTTTTGATACCCCCTAGGAAACTCTTAAGTAAAGACTCTCCTAAGGGAATCGGTTTTATACCCATTGTAATTATGAATTTTTTGAGTCACCTAAGTCTGGGAAAAGGTCCAATTCTTGCTGCAAACCATCCTGTGCACTTTTTCGAGGTTTTATTTTTTTCTTCAACTTTTCTTCCAAAATACCGTCGTCATCATAAAGTCTAAAAAACATTTCCATAATTTGCGATGATACTAGGTTGTTTGATTTGGCTTTAGACTTTTCTTTTTTTGAACTCATAATTAACTTCTCCTTTCGGTTTTCTCATAAAGGAGAAAAGCGGGAGAAAAAAATGTGCTCGTAAGAGAATTTTTTCTGACAAAAGGCGAAAATAAATTAGATAAAGGCTCTAAGATTATGTTAGATGTAGAAAGAAATGCTTACAGAAAGCATGATGTACGGGTTTTTAAGTTATAAAAATAAATAGAAAATATATTTACTTTATTACGTTAAAATTTTAAAGAGTTGAAGTAGATTAAATTTTATCATATACTATTGTGTGTAGAGTTTAATAGGAAAAAAAAGGGGGGGCACAATTAAGCAATTGAAGCCAATAATCATATTAGAAAGGAGTAATTTTAATGGAGATAATATCTTGTACAGAAGCAGGGAAAATTCTAAATAAATCAAAAAAACAGGTACGGGAAATGGTTGAACAGGGGATACTTGCTAATTATACGTTTTCCGGTAACAGATACATGGTGTCAACGGAAGAAGTATTAAAATTATGTACGTCTATAAAAGAGCACCCGAGATCTTATTGGAGAAGACTTGCAAAAGATAAATTAAGAAACAAATAGACAAACGGAAATTATTTTAATTGCTGTATAAGGTTCATAAACTTCCAGATTTCTTTCCGACTTGTTTAATTTCCTTATTTTATTGGTCTTGTCATCAATTTTGCTATTTAATAAGAAAAATTCCTTTTTATTTTTTACACACTCAAATAGGAGGTTTTTGTGTATGAAAATTGCTACTTATTTGCGAGTTGGTACTAAAGGTGGTCAAGAGGAATGGCAGAATAGTTTTCAAAAACAAAGTACCGTTATAAGCGACCGTGCAAAAGAGCTTGGGTATACAGTAGTTGAAAGAAGCCCCGACAATTTTGAAAGTAGCGAAAATATTGATAACACAGATGTTTTGGCAAGGGTCATAAAAAGAGGTTTTTTCTGTTTACTTCCACATCAAAAGTGAGTTGACTAATTTAAAACAGCAATTTTTTGCTAACCAGGGGGTGGTTATCTTGATAAAATATTATCACAAAAATTTTCATAAAATCCAAAATAACATTAAAAATCACATTCTTCAAGATGAAGAATGTGATTTTTTTTAAGTGTTCACTTGTGGTGATAATGGTAGATATTTTATAAATCACTGCTTTTTCAAAATGTTAAAGCAATATCACAATGTACCTTTTGAAAATGTTAGCAAAACTTTGAATTAGAGGTATATAGGATTTGTTTATATCCCACAATATTTACCGTGACTCTTGAGGAAGGAACTTTGATACTGATTCAAAAAGACGATACTAATGCCCGTAATGGAGGAGATAAAATGGATCGAATTAGTTGTATAGCCTATCTTCTTTATCTAACAAATAATGAGGTAGTTAAAAATATTGCTATAAAACTAGTTGTAGGTGATGTTTCACTAATACAACTCAAAAAAAATAAAATGTTTAATTGCTGTATAAAAAATGCGGAACAAACATTAAAGAAAACCACACTAAATAGGGAAAATGTATGCAGATTTATTGAAGAATATATTTATCAATATTAATTCGCTGGTAGAATTCAACATTTTATAAAAAGGTGGTATTAGAAATGTCTGCTTTGGGAGAAATGATACGTGGATACGAAAAACAAATTCAAATTTTAGCAGAAGCATTAGAACAAATTAAAATTATGCCTTATAAAAGTGATAAACCATATGAATTAGTGGATGCTGTACAAGTAGCATGTCAAGCTTTGAAAAAGTCAAAAGCTGTTTTTTCTTCTGAAAAATCATAATAAGTAGTTGTTTAAAAAAAGCGTGAGATTTTTTTGTTGTTTGCACATCTATACTGACCCCTGTAACTTTAGGACTTAAATCAGGACTGGAAGCATATTCATCATAGATTATTAGAAATTATCTGTTGATTGAAGAGTTTATATTTGTAAATAAATGGCCTCTTCCACCATAGGAGGGGCCATTATTAAAAAATACTCATTTTCTAGACATAAACCTATTTTGAAAATGCCATTTAATATAAAGACTTTTATTTTCATTCATTTTTAAGCGGAACTGTGGATTGATATTCATAAAAACTCGAACTGTATCATTCAAATCATCTGCAATTACAATTTTTCCTTCTTCATAAAAAGAAATAAATCCTTTATCAAATAATGAATCATGGTTCGGACAAAGCAGCAAGCCGTTGTTAACATCTAATCGTTCTTCATTCGTTGACTGACTCCAAGGTTTTATATGACTAGCGATTAAAAACCGTTCATCATCAACGCCACAAATTGCACATTGTTTTGAGTGGTTAAGTAGTTTTTGTTTAAATTTTGATTGTCCGATTCGGGTTTTTACAATTCGTTCCTTTTCGGTTTCTTCAAGTGTTTCATCCTCAACTAATTTTGCTTCCAATCGTTCAATTTCTTGAACTAATTCGATGTCATTCTGAACAACCTGAAGTGGGAAAATCCATACATTGCGCATATTCCCGTTCATATCTTTTTGACGTTCTTGGTACGGTTTATCTGCTAATACAACTATTCCCTGGTAGGTATATTCTTTTGGTTTAAATACTTCAAAAAAATGTACTTCTATGCTACTTTCATTTGACTCTGCTAGAGTTTTATTTTGACTTGTTAGAGTTTGATCACCAACTTGTCCCATTCCAGTATAATAAAATATATTATTTTCCACTCGGTCCTTATATATTCCAGTTTGATCTGAAATCAAAACTAATGTATTCGTACGATGAGAACGCCGCATTCCACCTTGTGGTGCACATAAAAAAGTCTTCGTTAACTGATCGTTATTTAAAATAGTTCCTGGCTTAATCGAAATACTCATTTTGATCCCCCTAGAGCAATGGTATAAATTTTACTATACTAATTATAGAATATATTTCTATTAAATTGGTGGAGATTATGATTAATAACTATGGATGGAAAGGCACTTTTAAAGAATTTAGTGATATAAATAATGATTCCTTGGTTAATCAGCTATGTCTTCAAATCTATAATCAAACAACTCAAGAGGCACTGACCAATCCGACTGAAGAAAGTGCACCTTTACAAATTAGAGCATGGTACGATTGCATTCAATATTTAAAAGAAGAAATTCTATTTTTTGTACATTTGCCCGGTTTTCTAATCTTCGAATATGAAATGGTGAGAAGTGGGGGTAAACGTCCAGATGTATTGATTTTTCTACCAGGTGAGGTACTTGTGTTAGAGTTTAAAAGCTATTTAAGCGTTCATGATGCGGAGTACACCCAAACCTCACTTTATATACGGGATCTACAGGAATATCACTCTGCTATTCAGAACTACTCATTTCATGTTCGTGGTGCACTAGTTGTAACAAAAGAGAATAAAACATTTGATCCAATACCAAAATATCAAATCTATAAATTAGGGCGTGGGGGTTTAAAACACCTTATTGGAATGATTGAAAAAAGAATGGCAAACGCACCACTAATCTCAGATCAAAAATTTTTAGAAGGTGTTTTCCAACCACTTCCTTCTATTATTGAATCCGCTCGAGCGATTATGAGAGAAGAACCACTCCCTCAAATCAAAACATTAAAAAGTAGTAACTTTGATTTCGTGGTGAAAGAAGTTAAATCAATTGTTGAAATGGCAAAAAAGAATCAAACACATCATCTTGTATTAGTTTCTGGTGTACCAGGAGCTGGAAAGACATTTGTTGGTTTAACACTTGCTCATGATATTGAAAAAGCTGTTTATTTATCTGGTAATGGACCGTTGGTAGATGTACTTCAAGATAGCTTGAAAAATAAAACTTTTGTACAAGCACTTTATGGCTATAAAAATGATTTTTTAAAATATAGAAAAGTACCTGAGGAACAAGTCATTATTTTTGATGAAGCCCAAAGAGCTTGGGATGCTAATAGGATGAAGGGAAATCAAAGTGAACCAGACATTATCATTCAAATAGCGAAACATAAGACGTGGTCGGTAGTTGTTGGACTTATTGGGGAGGGGCAGGAAATTCATCTTGGTGAAGAAGGTGGCATAGGTCTTTGGAATACTGCCATTCATGGTGAAAATATTCTTGTACACGCAAAACATCATCAAAGTATATTCCCAAATGCTCTACAATACCATGAAAATAAAAATCTTTATTTGAATACCTCTTTAAGGACTCACAAAGCATTGAAGTATTTTGAATGGGTAGAGTCATTTATTAATGGTGATTTTGGAAAATGTAAAATTATTGCAGATCAACTAATAAACGAACGTTTTATGTTAAAGGTTGTTAATAATCTAGATGAAGCAAAAACCTATGTTCAAAAACTGTACGAAGGAACGGACAAAACGTATGGGATCGTTATTTCGTCTGGCATTCAATATCCTAAAGATGTTAAAGTCATACCGTTTAGTCAAAGATATGTAAATCCAAAACCCCATGTTGCCTATTTTAATTATCCCGATTCAAATTACCATTGTAAAAATCTAGAGTATGCCGCAACTGAATTCCATGTGCAAGGGCTTGAATTAGACATGGCCATCATTTACTGGGGGGAAGATATGCAATGGTCAGATAGTGGATGGAAATTTAAACATCTGAAAGATGATACTGAGGACCCTTACCAAATGAAATTAAATGCATATAGAGTATTGCTAACAAGAGGAAGAGATGGAGTCGTTATTTGTCGTAATAATAATTTTTAATGGGATAATGTATAGTCTTATTAAAAAAAGAAGACTATTTTTCGTTAATTAGTAGCTCAACTGCAGGAATGTCTGCTGGTGCCCAAACTAGAGATTTGAGGTTTTCTCTTTTTAGCCAGATTAGTTTGGAATGCTCCGTAGGAGTTGGTGAGCCTCCTATGATTCTACACTTAATCGCAATAAGGTTAATTATGAAAGTTTCATATTCATGAGTATTATCATTATGTAATTTCACTGTATCAATCTGGCAATTTAGTTCTTCTTTAATTTCTCTTTTTAAAGCAGAATATTCATCCTCCTTAGGCTCCACTTTTCCACCTGGAAATTCCCACATATTTGCAAGAGACATTTGTGGCGATCTTAGTGCACAAAGTATTTCGTTTTGGTCATTTTCGATGATTGCTGCTACAACTTTTATTGTTTTTTTCAATTGGTGTTCCTCCTGAAAGATAATGTTAAGGTCTGGGGATCAATTAAAAATTGATAGGGTTCTAAACGTGGATTGGAGAAAAGGTACATTTACGTTAATGCTAGGTATTTTTATTTAAAAAGGCAAATGTGAGTTGAAGAAAGGTAAGACGGTGTTTGTAGTTATGAGAAATTCAAACATTCAAGTGGAAAATATACATATTAGTTTCCATGTAAGAGAAAAATAGTCCTAATGGAAAGGCCAATTTTACTGGCTTTTATAAAATTTGTTTTAGCATTGAAAATCATCTGCACAATTATTATTGAAATATATATGGGGAAGAACCTATGTTTATCATAGTCCTATTTTGCTCAATTAGTTTTAAACTATTCATTCTAACACTTTAGTAATTTTGGGTGTATTTTTAAAATTCAAAATCATTGAGAAAATGGACTAAGAAAAATGTTAAAATAATATATGGAAATTAATTTACATGCATTCTTTATTTAAAAGTAAGGAGCTAATAAACAAAATATGGTGGGGATCAGAGGATGGAAATGTTAACACCAAAGTTTTTAAAAGGGGATAATGTACGGGTAATCACTACTGATTTGTAATACGGTAATGAATTGAAAAATACAAAATAAAAAACAGAAGGAGTATTTTAACTCCTTCTGTTTTTTGACATACAGATTGCACTAACAATTTTTGATTGCCAAATTTCAGTAAAATTAAACAGATATCTCCATGTGTTTTAATAGATTTGTGTTTATCAAATGGTATAATATTCCTAGCGGATTTTTTAAAGTTGGTTAAGAATATGTATTTTTGGACATACCGGTATCCAGAAAGGAACGAAATTTATGAATAGAATTGACAGTGATATTTTCAATATTGATAGAGTCATTTGTAGAAATATTAATAGATTTGATGCCTCTGACAGGGGATTATTATCGCAAAATATTCTATCGCAACTCAGAAATTTTGTTGAGCTTATTTCACTAAAAGTATACAGCAATGGTCAAGATATTGAAATCACCTATGATAAAATTAAGAAAGCAAATGCTCTTGTTAAATCCAGAGGGAATATAAAATTTTTAAGCAAATTCCATAGGCTTTTACAAATTACAGCCTCCCACTATACCCTTGATGAGGAAAACTCGGAACGACTAATGTTGAAGTACTATGAGTATTTACTTAAAATAAAAACCTTCCTCAAGAGCGAATACAATCTGGATGTCCTTAATAACATAGATGAATTCCCTATTAAAACTGATTCTAATCTTAAAGAGTATTATGAAAAAATCGTGGCGAAGTTAGATCAGCTACTGTTGACTGGTACCAAAAACACATTTAATGATCGCTATTATATACAAAGAATTAAGCCGTTTTTTGTAGATTATAAAGTTTATTACGAAGTGACATTTACAGTTGCCAATGACAAAGCAAGCAAGTTCGATAGGATTATTGCTTTCACAAAACTGGATCTTTCACATAACTATGCTGTTAAACTCTCAGTAAAAAAAGATAATGTTAATATTTTGGGTAAGGATATGCCAATCCTGATCATTGATGGATGGGAAGTATCGATACGTCCCTGTGAACTAAATAATTTTGCTGATATATTTGGCAGGCATTCCTATATACAAAGCAACCATGCTGAGTACCGAGTATTAATGAGATTTCTTACTGAGACTGGGCTAAATTTAGTTGAACTTATTGACCTTCAGGATAACTATTATCTGAATATTAAGAGCCATATAGTTCAAAAAGCTAAAGTTATACATTTTTTTGATATTATAGATAAATGCCGTGAATTGTCAAAAAATGGTAGTTCAGGAAGTCGTGTAATCAGATATTTGCTTTACAGACTAAATAATAAAGTAATAAAACAGCAATACAGGTTTGAAGGATGTGAAAGATTATCAAATCTATACTTGGATTATGGGTGTATACCCTTTGATGAAATGCCTTTTAATACTTCGTTAAGAAATCACAATCCTAAACTTTCGGATTTATTCGACTGTATAGATGTGACCAATCGAGAGCATGAGTTCTTTGCAAGGTTTATAAAAAATAATACAGAAATGAAGGGGAAATTATATACTACCAAAAAAGATATTATGGGTTTTAAAAACATTGATGCTCTTATGCGGACGTATAACAGTAAGCTCTATTATAGACATCAACATCGGAGGCTAGAGGATCACAAAGATAATATTTATATAAAAGGTTATGAAGAAGATACTCTTAGTATCATACAAAATCTTAAAGAGTTATCTTCTTCTGGCATTGATAACTACTTGAACTCTGTTCAATTTTGGTTGCAATCTTCCACCTATGACATTGATTGTGATGAGAAGAAATCTGCCTTAAACCGAATGTTTGTGAATTCTAAGGTAGCATTGATATACGGCTCTGCCGGAACCGGAAAATCTACTATGATAAATCACATATCAAACTTTTTCAGTGATAAAAAGAAGCTCTATTTAGCAAATACTAATCCAGCGGTTGATAACTTAAAAAGAAAAGTGAATGCTGGTAATTGTACTTATAAAACTATAGCCAAATTTTTAGCACAAAGAAATGGGGATATAGAGTTTGATCTATTAATTATCGACGAGTGTAGTACAGTAAGTAATTCAGATATGCTTGCCGTTATAAATAAAGCTTCTTTTAAATTATTAATCTTAGTCGGAGATGTTTTTCAAATTGACTCAATAGTTTTTGGGAATTGGTTTGAAGTTACTCGATCATTCCTTCCTGATACATCAATATTTGAGTTAACGAAGCCTTATCGAAGCAGTAACCCTAACTTAGTTACTTTGTGGAATAAAGTTAGAAACATGGATGAGGATATACTAGAACACATTGCGAAAAACAATTATTCAATTAGCTTAGACGAGTCTATTTTTGAAGATTCGGGAGAAGATGAAATAATACTTTGCTTAAATTATGATGGACTTTATGGAATAAACAATATTAATAGATTTTTGCAAGGCAGCAATAATAACATTCCTATCCAATGGGGAGTTCAGACTTACAAGATTGATGATCCTGTTTTGTTTAATGAATCAGAAAGATTTACACCTTTAATATATAATAACTTAAAAGGAAAAATAGTTGGCATAGAAACGTTTAATGATAAAATACAATTCGATATTGAACTCGATAAAGTTATAAATCAGTTGGATGCAGAAGGATATGATTTCGAATTGTTAGGAAATTCGGATAAGGGTAATTCAATCATTCGTTTTTTTGTCAACAAGTATAGAAGTACTGATGAAGATGACGATTTTTCATCTGACGCTATGGTTCCGTTCCAAGTTGCCTATGCTGTTTCAATCCATAAGGCACAGGGTTTGGAATATAAATCTGTTAAAATCGTTATTACAGATGAGATTGAAGAAATGATTACTCATAACATATTTTATACAGCAATAACTCGTGCAAAGGAAAAATTAAAGATATACTGGACACCAGAAACGGAGAATAAAATATTAAGCAATCTAGAAAGAAAAAATAGCAGGAGAGATGTTGCCCTATTATCATCAAAAATTAACCAGCTAGTCATATAAGGCTTGTAGCGAATATTAGGATTAGGTATAAAACTGAAATAGTATATATTAAGCATTCAGTCAATCCTTGAAGCAAAAATAATGATGCCGTAATTTTTGAAGGAAAGTCAGTGAGTACGAGTTACAGATAAATATTCTTTACTCTTTCTACAGACTATTAAACTTCATTAAGGTAAACCCCATACAGAAGTAGTTTCTCATATGATTTTAAAGTGTAACAATTAAAAATAATGATGCTAGACTAAAAAGTAGACACAGATTGTTATAATAAATATATAAATTTTTAACGAGGTGTGTCTATTGGCTAAAGGAAATGGAAAACGTTATGACGAAACATTTAAAAAAGAAACGGTAAAGTACATTGCGGAG
>JAUZPL010000026.1 GCA_030705955.1 Bacillota bacterium | reverse complement strand
TAGCGACGAGGAGGCTCCCGTTCCGCCCGCGGAAAGCGAGCGTCTGGAGCGGAAATCAACTTGCCCGTTTATGAAGTTTTGCCTTTTTTGTCCAAAATAAAAAAGATTGCCGAGAAAAAATACCCCTTTCTCGACAATCTGGGAAATAACATGGCTAATGCCATGTTATTTCATTTTTATTGCTTTCCTTATTTATATTTTAGTATTTTAAAATAATAGAAAATTTGCTAAAATGTATTTTTAATAAGCTATCAAAGGGAACGGGGAGGATTGGCATGGCAGTTGTTGCTTTAACTAAGGAAACAAATGAATATAAAAAAGGCTTTCAGGCAGGAACTAGCATTGGAGTTGGCTATTTTCCAATTGCATTGACCTTTGGGCTGCTTGCTAAAACTTCTGGACTTACTTTATATGAAACAGTTTTTATGAGTCTCGCGGTTTTTGCGGGGGCATCACAATACATATCACTTAGCTTAATTGCTTTTGGAACGGGAACATTAGAAATTATTTTAACAACATTTATTGTAAATATACGTCATTTTCTTATGGCAACTGCATTAAATGAAAAGGTTGAGGAGGATAGCCTAGTTAAAAAACTGCTATATTCATTTGGCATTACGGATGAAACCTTTTCAGTTGCTGCAACACAAGAGGGAACGGTTACGACTGGCTTTATGTTTGGATTAATTACTGTTTCTTATTCAAGTTGGGTACTTTTTTCAGGAGTAGGATTTTTAATAGGTGCCAGTCTCCCAAAAACCTTACAGGAGAGTATGGGTGTTGCACTATATGCAATGTTTATAGGCTTACTTGTTCCTTCAATGAAAAAGAGTATGAAAGTTGTCTTTTTAGCCTCACTTTCGGCACTATTTAATTCGATTTTTACATTTGGAAAATTATTATCACCTGGGTGGGCTATTGTAACTGCAACTATTCTTTCGGCAGTTATTGTGGAGTCTGCAGAAGGTTTAAAGAAGAGGCAAAGAGGGATTCGCGATGAAGCATGAAATTATTTGGATGATCGTTGGTATGGGGTTTGTTACTTATGCTCCAAGGATGCTGCCATTTGTTTTATTTAAAGAAAAGGAACTTCCTTCTTTTTTACAGGGTATTTTAAAAAATGTTCCATATGCTATACTTGGTGCTTTGATTTTTCCAGGAATTCTTCTGATCCAAAAGGATATTTGGTTTGGGTTACTTGGAGCAGCTGTTGCTTTTGTTATGGCCTTTTTAGGAGCCAATGTCATCATCGTCGTTCTTGGATCTATTTTGGTTCTTGCCGCATACTCCTATCTGATATAAGTCGGGTGACAACCGGCTTTTTCTTTTACCATTTTACTTTTTTGGTTCTAAATAATTACATTTGATCTAAACTAAGTATAGATAGGCTGTACAAAAAGGAGGACAATCGATGGCTCGAAAAATGGGAGTTTATGCTGTTTTGGCCTATGTCTTATATGGGTTATTTTTTTATTGGTATCTTTTTTACTTTGCAAATGTAAAGCTGCCATTTGAATATCAAGGAACACAAGCAGACCCTGCCACATTTTTAAACGGAAGGGAGCTTATGCTCAGTGAAGAATATTCAAAAATTAGAAACCTATTGTTTTTCCTTTCCACTCCACTTGAATGGCTCTTTTATTTTCTAATCCTATTATTAGGGCTTTCAAAGGCATTTAAACGATGGGCAGAAAGCTCTTCAAAGTATAAAATGATTCAAACGGCTATCTATTTAATTTGGCTTTCTTTCTTCGCCTTTTTGGCAACCTTTCCATTAAATTACATTAGTTATTCGTTATCCAAAAGATACAATATTTCTACACAAACCTTTCCATCTTGGATGAAGGATGAACTTATTGATTTTTGGCTTAATTACATAACGATGTTTATTATTGTTGCTGTTTTATATTGGTTAATGAAAAAAAGCACAAAACGCTGGTGGCTGTATGCCTGGCTTTTATCTATCCCTTTCACCATATTTATTACATTTTTACAGCCAGTTGTCATTGATCCTTTATATAATCATTTTTATCAACTTAAAAATAAGCAATTAGAAACTAAAATTTTAACTATGGCTAATAAGGCACATATTCCTGCTAAGCATGTGTTTGAAGTTGATATGTCTGCAAAAACAAATTCTCTAAATGCCTATGTGACTGGAATTGGTTCAAATGCAAGAATTGTTCTGTGGGATACAACATTAAACAAACTTTCACAAAAACAAATTCTATTCATAATGGCACATGAAATGTGTCACTATGTGGAAAAACATATTTATTTTGGGATTGCAGGGTATTTGCTGCTCTCACTCTTAGGCTTTTATCTCATATCAAAAATAATGGTTTGGATGATTAAACGTTGGGGAAAAGTATTAAAAGTTTCAGATATGAAGGATATCTGCTCAGTGCCGTTACTTTTCTTGATTATTTCAATTTTAATGTTTGCTGTAAGTCCATTTACAAATTTAGCATCACGCTATGAAGAGACAAGGGCAGATCGGTACGCGATTAATATGACAAAAAATCCTGAAGCGGCTATAACGTCCTTCCAAGAGCTCACCCGTTCAGGATTAAGCCAAGTAAACCCACCGTTATTAGTAAAGATTTTTCGGTATGATCATCCTACCATGTTAGAACGCATTTCCCGACTTGAGGAGTGGGAGGTAAAACACAGAAATGAAATAAAAAAATAATGGCATACTAAAAAATGTTCGGCAAAAATAGCCGAACATTTTTTCAAATTTTGGACTCAATCATAGAAGACGCTCCCGCTACCGCGAAAATAAGGAGGATAGGGAACATGACAGGCACATATAAATAAATTAAAACGACTGCAACGGAACACCAAAATCCAGTACACCAGTAGCAGCTTAGCAGCTTCCCAATAAAATGACGCAAGCCTTTTCCTTTAGGATGTAGAACGCTTTCTTCTTCTCCATTTGAGTCTTTCTGAGTGACAATTTCTAAAAATGGCTTTCTAATAAAAGCTGCGATTTCATCGAATACAATTAAATGTGTAATGCGGAATGAGGCGAATATAACAACAAATAAGCCAAGCCAATTGATTGTATGCAAAAGGAATCACCCCCTTTTGTCATAGTGTATGACTATCTCTTACAGGTGGAGAGGGCGTGAAAAATAGAAAAAATAAAAAGCCGTCATAGTAGACGGCAAGAATGGATATTATTTATGTCCCATATCGTTTTGATAGATCTAATAACTTTTTAGATAAGTGTAAAAACATTTCCTTATCTCTTCTGTCAATGGCCTCATCAATTTCCTTTTGCAGCTTTTCCTTCTCTGTTGCCAGTTGAATTTCAGCCAAAAGCATTTCAATGTATAAATCACGGACAAATTCTTTTCCTTGGGTACGATTCATTGCACTAAGTTTCATTAGTTCAGTGTATGACTTTTCATTCATAGAAATCACCCCTGATGCTTTTTACTATTATATGGAGTTTTTAAAAATAAATCAATTGATTTTTTAAAATTTTCTGAAAAAAATAAATAATTAATATTTCTATGGTAAAAAGTGGGTAAATAGGATATAATTAACCAAATGATTATAAGGAGATGATAATGTGGAACAGGAGCAATATGAAGATTATGAAATAAATCCATATACAATGTTTATTCGCCCGGTGGAGTATGGGGGTAAGATTTATTCTCAGGTATATGAAATAGAGGATGAATTTACTTTACCACTAAAGCCAATTGACATTATTAAAAAAAGCTGCGAATATTTTTCAAGTAGTTTTGATGGTAGAAAAGATGGAACTAAACAACTTATTGGGATCACACATAAATCACCTATTGTAATTGATCCGACAAGCTTTATTTATTTCTTCCCTACTACATCACCAAGTAGATTAGAATGCATATGGATTTCCCATGAACATGTATTGAATTATAAGCGAGTATCTCCTATTGAAACAGAAGTAACTTTTCAAAGTAAACAATCTTTTATTTTACCAATTTCATATAGCTCATTTGAAAATCAACTATTAAGAACATCTTTATTAAGAACAAAGCTCATGCAAAGAATTGGACAAACTGAAAGGAAATCATTTTATTTTATGAATGGATCTAAATTTTTGGAAGCATCTGAGAAAAGACGGGAATACAGGTAAAGTGGCATACTGGCACAGCTAGTTTTCTTTACGGGATGGATGTCTTTTTGAAAAGTAATACTCCATAAGCTCTTGAACCTTGTTTCGAATTCGTGGGTTAAAGTAATTATGGTACTCTTCATACCCCTTATATAAAAACATGTACATCGTAAAAGCATCATCCCGTTTGGTTTCAGTGACTTGAAGTTTGTTGGTTTTCATATATTTCTTCACAGCAGCTAATTCCCTTTGTATCTCCTTCATTGTTTCCTCAATTAATTCTAAATAAGGCTTTTTTAACTTAAAAGGGCTTTTTTCAACAACTTGTAAATCGCGGTTTAACACAATTAATACCATTGGCAGATAAATGGCTTTCTCCATCATATCTCGATCCTCTTCTGGAATTCTTGTCATTTTTCCCACAGCCTCCTCTCTTTTAAAAAAAGAACACGCGTTCGTAATTATCATACATAAAACAATTCTTATTTTCAACCCCAACAAAAAAAGAAGAAAAGGCAAGTTTTAAGAAGGAAAATTATTTCTATTGTCGAAATAAAAATAATACTAAAATATTGAGGGTGGGATTTTGTTGGAGGAAAATAAAGTTTTAAAAGCTGAGGACTTATATGAATTAAAATCTATCGCTGATCCACAGCTCTCTCCGGATGGGACTACATTTGTATTTGTGCAAACAGAGATAGACAAAGAATCAGACGAGTACCATTCTCATTTATTTTTTTCGGAGATTAAAAAGGGTAACCATCCTGTTCAATGGACTTTTGGAAAGGGGAAAAACCATTCTCCACGCTTTGCTCCGGATGGAAACAGTGTCGCATTTGAATCAAATAGAAGCGGAAAAAGTCAAATTTATATTTTAAGCCTTAAAGGTGGGGAAGCAAAACAGGTTACATTTCTTGATTGTGGTGCTACAAACCCTTTATGGTCACCGGATAGCAAAAAAATAGCCTTTCATACATCATTAAAAATGGGAAAAGCTTTATCAGAAAATGTAGAAGATGAAAAGGATGATAAGCTTGTTCCGCTTGAAGTGACAAAAATGAAATATAAAATGAATTCAGTAGGATTTTGGAAAGGCACATATAATCAGGTTGGTGTTGTGAATTTAGAAAATGGAGAAGTAGAACAGCTGACTGAGGGAAATCATGATTACCATCTTCACTGCTGGTCGCCTGATGGGGAACGTTTGGCAATTGGTGCAAATTTAGAGGAAAATACGGATGAAACCTTTTTCCAAGATGTATTCCTTTTAGAGGTTAAAACAAAAACGTTATCTCGTTTAACGGAATTAGGTTATTTTGGTGATGTGACATGGTCGCCTGATGGTAAGCATCTAGGGATGATTGGACATGAACATGAATATTACAATGCAACCTTAGCAAAAATCTGGCTCTATGAATTTGAAACGAAAAAAATAACATGTATCACTAAACAATGGGACACACCTGTAGGTGACCTTTTAATCGGTGACTTCCAACAGGGAGTGGTAACACCCGGAGTTGTTTGGAACGAAACAAGCAGTGGTCTTTATTTTCTAGCTACTGAGAAAGGAAATACCTCCGTTTACTATAGTAATTTAATTGGAGAAGTAAAGGCTATTTTAAGTGGGGACCAGCATGTGTATGGTTTGAGTTTTGATAAAGATAGAAAAGGAGCTATTGTAGCTATTAGTAAACCAACTGAAATAGGCGATTTTTATTTATTGTCACTTCAGGATGGAGAATTACAAAGATTAACAAATGTAAACCAGAAGCATTTACAAGGAATTTCATTATCAGAACCAGAGGCAATTTTATTTAAAGGAGCCAATGACAAGGACATTCATGGATGGTTAATGAAGCCAGTTGGATTTGAAAAGGGTAAAAAATACCCATTAATCTTTGAAATACATGGCGGACCACACATGATGTACGGAAATTCCTTTATGAATGAATTTCAAATTTTAGCTGGAGAAGGATATGCTGTATTGTATATCAATCCAAGAGGTAGTCACGGCTATGGTCAGGAATTTGTCAATGCGGTTAGAGGGGATTATGGTGGTGGAGATTACCAAGATTTAATGGATGCTGTGGATTATGTACTAGACAATTTTGATTTTATTGACAAAGAAAAGCTGGGAGTAACCGGTGGCAGTTATGGTGGGTTTATGACAAACTGGATTGTTGGACACACCAACCGTTTTAAAGCTGCCGTTACACAGCGGTCTATTTCAAACTGGATTAGCTTCTATGGGGTAAGTGATATTGGATATTATTTTACTGAATGGCAAATTGAATCAGATCTACAGGATATTCAAAAACTATGGAAGCATTCTCCGCTCGCATATGTTGACGACGTAGAAACACCACTATTAATATTACATAGCGAAAAGGATTATCGCTGTCCGATCGAGCAAGCGGAGCAATTGTTTATTGCATTAAAAAGACTAGGGAAAGAAACAAAATTTGTTCGCTTCCCTGAAGAAAATCATGAATTATCCCGAAGCGGTAGGCCAACTCTTCGAATATCCCGTCTAAACTATATAAAGAACTGGTTTGTTGAGTATATAAATTAAATGGATGAATTTAAGCAAATCAAAAAATACTAGGAATTTAAAGGACCTATGTAGAATTTAATTCTATATAGGTTTTTTTATTTACTTTCAAAAATGTTTAGAGAAACAGAGAAGTATAATGATGAGGAAAAAGCCCATAATGGGAAAATAGGTTAAAAAATGGAGGAATATGGATGAAGAGTGAATGGAAAAAAGAAGGAGCGGAATGGGCAAAAGCGTTTTTTATTGGGCTGATTATTTTTGCCTTTATTCGAACATTTTTCCTCTCAAATTATATAGTAGAGGGTAAATCTATGTTGCCTACTCTTCAAGACGGAAATAAACTTGTTGTGAATAAGCTTGGGAATAAATTAGAGGATTTAAAAAGATTTGATGTTATAGTATTTCATGCTAATAAGAATGAGGATTTTGTTAAGCGTATTATTGGAATGCCTGGGGATAAAATTGCTTACCGTAATGACCAGCTTTATATTAACGAGAAGAAAGTAGGCGAGCCTTATTTAAATATTTACCGTAGAAAAATGCAAGGTCAAAAACTGACCGATGACTTTACATTAAAAGAGATGACAGGTGAAGAAATAGTCCCAAAGGGGAAACTGTTTGTTTTGGGGGATAATCGGCTAAACAGCTGGGATAGCCGTTATTTTGGCTTTATTTCGTTAGACCAAGTGGTGGGCAAAGTAGACTTAAGATATTGGCCGTTAAACGAAGTAAATATTCATTTTTAAATAAGGTAGTTGGTAAAAGGCATTAATATGTTGATGGCCAAGAATTGGTCATCATTTTTATTTTTAAAAAAACCGTTTTCTTATATGCCCCTTTTTTAGAACCGAATGGCTGTAAAATATCTCATATTTTACAATTTTTAACTTTATGATCCCGGCTAAATTCCAAACGTTTGTGCCCCCTTTATGATAGAATAAGAGATAAAGAGATTCGTGAGTAAAGGAGGTAGTGGGATGTCACTAAGAATGATCATTGGGCGGTCAGGCAGTGGAAAAACAACATTGTGCCTAAATGAAATACAGAACAGATTAGTGGAGAACCCTGAAGGTTCCCCTATTATTTATATTGTTCCTGAACAAATGACATTTTTATCGGAATATCGCTTGTCAACGAATATCGGGGGAATGATTCGTGCACAAGTTTATAGTTTTCCTCGGCTTGCATGGCGAATTTTACAAGAAACTGGCGGAATTAGCCGATATCATTTAAGCAATATCGGGATAAGTATGCTCATTCGCAAGATTATAGAGGATAAAAAGGATGATTTGAAAATATTTCAGCGTACTGCTGATAAAACAGGCTTTATTCAACAATTGGAGCAAATGCTGATTGAGTTTAAAAGGTATTGTGTTCGTCCAGAGGATTTAAGTCAATTGGAGATGTCACCAAAAGTCCTGCAGGATAAATTAAGTGATTTAGAAATTATTTATCAACATTTTGAAGAAGCCTTATTGAATAAATATATTGATTCAGAGGATTATTTTCGTCTTTTGGCAGAAAAGGTTTCTTTATCCACATACCTAAAAGATGCGGAAATTTATATTGATGGATTTTATAGTTTTACGCCCCAGGAATATCGAGTAATTGTGGAATTAATGAAACACTGTAAACGGGTAACAATCTCCTTGACAACGGATGATTTATATGGGGACTCGATTCCTGATGAACTCCATTTATTTCGTTTGTCTGGTGAAGCAAGTCATTCTCTTTATGAGTTGGCAAAGGCAGAAAGGATTCAAATTGAAAAACCAATTTATTTATCGGAAACAAAAAAATGGACACATCCTTCCTTGTCCTTTTTAGAAGAAAAGTTTGATGAACGGCCCGTTATTCCATATCATGAGCAGTCTATGATCCATGTTAGCCAGGCAGTCAATCGAAGGGCCGAAATTGAAGGGATAGCAAGAGAAATCTTTCATTTAGTAAGGACTAAAGGTTACCGGTACCGAGATATTGCAGTCTTGATGCGGAATGGACAGGATTACCATCAAATTGTTGAGCCAGTATTTCATGACTATAAAATTCCTTATTTTATTGATCAAAAAAGGACTATGCTGAATCACCCTTTAATAGAGTTTATCCGTTCAAGCCTTGAAGTTGTGAATGGATTTTGGAATTATGAACCTATTTTCCGGGCTATTAAGACGGAACTTTTATACCCTTTGCGAGAAAACCCAGATAAAATGCGCGAGAAAATGGACAGGCTTGAAAATTATGTGTTGGCCTATGGGATAAAAGGGAGCAAATGGACGAAAAAGGACCGATGGGTTTATAGAAGAGTTAGAGGGCTGGAGTTTGAGTCAACGATACAAACAAATGCTGACAAAGAAACCGAACAAGAATTAAATGAATTGAAGTTAATGATTACGGCACCATTGTTAAGACTTTCCCGCCGTTTAAAAAGAGCTGGTACAGGAAGAGAATTATGTGAGGCACTCTATTTATTTTTAGAAGAGTTGGATATCCCTACAAAGCTTGAAAAATGGAAGATGGAAGCAGAGAAAAAAGGCAATTTGATACGGTTGCGTGAGCATGACCAAGTATGGAACGCAGTAATAGATCTTTTAGATCAATACGTAGAAATACTTGGTGATGAGTCTATCTCCATGAAACAGTTTGCATCCATTTTGGAAGCTGGATTCGATTCCCTTAGCTTTTCCCTTATTCCACCGGCATTGGACCAGGTTCTAATCGCTGATTTAGAAAAATCTAGACTTTCTGAAATAAAGGCCGTTTTTGTAGTCGGGTTGAATGAAGGTATTTTCCCTTCTAAGGTTTCAGATGAGGGACTACTAGGGGATGCAGATAGGGAGTTCCTTTTAGCATCTGGAATAAAAGTGGCACCAAGTAGTCGAGTTCGCCTGCTCGATGAGACTTTTTTAGCTTATAAAGCATTTACTACACCGTCAGAAATTCTATATCTAAGCTATCCTTTAGCAAATGATGAAGGAAAAGCACTTATTCCTTCTTCCTTTATCAAGAGAATGAAGGACATGTTTCCAAACAGTTATGACCATTTCTATGTAACAGATCCAGCTGAACTTACCGAAAATGAGCAACTTCATTTTGTTTCAGCTCCAGAAACAACCTTATCGCATTTAACATCCCAACTGCAGTTGATAAAGAAAAATTATCCAATCCATGATTTTTGGTGGGATGTGTACAACTATTTCATGGAAAAACCATGGAATGAGAAGGCAAGTAAGGTAATTTCGAGTTTGTTTTATTTAAATCAGGCAAAAAAATTATCAAAAGAAACAGCAGAGGAATTATATGGAGACACGATACAGGCAAGTGTATCTAGAATGGAATTATTCAACAGTTGCCCATTTTCTCATTTTATTCGATATGGTTTAAGGCTGAAGGACCGTCGAATTTTCCGCCTAGAGGCTCCAGATATCGGAGATTTGTTCCATGCTGCATTAAAATATATTTCTGAAACAGTAAATGACCAAAATATTTCATGGGCTAATCTTACAAAGAATCAATGTGAGATACTAGCAAAACAGGCAGTTGATGCATTAGCCCCAAGGCTTCAAAATGAAATTTTATTAAGCTCAGAACGGCATCACTATATAAAACGCAAATTAGAGCAAATCATTACTAGAGCATCATTTGTTCTAAGTGAACATGCAAAGGTGAGTGGTTTTTCTCCAATTGAATTGGAGTTGGCTTTTGGTGCTGGTGGAAAACTGCCTCCATTGTCATTCTCCTTGAAAAATGGTAAGAAAATGGAACTAGTTGGTCGAATTGACCGAGTGGATAAGGCCGTTGATAGAAATGAAGTATTTTTGCGAGTCATTGACTATAAATCAAGTGAAAAAGATTTAAATTTAAATGAGGTCTACTATGGGCTTTCACTGCAAATGTTAACCTACCTGGATATTATTATGACCTATTCAAATGAATTGGTGGAAATGGAGGCAACTCCAGCTGGGATGCTTTATTTCCATGTTCACAATCCAATGGTGAATTCTACTAAATTACTAACATTAGACCAAATTGAAGAAGAATTAATGAAGAAATTTAAAATGAATGGATTACTATTAAATGATCAAAATGTAATCCAACTAATGGATCAGTCACTAGAAACAGGTAATTCACAAATTGTGTCAGCTGGAATTAAAAAAGATGGTACTTTAACAAAGGCCTCCAAGGTAGCGACGATGGATGATTTTGGGAATTTACGTGAATATGTTCATAAAATGTATGAAAAAACAGGAAATGCCATTATTGATGGGAATGTAGAGATTGCACCCTATAAAATGAAGGGTAATAAGAATTGTTACGTTTGCCCTTATAAATCAATCTGTCAATTTGACGAATCAATGGAAAAAAATGAGTATCGTTTACTTATACCACAACCAAATGAAAAGGTTTTAGAGTTGATTAGAAAGGAGGTAAAGGAAAATGAGTAAATTCAATATTCCTCCAAAGCCAAATGGTGTGTCATGGACGGATGACCAATGGAAAGCAATTGTGGCAAAAAATAAAGATATACTTGTTGCTGCAGCGGCAGGTTCAGGAAAAACAGCCGTACTTGTTGAAAGGATTATTCAAAAAATCCTTTCTAATGATGATCCTGTCAATGTTGATGAGCTTTTAGTCGTAACATTTACGAACGCCTCTGCTGCTGAAATGAGACATCGGATTGGAGAAGCGTTAGAAAAGGCAATAAACCATGACCCTGATTCTAGAAATTTAAGAAAGCAGCTTAGTTTATTAAATAAGGCATCCATTTCAACTCTTCACTCTTTTTGTATGGAGGTTATTCGCAAATATTATTATTTAATTGATTTAGATCCGGGATTTCGAATTGCGGATGAAATAGAGGCACAGTTATTAAGAGATGAAGTAATGGATGAGATTTTCGAAGAAGAATATGGAAGGAAAGATAATGAAGCTTTTTTTAATCTTGTTGATTCCTTCACAGGTGACAGAAATGATTTGGCGTTACAGGAGATTGTTCATTCTATCTATGATTTTGCTAAGTCTAATCCAGAGCCAGAACGATATTTACAACAAATTGTTTCAATGTATGATGTTTCAGAAATTAAAAAGGTAGAGGACCTGCCATTTATTCAACCTCTCCTTTTTGATATAGAGCTGCAATTAACTGGGGCTAGAGAAATGATTGAAAGAGCTTTGGAATTAACGAAACTGCCAGGTGGACCGGCACCAAAAGCAGAAAACTTTATCGATGATTTAAAAATGATTGATAGCTTAATTGCTGCTAAAAAGGATTCTTGGACCACTCTTTATCACGCCATGCAAGTTGTTGCTTTTTCTAAGGCTAAAACAGTCAAGGGCGGTGAATATATAAAAGAATTAACGGAGAAGGCTGGAAAGCTTCGCGACAAAGCAAAGAAAAAAGTTCAGGATCTTCAAGAGGAGCTTTTTTCTAGAAAACCAGAAAGCTTTCTTAGGGATATGCAGGAAATGCTCCCGCTTATTCATACTCTAGTTTATTTGGTAAGGGAGTTTTCTAGCAGATTTGGAATGATTAAAAAGGAAAAAGGACTGGTCGATTATTCGGATCTAGAGCATTATTGTTTGGAAATTTTAACGGACAGTATAAGTTCCAATGGAGAATTTATTCCATCTGACGCGGCAAAAACGTATCGTGAACATTTCAGAGAAGTATTTGTAGATGAATATCAGGATACAAATATGGTGCAGGAAACAATTTTAAATCTAGTATCAAAAAATGATGAACAAACGGGTAATTTATTTATGGTAGGAGATGTAAAACAATCCATATACCGTTTTCGTTTGGCAGAACCAAATTTATTCTTAGGAAAGTATAAACGTTTTACCGAAGATGGCCATTTATCAGGATTGAGAATTGATTTAGCAAAAAACTTTAGAAGCCGTAAAGAAGTGCTTGAAGGGACAAATTTTTTATTTAAACAAATAATGGGTGTTAAGGTAGGGGAAATCGAGTATGATGAGGCCGCGGAATTAAAACCGGGAGCACCTTATCCTACAGAAATACCATATCCAGTGGAATTAGTGCTCATTGATCAAAAGGTGGATGATGCTGGAAATGGAGAGGCTGACGCTGATATTGATCAGGAAATGGATGGTTTAGATGCAGCAGAGTTAGAAAAGTCTCAGCTTGAAGCAAGAGTGATGGCTAATAAAATAAAGGAACTGGTAACAAAGGGAACTTTCATTTATAATGCAAAAACGGCCTCCTCACGGCCCATTATGTATCGGGACATAGTCATTTTATTGAGGTCCAATACATGGACACCGCAAATTATGGAAGAGTTTAAGCAGCAAGGAATTCCACTCTATGCCAATTTATCAACAGGGTACTTTGAAGCAACTGAGGTTGCGATTATCATGGCTTTATTACGTGTTATTGATAATCCTTTTCAGGATATTCCTCTTGCTTCTGTTTTAAGGTCCCCTATCGTTGGAATAAATGAAGAGGAAATGGCAAGAATTCGAATATATAATAAAAAGGGCTCTTTTTGGGAAGCAGTAACTTCCTTTTGCGAAATGAATGTACAGGATCAAGAAGATGCAGTACTTGACAAAATAAGAAGATTTTATTTCAATTTAAAGGGCTGGAGAAGGATGGCCAGACAGGGCTCTCTCTCTGAGTTAATTTGGCAGTTATATAGAGACACCCATTTTTATGATTTTGTAGGTGGTCTTCCAGGTGGAAAGCAAAGGCAGGCAAATCTTAGAGCTTTATATGACCGTGCGCGACAATATGAAGAAACCTCCTTCCGAGGATTGTTCAGGTTCTTACGGTTCATTGATAGAATGATAGAAAGAGGTGATGATCTCGGTGCAGCAAGAGCCTTAGGTGAGCAAGAGGATGTTGTTCGAGTCATGACCATACACAGTAGTAAAGGCCTTGAATTCCCGATTGTCTTTATGGCAGGTTTATCAAGGAATTTTAACATGATGGATCTTAGAAAATCTTATTTGCTTGATAAGGAATATGGGTTTGCAACAAAATATGTTAATCCTGTAAAAAGAATATCTTATCCATCCCTTCCGCAATTAGCTTTAAAGAGAAAAAAGAAAATGGAAATGCTTGCTGAAGAGATGCGAGTATTATATGTTGCCTTAACAAGAGCGAAGGAAAAGCTTTATTTAATTGGGACATTAAAGGATGCTGAAAAACAAATTGAAAGTTGGAATGATTCGGCTGCAAATACAGACTGGCTTTTAAAGGATTATGAAAGAGGAGCAGCAAAAGGGTATCTTGACTGGATTGGACCTGCCCTAATCCGCCATAGGAACGGAAGCCAGCTAAGAGATTCAGAAGCAGAGGTTCCAATGGTTATGAAAGAAATATTTGAACATTCCTCCGAATGGGAAATGATTAAAATAAATGCAGAGGATATTCAAAAACAAGAAATTAACGAAGAGCATACTAGCCATAGCTTCCTTGAAGCTATTCAGAAATCTGGTATTGTCCCAATCCAATCATCATTAAAGGAAGAAGTTACCTCACGTCTTACGTGGAGGTACTTATATTCAGACGCTTCAATCCATCGCTCAAAGCAGTCTGTTTCAGAAATAAAAAGACAGAGGGAAATGGCTGATGAATATAGTGGGCTTGATTTAGTCAGGAAATTTAAAACGGCAACCTTATCCCGTCCAAGGTTTATGCAAGAAAAATCATTATCCCGGGCTGAAAGAGGGACTGCCATGCATTTGGTGATGCAGAATGTTGATTTTTCCAAAAAAATAACTGTTGAAGAAATAAACAATCAGTTAATTTGGATGGTTGAAAAAGAATTATTGACCACTGAACAGGCTCAGGTTATTGACTCACTGAATATTGTTCAATTTTTTGAGTCTCCGCTTGGTAAAAGAATTACTAATGCAAAAACATTACATCGGGAGGTTCCCTTCACCCTAGTTCTTCCTGCTAAGGAAGTTTATGCAGATTGGAAGGATGAGAATGAATCTATTTTTGTTCAAGGGGTAATGGATTGTATCTTTGAAGATGATAATGGATTGGTTTTAGTAGACTATAAGACCGATGGAATCAACGATCGCTATAAAGGGGGATTTGAACAAGCAAGACCAATTCTCCTTGATCGATACAAAATTCAAATCAATCTTTATACAAAAGCAATTGAACAAATCTGGAATAGAAAAGTAGACGAAAGATTTTTATTTTTCTTTGATGGAGCCAATGTTTTAAAGGTTGATAGATAAAAAAAATGACATAAACCTCAATGGTTTATGTCATTTTTTTTAGGCTTTTAGGAAAGTTTAACTTTATTAACGGGCTAAAGCAGGTTAAATTCTGTTTATTGAAAATCAACTCTTAAATCACATAAAAAAAAACTAAAGTATTTGCCAACGGACTTGACGAATGCTTTAGTTTTTCTAATTATTTCCGGCAATCGGCTGATCAATGAGGTTCGCATCCAAAACGTTTGTGCCGCTTAATCCATTATTTGTTACAATGATTCCCCCGGTATTAAACGCTCCTTGCCCTGAGAAAGTCTTAGTTGTATTTTTGGGAGAAATATATAGGGTGTCCCCAAATTGGACAACACCACCACTCACATTAAGGACTTGGACTGGACCGATAATTGCTGGCATGATAAACATCCTTTTCTGGTAAACTTTACATACTTAACTTCTTCAACTCCTCGAGAGAAGCTGTCTAATATGTTTAATTCTTGCCTCCATTGACACGATTTTGCTGTTTCCAACGTGCAAGATAGTTGCTGCAGAAATACCAATAATATTCAAGTTGTTTACTTTAATGATTGGATTAAGCTGGTGGGTAGTATGCGTAAAGGAAGATAGTTCTGTAACTGGTGGCAAAGGGATTGGTTCTGAATAAACAGGGTAGCTTGAAAAATTCCCTTCATTCCCAAAGAAAATGGAGGCCTCTCTTTGGACAGCCAGAGCCCGGTTGAGACTGTTAACTACGCAGGAGTCTCCTAATTGGACGACAGATGCAAAGGATACAATTTTGACTTTTAAATTATTAATAGTAGATGTTCGCCCAAGCATGTTAGGTCACATCCGGTTGTAATGGTACAAATGGGCCGATAATTAATGATTCGGCAGGAGTATCAAATGTTGAAGCAAGCTGAATGGTTTCGGTATCGCCAACCATTACTAATGACGCACTAGCAACCCCAATTATTCGAATGTTTTCAACATGAATGTCTCTGTTATAAACTTCGTAATTCACTCCTGATTCATTCCTTTCATATTTTCAGGTAAGTGATTCAAAAAAATAGAAACTCCATTTTTAATTTCTTGCTTAAGTAGATCAATAATTTTTTGATTATTATTTTTTATATCTTCTATTGATTGTTCATTTGGAGAACAGGCTTTTACGTGAGAATCAATTCGTGAGGGAAGCTGTTTTTTAATATCTTCTTTTATAAAGTTCAAATATTCTTCAGTTGCCTCTATATTTAGTCTGCTTCCTGTATCTTGAATAATGTCCTGAAGATCTGTTTCTAGATAGCCAAGCATGGCATCTTCTATTTCCATTGATCTCTCCATATAGGCTTTTGGATTTGGTGTACTTAATGTATGATTTTTAACTGCCAAATCCTCAATTGCACCCATATCTGAAGGGTTTAATCCTATATTTAAGGTTCCTTCAAGAGTTTCTACCTTTAATTGATCAAATTTATATTCAATAGTATCAATATGAATGGTGGGTTTCTCTTTTAACAGTTTTAATTCCTCTGATAATTGTTGAATCATCGTTTCTAAATTTTTAATACGTTGTTCCTGTGATTGTATACAGTTTTGCATCCACTGAAGGTATTGGTTATAGTTTTGATACATTAAATCACCTCACTTAATCCAAAATCCATATAAATGGTGTATATCCTTTCTGTTCCTCTACACGGTCCTTTCCTATCTGACTGCTGCCTGTAGTGGCACCGCTGGCGTTTCCAAAAGTGAAGGAATGGTTGTTGTCAATGGTTGTTTCAAAGCTAATGGTGCAGGTTTTATAAAACCTCCAGTATTATACAAGTAAGCAGCTGGTTTTATAATTCCAGCACTGCCAATTTGCAGGACAGAGGAATTAGTTATACCACCAATTTTAATAAAATGTATATGAATGGACTGCTGGATATAGAAATTCATTTTTGACCACCCATTTTCTAAGCATTAAGCATGATTCCTTGGTCAATTCCATCAGAATCATAACCATTCGTTGAACTTTGATCATTTCGAAGAGTTAAACTTTCACCAGTATTAAATGAACCAGCACCGGAAAAAGTTTTCGCGTTTGATAGTGGCATGATTTTGTAAACATCTCCAATATGAAAAACAGAACTACTACCTAATGTAATAACTTGGGCTACCCCTACGATTGCTGGCATATTATTCACCCTTTATTTTAAATATCACTTCATCCTATGTGTAAAAATAGGAAAAGGTGATTAAAACGCCTAAAAACAATTAACTAGGTATTATTAAATTGTCAAAATAGTTTTAAAATGGTCCTTAATGCCTAATGCATCACCCATAAAATGATTATTAAGAAGGATTTCTAAAAAAGGAGAAAAATTTTATGATTTGTGTAAGAGATCAGTCGGAAAATGACGAAAAAAGCTGAATCTCGATAAAGGCAAAGCTGGTGAAAACCAGTGACGCAAAGCTAAAGGGGCTAAGGTGTTATGCACTATGCCAGCCAGTTACCGAAGGATCAGGGTACTCATCATGATGTACTTTTATTCATGACCCCCTTTCGGTATAGGCAGGGTCATTTTTTGTTAGATGGAGGTGAAAAAATTGAAGGTTGTGAACCTGTCAAATGGAACGGAAATTGCAAACTGTGCATCTATAGCCGATACATTTTTTAAACGTTTAAAAGGGCTGATGTTTACAAAAAGTTTGAAGACAGGACATGGCTTATACATTCAACCTTGCCAATCAATCCATACTTTCTTTATGAACTACTCAATTGATATTCTTTACCTTAGTGAAATGCTTGAAATTGTTGGAATTGATGAAAAAATGGAGCCAAAAAAAATTGGAAAATATTATCGTGCGGCAGCCTCCGTTTTAGAGCTTCCAGCTGGAACCATTCAGAATACAAATACAAGCGTTGGACATTATTTATCAATAAACTGAGAGGGGAATTTAACATGTTAAAGAAAATAAAAGCATTGATAAGAGAAGAAGAAGGACAAGGTATGACAGAATATGGGTTAGTGTTAGGAATTATTGCTGTTGCAGTTGTTGGAGCACTAGCCTTATTGCGCGGACAAATTATTACAATGTTTAACAATGTTGTATCTGCTATTACTGGTAAAGCAACAGGAGATGGAACTTCTAATTAAAATTTATGGTCTGAACTTATTTAAAATACTCCCTTTTTTTAGATATAGCCTTGCGTTGGGAACTTCGTGAGGCTTTTTTTATTAAAGACATTTGTATGTTGCAGTGAAAGGAGTGCCAAGAATGTGGAGTAGTGCTCTTTTAATGATACTCTTATTCATTTGCGTTATGACAGATATTCGTAAAAGAAAAATTTATAATGCGGTATTATTTCCTTTTTTATTGGTCGGGATCACGATTCATACTGTTACTGCAGGATTATTGGGACTTTCAAGCTCATTACTTGGTGGGTTAGTTGGTCTTGGAATCCTACTAATTCCTTACTTGCTGGGGGGAATGGGGGCAGGAGATGTAAAGCTTTTGGCTGTTATTGGGGCTTTAAAGGGAATGACTTTTGTTTTTATGGCTGCAATTAACATGGCACTTGCTGGAGGAGCGATTGCCCTTCTTATTTTGTTATTTAGAAAAGGAATGAAAAAAAGCTTATTTCAATTTATCACTTATATTCATGGAATAAGACACGGTGTAAAAATACCACTTATGTTTGACAGAGAGGGTCTAAAAACAACCTATCCATATGGAATTGCCATTGCACTAGGGGCGATTTTTCAGCTTTTACATCCAGGAGGATTTCAAATATGAAAAGGGATGAGCGCGGCCAATCAATGGTGGAAACAGCCTTACTGTTACCCGTGCTACTCTTGTTATTAGTCGGTATTTTAGATTTTGGCAGATTAATATATTCATATGCTTATTTACAAATGGCTACACAAGAGACGGTGAGACTTGGAGGGCTTGATAAAAATGATCAAGCTATTATTGATTTTGCCTATCAATATGTAAAATTAGGTGATTCATCAAAATTACAGGTAGAAATCACCCCAAATGATACTGAACGTCATTCAGGTGATTATGTGACCGTAAAACTTCGATATCCATTTACATTATATACACCATTTCTTTCAATGCTCTTACCCTCTCCTTTTTATATTGAGACGGATTCAACCATTAGGGTAGAGTGAGGCGGGTAAATATGCGGCTCCTAAAAAAGTTAATAAGAGAAGAACGTGGAAATATCATCATTCTCGCAGCCCTTTCTTTAGTCGGGTTATTAGGAATGGCAGGGCTTGCCCTTGATGGTGGTTTAGTCTATATGACAAAAAGTGAATTGCAAAAAGTAGCAAATGCCGCAGTACTTTCGGGTGCACAGGAATTAACCAATCAGGAACAAGATGTTGATAAGGTTGTAAATGATATTTTGGCTGCCCATAAAGAATCTGCTTCATTTGAAAACTTAGAGGTTACAATGGGTGAACAAGTTGCCATCAATTTAAAAAAGACGGTCCCATTATCATTTGCTAGAATGTTTGGATTTGAAAAAATGGATGTTACCGTGCACGCAGCCGCAGGATTGTCACCAATGGGGCGAGCTGTCGGGGCAGCTCCGTTAGGAATAAATCAAGATATTCCATTGGAATATTATAAGACCTATCAGCTAAAGGTTGATTCGTCAGGTGTGGATACTGGCAACTTTGGAATATTAGCTTTAGGAGGACCTGGAGCAAAAACATATGAGGATAATTTGCGGTATGGGTATCAGGAAGAATTGAAAATAGGAGATATTGTTGATACACAAACAGGAAATATTGCCGGAAAAACAAGGGATGTTATTCAGGAACGTATTAATGGGTGTTCAGAAATTCCTGATGATTATAGCCTTCGCAATTGTTCAAGAATTCTCTTAGTTCCTGTATATAAGCCTTATGATAATAGCAGTAATCAGTTAAATAGCATCCAGATAACAGGTTTTGCCTACTTCTATATAACCAATCCGTTGGACATGAAGGATACCTCAATTACAGGTGTATTTATTAAGCGCGCCGGAACCGGCTTTTTTAAAAATGGAAGCATTGATAAGGGAGCATATTGTATTCGATTAACAGAGTAGGTGGCATAATGAAATCAAAATTTATTTTAATTTTATCCCTTTTAATGGGTGCTTTTACAACTCTATTGTTTTATTCATATATAAAACAAATGAATGTAGGAAAAGCAGCAATTTCAGAAACAGCTGCGGTTGTTATTGCGAAAGATAAAATATCTAAAAATGAACGGATTACGGCAGATATGCTTGAAATAGCTCAGATGCCTAAAAAAAGCATTCTTCCCCAATCACTCAAAAGCTTTAGTGAAGCCCAGGGGAAAATAGCAACGACCGTTATTGAAAAAGGGGAGCCACTCATCTCTCAAAGACTAACATCTGAGGAAGAAGAAAATATTTATGTATCTAGAAAAGTAAAAGAGGGTTATAGAGCTGTTTCAATTGGTGTAGATTTTAATCAATCTGTCTCCAATTTGATTGAGCCAGAGGATGATGTGGATGTTGTTTACACAAAGATAGGGAAAGATCAGTCTAATCAAGCCCCTCCAGTATCTACTATTATAGAACAAAATGTTAGAGTACTCGCCGTTGGAAGGAAAATGGTAGCGCCGGAAAATTCAAAGGACAAATATGTAGAATATAGTTCAGTTACATTGGAATTGAAACCAGAGGATGCTGTTTCCCTTTTAAATGCAGCACAGCAAGGGAAAATACACTTACTGTTGGGCAAGCGCCCTACAATGAATGAAGAAAATAATTCAAATTAGATTTTATGTTTTTGGAAGGTGACACTCATGAAAACCCCTGATGGATTGCAAACTGAACAAATGAACGTAAATAAAAGCCGTGGAGAAATGATTGCTGTTTGCAGTGCAAAAGGAGGAATTGGGCGTACTATTCTAACCGTGAACTTAGCTGTTGCTTTATTCAAAAAAAATCGGTCTGTCGCCATTTTTGATGGTGATTTTCAATTTGGGGATATTGGACTTGCAATGGATTTACAGGCACCTTTTACTATGAAAGAGGTAATGGAAGGAATCGATACCATTGATGACCAAAGCTTAGCAAGATATTTATCCCTTCATAAAAGTGGGGTTCGCGTACTTCCTGCACCAGAGAGGCCGGAGTTTGCTGATCTAGTTACGAAAGAGGCGGTTGATAAAGTCATAGATTTAATGCTTCTTCAGCATGATTATGTCGTTACAGACATGGATGCTGGCTTGAGTGATCATTCGCTGCATTTAATAGAAAAAGCGGATCACATTCTTGTTGTGACCAACTTGGAAATGACAGCACTTAAAAATACAAAACTGCTGCTTGAGACGTTGGATGTACTAGGTTTTAGGAATAAAGCTAGGGTGGTCATTAACAGAGCGAATATGGAAAGTGTGATTAACGCCGAGGAAGCGGCAGCCATCCTAAAAGAATCAGAACCTATTTACATCCCAAATGATTTTCAAACCTGCTCAAAATCCTTAAATATTGGAATTCCTTTTGTTATAGGGCAAAGCAAAACGGAGGTAGCAAAAGGAATTTTTAAAATGGCAGAATTCCTTACTAGTACACATGAAGTAATGGGACAAAAGCCAAATAAACATCATTCCGTATTCTCGAGATGGTATAAAAGGGGGTAGGACAAAATGAGTTTGTTAAATCGAATTCAGGGAAAAAGCCAGCAGGATGACGAGATTGTAAAAAAAGAAACCTTGAATATAGGTTCATTTCCCCAAACCACCAAAATAGATTTTGAACAAAAGTATAAAGAAAATGAGCGTGAAAAAAAAATTCGCAAAACGGATAAGCATCAGGAGTTAAAAAACAGAGTCCAAAAAAAGATTCTTCAAGAGCTTAAAGACGATCAGATTGAAGATATAATTCCTAAGCTAGAAGGAATGGCACTCGACATTATAAAGGAAGATGAGTCTTTTAGGGGGCAAATTGATTGCAAAAAGGTAGTTGAAGAATTAGTTAATGATCTTACAGGCTTTGGCCCAATAAATCCACTATTACTTGATGAGAGTGTTTCAGAAGTTATGGTAAATGGGCCATTTCAAGTCTACTGTGAGCGAAATGGAAAACTTGAACTTACCCCTATTCAATTTCGCGATGATGAGCATGTATTGAGTATTATCGATAAAATTGTGTCCCCGCTTGGAAGAAGGATTGATGAAAGTTCCCCAATGGTGGATGCAAGGTTGCCAGACGGTTCTCGAGTAAATGGCATTATCCCCCCACTCGCATTAAATGGACCAACGATTACCATCAGAAAATTCTCAAAGGATCCTTTTCAAATAAGTGATTTGATCAACTTCGGAACCTTGTCCCAGGAAATGGCCATATTTCTAGAAGCATGTGTAAAAGCAAGACTAAATTTATTTGTCAGTGGCGGAACTGGTTCAGGCAAAACAACAACCTTAAATGTTCTTTCGAACTTTATCCCTGATGATGAGCGAATTGTTACGATTGAAGATGCAGCAGAATTACAGTTGGGGCAAACCCATGTTGTATCACTAGAGTCAAGGCCACCTAATATTGAAGGGACAGGCGCCATTACCATTCGAGATCTTGTTCGAAATTCGCTTCGAATGAGGCCAGATCGAATTATTATTGGTGAGGTTCGAGGTGCAGAGGCACTTGATATGCTACAGGCAATGAATACAGGCCATGACGGATCCTTGGCAACAGGACATTCCAATAGTCCAAGGGATATGATTGCGAGATTGGAAACAATGGTTCTTTTAGCAGGTGTTGAGCTTCCAGTTAAAGCGATACGTGAACAAATTGCCGGTGCCATTGATGTAATCATTCAACAGACACGTTTAAAGGATGGAACTAGGAAGATTGTCAGTATTACAGAGGTACAAGGGCTTGAAGGAGATATTATCGTCCTTCAAGATGTTTTTACATTTAGACAGGATGGAGTAGATTCCGAGGGGAAAATGATTGGGAAGCTTGTTCCAACTGGTGTGCGTCCAAAATTTTATGATCGCCTAGAAACTTCAGGTATTCAAATTCCTAGAAGTGTATTTATTGAAGATGAGGTGTGGGCATGATATATATCATTCTTTTCCTTTTCTTTTTCACCATCACTTTTTTCTTCATATCACTTTTTCAAATAATCATACGACCAGAAAAAAAATTAGAAAAACGGATTGAACGATATCTAGCCATTCCAGATGTGCAAGTGAATCGGAAACAATTTGATTTTTTCGTTCAATTTCAAATAACCAAACGAAAAATTCGTTCCAGTGTTTTAACAAAAGAAAAGAACACGCAGCTTGAAATGAAATTGGCAAGGGCAGGACTACCCTTTAAACCAGAGGAATATGTACTTTTCCAGTGGATATTAACAGCTTTTATTGGCTGTCTACTAACATTCATTAGTGGAAACTGGTTTTTCTTTTTTTTAGGTGGTTCCCTAGGTTTCTTTTTCCCAAAGTGGTATGTAAAGAAAAAAGAAAAAGAACGAATATCTAAATTTAATGATGGACTTTCAGATATGATTACCACTATTATTGGTTCTTTAAGGGCTGGATTTAGTTTTCTGCAAGCCCTTAAAACTGTCATT
This sequence comes from Bacillota bacterium, assembly GCA_030705955.1. Taxonomy (GTDB): domain Bacteria; phylum Bacillota; class Bacilli; order Bacillales; family Cytobacillaceae; genus JAUZPL01. The sequence continues at coordinate 28,028 of JAUZPL010000026.1, read as the reverse complement.
GAAGAGGCGGCCTCTCCAATTAAAGATGAAATGGAGTTTGTACTGAAAGAAATGCAATATGGAAGAAGTCTTGAAGACTCTCTGAATGATCTCAAGGAACGAATGCCAAGTGAAGATTTAGATTTAATGATACAAGCTATTTTGATTCAAAGACAGGTAGGTGGAAATTTGGCTACTGTGCTTGATAAAATTGTAGAAACTATTCGCGAACGTACAAAAATCCATCGGCAAATTTCTACTTTAACAGCCCAAGGACGTCTATCTGGCATTGTTGTAGGACTATTACCTATCATACTAGGCTTTGTTATTTATTTAATGCAGCCAAAATACATCAGTACTCTTTTCACGAATCCAATTGGGATTACCATGTTAATTGCAAGTATAATTTCTGGCATTATAGGTTTTATCATGATTAAAAAAATAACGACAATAGAGGTGTAATGAATGGTCTACATCTCGTTTTTTCTAACCATTTCCCTATGTTTTTATGGTCTATTTCTAATTCGTGAAGAGAAAAAGGGTCGCCTTAAAAAAAGGCTGGATGTTTTTCTATTGAATGATACAACAAGGGAAGAAGGAATAAAGGCAGAACAGGTAACCTTTTTCAAAAGAGTCATTAAACCTGTATTACTTGACTTCAGGCGAAGCTTTAATAAAAAATTGCCTGGAGAAAAGGAAGCAAAAATTGAGAGGAAACTGAGGTTTGCAGGGAATCCAAGAGGAATGACACCTGTCGATTTTCGTCTTTGGCAAATCGGGTTTTTGTTTTTCTTTCCTATTGCTTTTGGAGGGTATGCGGCACTTCTGAATGGCGGGATCAAAGCTGTATTTATCTTTTCTATATTTGGATTGTTAATTGGTTTGGTAACACCGCACCTCTATTTAAAACAAAAAACAAAAGCTAGAAACCATCAAGCCTTAAAAGAGCTTCCAGATGTTTTGGACTTATTAACCGTAAGTCTTGAGGCTGGACTTGGTTTTGATTCAGCTGTCAGTAAAGTTGTTTCTAAAAAAGATGGAGTAATTGCAAGTGAATTTCACCGTTGTCTAGAAGAAGTCCGTCTTGGGAAAACAAGAAGGCAAGCATTAGCGGGAATAAGAGAGCGGCTTGACGTAGATGAAATAAAAGCATTTATTAGCAGCATTTTGCAGGCTGAGAAGCTTGGAATCGGTATGGTCCAAGTTTTGAGAGTTTTATCAAACGAAGTAAGAGAGCAGCGGAAACAAAGAGCGGAAGAAGAAGCAATGAAAGCTCCAATTAAAATGTTATTTCCACTTGTTTTATTTATTTTTCCAAGTCTTTTTATTGTGTTATTGGGACCGGCAATTATCCAGTTTATTAACACCTTCAGAAAATAAGTGTATTTAATTTGTCAGAACCTAATTCAATTGTTATTTTTAAAGTGGACAAAAAACGAATGGGGTGATTGGTTTGAAATTTGTTACGGCAGAAAATGAGCATGGACCATTTGTCGGATTGTTGAGTGAAGATACGACGAAAGTACTTTCTCTGCAACAAATTGAACAGTTGTGTTTTGGAAAAATGACTTTTCCGTCGTCATTAGTAGAGTGTATACAAAATAGTGGAACATTTGTGGAAAATGTCAAATGTGTTTTGGAGTGGCTTCAAACGAATGATGATCAGGATTCATTCTATATTCCACTTACAGAAGTTACCCTACTCGCTCCCATCACAAGACCAACCAAAAATATCTTTTGTGTAGGGAAAAATTATGCCGACCATGCCATTGAATTGGGAAGTGCAGCAGATATTCCAGAACATGTTATGGTCTTCACCAAAGCTCCCACCACAGTTATCGGGCATAATCAAAGCATTCTTAATCACCGCACCGTAACAGATGAGCTTGATTATGAAGGAGAATTAGCTGTTATCATTGGAAAAGCCGGCAGGGGAATAAAAAAGGAAGAAGCACATGACTATATATTTGGGTATACTATTATAAATGATGTCACTGCCAGAGATCTACAAGCTAAACACAAGCAGTTTTTTATTGGAAAAAGCTTGGATACAACCTGTCCTATGGGCCCATGGATTGTTCACAAAGATGAAATTGGTAATCCAAATCATTTACAGATTGAAACAAAAGTAAATGGTGAGGTAAGACAAAGCTCTAATACTGAAAAATTTATATTTCCAATTGAAGAAATCCTTTCGGTGTTATCCGCTGGGATGACACTTGAACCTGGTGACATCATTGCCACTGGAACACCTGCTGGGGTGGGAAAGGGATTCAAACCACCAAGGTTTTTACAGCCACGGGATCAAGTTGAAATCAGTATAGAAAAAATAGGGACATTGATAAATACTATTGAAGGATAATGATTATAAGACCATCGTATTAACCAGTAAAAAGGTTTCTAACATGATGGTCTTATTTTTCGTTTTTTTGACCATGCTGTGTTATGATGATAAAAATCATAGGTCTACCTAAACAGGAGGAATGGGAATGACAACACATGCCCATATTACAGCATGGCTGATTTCGCTTATTTTATTTTTTGTTGCAATTAATCTGCATAAAAATGGAAAAATAAAAGGTTTTAAAATTGTACATATGGTTTTAAGAGTTTTTTATCTTCTTATCATTGCAACAGGCTCCATGCTTTTATTTATTTTAACCCCGTTATATATTTTAAAAATAATTGTGGGGCTATGGATTATTACATTACTTGAATTAATTTTAATCCGAACAGCTAAAAACAAACGAACAAAGGTTTTATGGTATCAGTTTGTATTTGCGTTTCTATTGGTCTTATATTTAGGATTGCGGTTGCCATTAGGATTTCACCCATTTGCATAAGAAGAAGCTGCCGATTATATCGGCAGCTTTTTCGTTTTAGCTAATCAGAATTTATATCCATAAATTCTGAACATATAAGGGCAACTAGGCTAGCGCCTGCGCTAAGGCTTGGCGCTAGCCAAGTTTTCTTTAGGATATAAGTTTTTCGATGATAAGCCTTTTTCCGGTATTTAAAGTGAATTCAAACCGATCATTTACTTTTTCAAAATAACAGAAGTGATGCTGAACATTGCAGATTTCCTCTTGATTGTCAAATACCATAAAGTTTACCCCATCTTTTTTATTGTTATCAGTTAGAAAGGATAAATGATTATAGCAATATAAACAATCATATAAAGAGAAGTTTAATGAGTTAAGGGTTGTGATAAATTGGAAAAATGCATCATCATTCATACCATCTAACAGCCTTTCCAATGAATAGATAAGGTTCTTTCGAATCCTGATTAAATCATGATCTCGAAGGTAAATGGTTTCCTTTCCTATATGAACTTTTCCTGAATCTATAAGTATCCCTTTTCTCCAGCGATTCAATCTAAAAATCTCAATTTCCTGCTGTAAATATTCGTCCAGCATCGCGGCTTCTTCTATTTCCTCATCAAAAAAAATCCATTGATCATTGATTTGTTCTACAGTTCCTTCAGTGTAGGCCCTTAATTGGGTCTCATACAGTTTTAAACGCTGCTGTCGATTCATCACTTAACCTCCGCGATTATTGCCTTCTTTTCCTTTTTAGACATCTTCTCATCATTTTATAACCTTTGATGAATTTTTGGACAATTAACCAATTGAATTGGACTGAATACAATATTAGGCAAAAACAATTATAAATAATAACTCCAATTATTGGAGGGAGGATGGAAGAAATGTGCGGAATATCTGGCTGGATTGATTACAAAAGAGATTTAAGATTTGAAAAAGATACTATCGAAAAGATGGCAAATACATTGGGTAAAAGAGGACCAGATGAAACTAATATCTGGACTGACTCTCACGTTGGTTTTGGACATAAAAGATTGATTGTTGTCGACCCAGTTGGGGGAAGACAGCCTATGTCAAAAGAAGCAAAGGATAAAAAGTACACTATTTGCTACAACGGAGAGTTATATAACACAGAAGATATACGTAAAATCCTCCTTACTAAAGGATATTCTTTTAAAGGTCATTCTGATACAGAAGTACTGTTAACAGCCTATATGGAATGGGCTGAGGAATGTGTAAATTATTTGAATGGGATATATGCCTTTGCAGTTTGGGATGAAGGGAAGGAACAGCTTTTTATTGGACGCGACCGTTTAGGAGTAAAACCACTATTTTTTGCAGAGCATACAGGGGGAATCCTGTTTGGTTCCGAAATTAAAGCTATTTTAGCACATCCAGAAATGAAAACAATTCTTGATCAAGAGGGGCTTTCAGAGGTGTTTGGGCTAGGCCCATCAAGATCACCGGGTTCTGGAATTTTTAAAGGTGTGAAGGAACTTAGACCAGGTCATGCACTTACATTCTCAAAAGGTGGCATAAAAATTTGGCGCTATTGGAATGTGAAAAGTGCTGAACATAAGGAAAATGTTAATGAAACTGCAGAAATGGTACGATATTTAGTAAAAGATGCAGTGACAAGACAACTTGTCTCGGATGTACCGTTATGTACTTTTTTATCCGGCGGCCTTGATTCAAGTATTATTACTGCCATTGCTGCACAAGGGTTTAAGGAGCAGGGAAAAGGTCAGCTTCATACTTACTCTATTGATTATGAAGGTAATGATCGCTTTTTCATGGCAGATGAATTTCAACCGAACTCGGATGAAACCTATATTTATTTAATATCAGAAAAATTTCAAACCGAGCATCACAATAAAACAATATCCCAACAACAATTGGTGCACGATCTAATAGAGGCTGTTCATGTAAGAGATTGCCCAGGAATGGCTGATGTAGATTCCTCGTTACTTTGGTTTTGTAAAGAAATTAAAAAGGATTTTGTCGTAAGTCTTTCAGGGGAATGCGCCGACGAGATTTTTGGAGGATACCCATGGTTTCATAGAAAAGCTGACCTAGAAAGGGATGGTTTTCCATGGATGCGCTCGGTATCGGAGCGGCAAAATTTATTGACTGGACATTGGAGAAAGAAATTGAACATAAACGATTATGTAATGGAAAAATATAATCAAACGATTGCCGAAACACCTATTTTGGAGGGTGAAAGCCTAGAAGAGGCTAAGAGAAGACAATTATTTTATTTAAACATGATTTGGTTTATGACTACACTTCTAGATCGTAAAGACAGAATGAGTATGGGAGCAAGTCTTGAAGTTCGTGTACCTTTTGCAGACCATAGGCTTGTTGAATATGTTTGGAATATTCCATGGGAAATTAAGATGGAAGGAAATAAAGAAAAAGGGATCTTACGAAAAGCTTTTGAAGGTATTTTACCGAACGATGTCTTGTATCGAAAGAAAAGCCCATATCCAAAAACTCATAATCCTGAGTATACCGCTGCAGTGCAAATCATGCTAGCGGATGCTTTAAAAGATAAATCATCTGCACTTTATGAATTTTTTAATAAGGAATACTTGCAAAGCATTGTTGAGTCAGGTGGAATGTCATTTAAGGAACCGTGGTTTGGACAATTAATGAAAGGTCCGCAATTACTGGCATACCTTGCCCAAATCCATTATTGGTTTAAGGACTATAATATTAATATCATAGAGAATTAATTTAAAGAATGGGAAGCTAGTATCTAGCTTCCCATATATTTTGAATAAAGGATCTTTGCTTTGGAAATATCATTTGTTCCATGGACGAGAACACGTCCATCTTTAAAAATAACCATGGTATTTTCATTATCTGGAGAGAAACGGATTAAAAATTCATTATAGGATACCTTACCGTTTTTCATAAGCCTGGCTGGAAGATTCATGAAATCAATGGTCATCTTTTGGCGAGGATTAATTTGTACAGTATCTCTGCCGCAAAGGCTGACATAGGATACCTGAAAATGGGAAGAGCGGTCTAAAAACTCAAAGTTCCTTTCTCCGCATGTAGGACATTTCGGGTTTCTGCCTTTTGAAATATCCATTTGTAATGAAGAATTATTCCATATGTCCAGTTGTTCAAGATTTGAATTTGTTTTTGCTCCAGCTAATAGTTTAATAGTTTCAATTGCTTGAAAGGAACCAATGATATCTGTAATAGGGGAGAGTACGCCAATCATATCACATGTTTCACCAGTATTAGTTGGAGCATGAGGGAATAAACAGCGGAAGCATGGGGTTTGATTAGGCTTGATAACAGCGTACATCCCTCTTGAGCTAACTGCTCCCCCATAAATCCATGGAATATTGTGCTTTACGGCAACATCATTAATTAAATAGCGCGTCATAAAATTATCTGTACCATCGACTATACAATCAAATCCGCCCAGTAACTCTTCGGCGTTATCTAGATTCAAGTCTGTAATAACAGAATCTATTTCAATTGACGAGTTAATACTTGTTAATATCCTGCTAGCAGCTATGGCCTTAGGAAGGTGTAATCTAGCATCTTCTTCATTAAAAAGAGTTTGGCGTTGTAAATTTGAATACTCCACTACATCTCTATCAATAAGTCTTATGTTGCCAACTCCGGATCTAACAAGGTGATTAGCAATAACTGTCCCTAATGCTCCTATCCCAACAATAGCCACTCGCCCGTTTAAAAGCCTCTTTTGTCCTTCTTCGCCTATCGGTTGAAACAGAATTTGTCTAGAATAGCGATCTAACTGAATCATAGAATCCCCTCACCTCTATTTTGAAAAAAGCAGTAATCTTTAACATAGCCTTATTATAAAATAGAATAGAAAAAATGTTTAAAATATTTTGACACTTATAAAAATTTAGAGGAATTTATTGGATAATGATCTAATTTAATAGAAGTGAGGGGTTTTTTATTCTTTGAAATTGGGGAGGCAAAAAAATGATTCTTGGTGGGTTTAATAACAAAGAGGTTGTCGTTGATTTAACAAATGGACTGGTGGATTACAAAACCATCAACGAAGAAGAAGCAAAAAAGTTTATTGGTGGACGAGGCTTAGGAGTGAAATACGTTTTAGACAATGGCCCCAAAGTAGAGCCATTTTCTGAAGAAAATATGTTGTGTATCATGACTGGCCCTGTAACGGGCTCGCGCTCTTCAATGAGTGGGCGGCTTTGTGTTGTGACAAAATCTCCTCTAACAGGGACTGTAACAGATTCACATATTGGTGGATGGACAGCGGCTCGTTTAAAATGGGCAGGCATTGACAATATCATATTTAAAGGAAAAAGTGATAAACCTGTATACCTATACATTCATGAAGGAAAAGCAGAATTACAAGACGCTGCTGATGTTTGGGGGAAAAGTACAAGAGAAACAATTAAGTTGATGAAGGATAAGTATGGGGAAGAAGATTTAAGTGTATTGACTATTGGGCAGGCAGGAGAAAATAGAGTGCGTTTTGCCGGTTTTATGAATGAACATGATCGTGCTGCTGGACGCGGAGGTACAGGCGCGGTTGCTGGATATAAAAAACTAAAGGCAATTGTTATAAAAGCCGCACAAAAAGGAAATATGCCAGAGCCAAAGTTAAAAGATGACTATAAGAATGCTAATACAAAGGCAGTAAAGGCCATTCTTGCAGGTGGATTAACAGCTCCGAATAAAGGTGGTTTATCTGTTTACGGAACAAATGTATTAACCAACCTGATAAATGAAGTGGGGGCCCTACCGACAAAGAACTCTCAATTTACTCATTGGGATGAGGCAGAAAAGCATAGCGGGGAGTATGTCAATCAACACTTACGAATCTCTAACAATGCCTGCCATGCTTGTCCGGTTGCATGTAAAATTGAGGTAGAGGTTAAAGATGGTAAATATAAAACAAGGGTTGAAAGTTTTGAATTTGAATCAGCGTGGTCGTTGGGAGCAAATTGCCTTGTAAGTGATGCTGAGGCAATTTCCTACTTAATAGACAGGTGTAATGAATATGGGCTTGATACTATAGAGCTTGGTCATGCCTTCTCCGTTACAATGGAGGCCTACGAAAAAGGAATTATTGATCAGAAGTTAAATTGGGGTGATGCCGATTCGATGATAGATTTAACAAGGAAGATTGTTTTTCGTGAAGGTTTTGGAGGCATACTTGCAGAAGGTCCAGCTCGAGCAGCAGCCAGTTGGGGGGTTCCAGAGCTGTCCATGTCTGTAAAGGGTCAATCAATACCAGCATATGATCCCCGCGGTATCCAGGGGATTGGGCTTGGATATGCCACGAGTAATCGAGGGGCCTGCCATTTACGAGGTTACACCGTTGCAAGTGAAATTGCTGGAATTCCTGAACCTACTGATCGCCTAAAACCAGAGGGAAAAGGTGAATTACTCAAAGTATTCCAGGATATGTTAGCTTTCTCAGATTCATTGGATATTTGCAAGTTTTCTTCCTTCTCTGAAAGTGCAGAGCATTATGCTGAACAGTATAGTGCCATGACAGGAATCCCCATGACGGCAGAGGAAGTAATGAAAGCAGGCGAAAGAATCTATAACTTAGAGCGTTATTATAATAATTTGGCAGGTTTTAACAAGCCTGAAAATGATTTTCTTCCAAAACGCTTTACTGAAGAGCCGGCAACAGGTAATAGTGCAGGGGCTGTCAGTCGCATGGATATTATGCTTGAAGAATATTATCAGGTACGCGGGTGGAAAGATGGTGTAGTGCCAGAGGAAAAATTACTTGAACTTGGTATCAGAAATCCCCCATCAAACCAGCCCATTTTATAACAATATTTTCATTTTTTCACGAGTAAAAGCCTTATGGTTTTTACTCGTTTTTTATAATCTAATTGATATTTATTATCAATAAGGTATAATAGAAAACTGTAAAAACATAAAAAATAAAAGAAGAGTTAGGATATATTGGAGGGCACCCATAGTGGAAAAACAATCAATTACTTCTTTCATAAAATATAGAGATAGAGGATTTTTAAAGGCAGATGTTTATAAAAATGCGGGCACGACAATTTTTGTCTTAAACCTAATGCCAGGACAACAAATGCCACAACATTATCATCCCGGCTCACAATTATTTTTCTTAGTTACTCAAGGAAATGGCATATTTATAGTCAATGGAGAAAATGTAGAAGTAAAGAAGGGTGATATTATCCATTGTCTTGGAACTGAAAAACTAGGTTTTACGAATACTGGAAACGAACCTGCAACTATTTATGTTTCAATGAGTAAATTAACTGAAGAAGATAATAAAGAAACCTGCTAAGAATCTTCCATTCCAATATACGTTATTCTGAAAAGTAGTTAGCGGGTATTATTTTACCCGCCAATTCTAGTTGTCTTATATCGATAGTTTTTAATAAGTTCATCTAGAGTATTGGAGGTTTCAGCTGAAAAGCGAATACATACTCTATTTACTTTAAAAATAGATGTAAACATGAGTTCATCCTCATATAAAATTTCTGCTCTCCAGTCGGTCCCTTCATAAAGAATTGGAAAAGATTTTGTAATTTTTATTCCACCGAGCTCCTCAAAATACATTCCTAAGCAACTTAAGGGAATTCCGCGAAATTCTATCTTGTCACTTATCAATTCAACCACCTGCCACAGGAGGAAAAATAGCGATTTGATCGTTAAGGTGTACATGTGTCTCAAGTCCATCTGCATGAATAATATTTTGCCCGTTTATATATACATGAACAAAAGGTTTTAAAGTTTTATTTGAAGTCAAAATTTCATTTTCTAAATCTGGAAAACGTTTAATCATTACCTCAAGAATATCCATTACTCTATTGCCTTGAGGAATCACCTCAACGGTTACTCCGCCACATATATCACGAAGATTGGCAAATACCTTTATTATCAATATCTTCCACTCCCTACCTTATTTAGTTTTCTAATAAATATTATATATCTATTAAATTGACTTACTTTCCACTTTTCAATAAATACTTTCTAAAATTGTCCAAACAATATAAAAACACTGTCATTCATGTAAGAATGGCAGTGCTTTATTTTAAATGAAAAGAAATGATAAAAATTTAAACTTAGAGAACTGTCTAGCTCAGCGCATACTCCTCGAGGTCTTAACCATTAACAATTTTCCCTCCATTGACATGAATTATTTGCCCACTTACATAAGAGGAATCATTAGAGGCAAGAAATACGTAAGCTGGGGCAAGCTCACAGGGCTGACCAGCCCTCCCCATTGGAGTATCTGAACCAAATGTTGATACTTGGTCTGCCGTGAATGTCGACGGAATAAGTGGAGTCCAAATGGGTCCTGGGGCAACTCCATTAACACGTATACCTTGTGGTGCCAGTGATTTTGCGAGCGAACGGGTAAATGACACAATTGCCCCTTTTGTAGAGGAGTAATCTAATAATTGTTCGTTTCCATCATAGGCTGTGATGGAGGCAGTATTAATAATAGCTGCCCCTTCCTTCATATAAGGTAATGCCATTTTAGACATATAAAAAAATGAAAAAATGTTAGTCTTAAAGGTTTTTTCAAGCTGTTCAGAAGTAATATTAAGAATACTTTTTTGGGGATGCTGTTCTGCTGCGTTATTGACAAGAATATCAATTTTTCCAAACTGGTCGATCGTTTTTTTGACAAATTCCTTGCAAACATCTTCCTGGCCAATATCACCTGATAAGAGTAGGCATTTTTTCCCTTCAGCCTCAATAAGCTGTTTTGTTTCTTCTGCATCAGCCTGTTCCTCTAAATAAACAATTGCGACATCTGCTCCCTCTTTAGCAAAATAAATGGCAACTGATTTGCCAATTCCACTGTCACCGCCAGTAACAATAGCAGTTTTATTTGCTAATTTTCCACTGCCCTTATAGTGTTCATCAACAGAGGTTGGCCTAGGATTCATTTCGTTTTCGACTCCTGGTTGATGGTTTTGATGCTGTGGTGGAAATACAACCTTTGGTATTTTGATGCTCATACTTTTTCCTCCAATTCCTTTTATTTTCATCATGCCTTTTTCCATCACGAACAAACGTGGGAATTTTTAGGCGAAAAAAAAGCGAAGGGAATTTCCCAACGCCTATCGATAATTAATAAATTGTACATCCACAGTCAAATCTGCTCCTCGAACCAGGGCAATAATTTGCTGTAAATCATCCCGGCTTTTGCCACTAATACGTATCTGATCATCCTGGATTTGGCTCTTTACCTTAATCCCACTATTTTTAATAAGGGTATTAATTTTTTTTGCATCCTCTTTATCAATGCCCTGCTTTAGCTTTGCTCTTTGTCTAACGGTTGCTCCGGCAGCTTTTTCAATCTTGCCATAATCAAGGTTTTTAATGGGTACGCCTCTTTTAATTAATTTACTAAATAAAACATCTTTCAGTTGATCCAGCTTATATTCGTCATCAGAAATTAAAACAAGCTCTTCTTTATCTAATGAAACTTCGCTTTTGCTCCCTTTAAAATCATAGCGTGTTTGGATTTCCTTCATCGTTTGTGTAATTGCATTGGTGACTTCAGAGAAGTCTACTTTGGATACAATATCAAATGAACTATCTTTGGACATCGAAATACCTCCATTACTATTTTGGGTCCGTATTCTTCTATTTCCTTTTATGGCTTTATTATAGTAAAATATAGCAGTTCAAACAACCTTCTGGAAAAGACTCCAAAAACGATTAGGAGGCAAAATAATGTCATTAAAAGAATTAGTTGGACAGATTTCGAATTTAACGGTTGCACGCCAAACGGATTTTGGCTTTTTTTTAACAGATGGAAATGAAGATGTATTGTTACATAAAAATGAAACAAATCGTGATTTTGAAATAGGGGAAACAATTGACGTATTTCTATATCCAGATTCAAATGGGAGAATTTCTGCAACCACTTTTATCCCAGAAATAGCTGTTGGAAAATATGGATGGGTAAGGGCTGTAGATGTGAAGCCTGGAATTGGAGTCTTTTTAGATATTGGTCTAAAAAAGGATTTATTGCTTGGTGAAGAGGATTTGCCAAACCATCGTTCTGTATGGCCGGTGGAAGGAGATATGGTGTATGTTACATTAAGGGTTAACCGCAACTTCCTTCTCTATGCTAGATTGGCAAGTGATCAGGTAATCCAGTCCGTTTCAATAAAAGCAGCTCGAAAAGATTTTAATAAAAACGTACAGGGCTATATATACCGCACGGCTAAAGTAGGCAGCTGGATTTATACAATTGAAGGATTTAAAGGATTTATACATGAATCACAACGGGTGAAAGAACCTCGTTTAGGTGAGAAAGTAGAAGGACGAGTTATTGATGTTAAGGAAGACGGGAGTATTAATGTTTCCTTATTGGCACGAAAGGAAGATGCCCTTGACCTTGATGCCGAACGAATTTATGAATATTTAATTAGCCGGAGTGGAGCCATGCCGTATACAGATAAGAGTATGTCTGAAGATATTCAGGAGCGTTTTAACCTGAGTAAAGGTGCCTTTAAGCGCGCATTAGGAAAATTGATGAAGGAAGGAAAGGTCTTTCAGGAAGGCAGCTGGACCTATGTAAAGAAAGAATAAAAGTTAGTACATACTCTTTTTTTATTGGTAGAAACTAATGTTGAAAGCAATAAGAAAGGGGTAAAAAAATGCCGCATACTTCTGATAATGATAAAAAAGCAACAGACAATAATGCACTTCACCATGAAAAAAATATGATGCGAGAAAAAAATAGGCAAGCAGGTAAAAACCAATATTCAAAGAAAACAGACCATAAATAAAAATGAGTGGGGCCATATTATATGAATGGCCTCACTCATTTTATTTAAACTCGTTTTTCTAGCAGCTTATGGCAGATCATTTAAAAAGAATATTGCAATGGTACCTGCACCTGTATGTGCCCCAATTGCTGATCCAATGGAGGAAATGTACACTTCCTTTGGATGAAACTCTTCCTCAATCATAGCTTTTACAGCTAAAGCAGTTTCTTCATTATCTGCGTGGCTAATGCCAATAACTTGTTCGTTTAAATTGTCCCCGCGTTCTCTCATCACTTCAATAATACGGCTTAGCAGTTTCTTTTTTCCTCTTATTTTTTCAATAGGAACTAACTTTCCATCTTCCACATTTAAAAGAGGCTTTATGTTTAATAACCCGCCAAGAAATGCTGACGCCTTCGATACTCGTCCGCCTTTAGCCAAGTAATCTAGATCTTCAACGCTAAAGAGATGTTCCATATGCTGGCTCTTAAAAAGGACATCCTTAAGTATAGTTTCCTTGTCTGCATTTTCTGCAGAAAGTCTTGCTGCTTCTTTTACAATGAGGCCTTGGCCAAGTGAAGCACACTTAGTATCGACAATTGTTAAACGGAAGTTTGGATATTTTTCCTTCACTTGGTCAAGAATCATAACAGCGGTTTGATAAGTTCCTGATAATTCTGAGGAAAATGCTATGTATATACCGTCTTCATTTGCCTCTGCCATTTTAGTGAAAACTTCCTCAAATAAAAATGGAGAAGGTTGAGATGTTTTTAGTGTTAGTCCATTCCGAATAGCTTCATATACCTGATTGGGATCAATTGTTTTTACATCTTCATATTCCTCGCCATTTAATTGGACTTTTAATGGGAATAAAATAACATTATTTTTTTCAAAAAAATGAAGTGGTAAATCACATGGGCTATCAGCTAGTATTTTTATCTGCATGAAGCTCACCTACTTTCAAAACAATCTATTTAAGGTAAGTTTATCGTTTTTGTTCTTTAAATACAATTAGGCAATGTTAAAAAAAGCTAATAATGTCAAACTTTATTGGAGATGGTTTTATGCTATGGCTTCAAACTAAAAAAGTAATTGTAATTATTGTAGGTGCATTGTTAGTTGCTATTTCAATGAACTTATTTTTAATCCCTGCAAATGTGTATTCTAGTGGTTTTTCAGGGATTGCCCAGTTACTATCAAAAATTTTGACGGAAATTTCACCATATAGGATTTCAATGGGGTATTTATTGCTTTTTTTAAATCTCCCTGTCGCAATTCTTGGCTGGATAAAAGTAGGGAAGTCATTTACTTTTTTTAGTTTTATGAGTGTCTTGTTAACCACTCTGTTTTTGGAGATAATTCCTATTCGTGAAGTTTCACATGATATTTTGTTAAATGCAGTATTTGGAGGGGTAATCCTTGCACTTGGCGTAGGATTTACATTAAAGTGGGGAGCTTCAACAGGCGGATTAGATATTATTGCCATGGTGCTCTCAAGACTAAAGGATAAACCAATTGGAACCTATATGTTTACCCTCAATTCCATCATTATTGTAACTGCTGGGTATCTTTATGGCTGGGAAAAGGCATTATACACTCTTGTGACCCTTTATACCTCCACAAGGGTCATAGATGCCATTCATACAAGGCATGAGAAGTTAACGGCCATGATTATCACCAAAAAAGGAGAAGAGCTAAAAAAAGCAATTCAAGAAAGGCTTGTTAGGGGAATAACTACCATTACAGCAAAAGGAGGTTATACCAACGAAACAAAGGAAATGTTGATGATTGTGATTACCCGTTATGAGCTTTTTGATTTGGAAAGAACCATTCGTGAAGTGGATCCAAAGGCATTTACAAATATTATGGAAACAACAAGTGTTGTTGGTTTCTTTCGCAAGGATTAACCTTTTTAGGGGGAGTTAGGAATGTTAAATTTCTTTCTTGTTTTATTGCTGATGCATCCTTTTCCTACTATGTCAGGTGAATTCATTCATGATGTGAAAGTAGCAGGAAGTAGGGGACATTATATAATTACCGGTGAAACAGGGCCAAGCATTGGTAACCTATATTTTTCTGCTGAGGACGGCCATAATGAATTAATAAACGAAAAGCATCTATTTCTTAAAAATAAAGAACAGTCATTTAAAATAAAGATAGCAATTCCTGAGTCGAAACTTCCGGAAAATGGAACAGTATTACTCAATTTACTTGTACGAAATGACAAGGGTGAAATTGTGCATTCTTATCCTATTATTCTGGAGAGGTTCTATCATTAATAAAAAAGCTGGTGTAAAAATACACCAACTTTTTCCTCAATCCGGATTTTTAAAATCCTAGTTCAAGGTTTGTTACTGAATTTGATCAAGCTCATTTTGCATTTTTTGGAGCTGACCTTGCTCTGCAACGGTGGAGTTAGCATAAGCAGAGGTTAATGCATTTTTTGCTTTTGAAACTACATTTGGTCGGTCAGCTGGGCTGGCGGATTTCGCCATTTCAACAAATCTTCTGGCTTCTTGGAAAAGTTGATTTCCCATCCTTATATTCCCCCTAAAGAGGAATTGTGTACATTGGCCATTTTCTGAGCTTCTGCTTCAGCATAGGTCATGTGATAAGGAATACGTTCGGCATGTTTTGCAACAGAATCTTTTCCTTGTTGGACAAAGCGTTTCGATTTGTTACTTCTACCCATCAGAATCCCTCCAATTTGTACTTTTAGAGCTTGCCGTGAAACAGCTTTGCTGCTTCACGTTTAGTATGTGCTATTTAACTGGATTCATTTTAGGTAAACACTGACACTATTTTAGATTTAAGACATTCTCTAAATAAATGCCAACTCCATCTTCCTCATTGGAAAGCGTAATCTCATTAGCAATTGACTTTACCTCATCAGATGCGTTTCCCATTGCAACACCGTGACCGGCAAATTCCAGCATTTCTAAATCATTATCCTCATCACCGAAAGCAATCACTCTTTCCTGAGGTATATCGAAATAATCTGCAGCTTTTTTTAAGCCAACAGCTTTATTCAGGCCCGATTTGATTATTTCAATAACATGGAAAGGGGCGGCCCAGCTTCTATGTTCAATAACCTCTGCATGAACTTCAGATAAATGTTTACGTATCTTTTTTAATTCTTCCTCATCAGTATGGATTAAAAGACTGGTTGGGGAGTCATTTAAATAATCTCGCAAATCTCCAGTAGTAATTTTTGGGTTTCCAAGGCTGAACACATCCAGAAGCTTTTCATCATGATAATGGAAATAAACATCATCCATTACTTCTGCAACAATATTATAAAAATGGAAGGATCTGCAGGCCTCTATAATATCTTTTGCAACCTTTATATCCATCGGTGTATGATATGTACCCCATGAGTGATTGGTAGGATGATGAATAAATGCCCCGTTAAAATTGACAATAGGTGTATTGAGTTCTAGCTCCTTATAATACATTTCGCTTGAGCGAAATGGCCTTCCAGTTGCAATCATGACTATATGTCCTTGTTCTTTTGCTTTTTTTATTATATTTTTAGTCTTTTTCGAAATGTTTTTTTCATCATTTAACAATGTTCCATCTAAATCCAATGCAATCAAATGTCTCTCAGCCATATGTTCTCCTTCTTTTTAGGTTGTTTTTTTAGGAAATTTAGAATTTACGGTTTATAATTAATATGTTAACAATTTTACATCCACCCTGTAAAAAAATTCACTTAAAAATTTTTTTTGTACTTGTATACTTAGTGTAGGTTCAGGAGGTAATGCATTGATTGTAATTAAACATGAGTACATTAAAAGTATTCCACTACTACATGTTGTCAACCATGAGAATCAGTGGGAAAAGCTGCCTCTTATCATTTTTATTCATGGATTTACTAGTGTAAAAGAACGAAATTTGCAGTATGCTTATTTATTGGCTGAGGCTGGATTTCGTGTATTAATACCTGAGGCTCTCTACCATGGTGAAAGAGGACAAGGCCTTAGCGAAAGAGAGCTATACTCCTGCTTTTGGGAAATTGTTTTGAATACCATTCATGAAATAAAAATATTAAAGGAATTTTATGATAATGAAGGTTTAATTTACGAAGAGGAAATCGGCGTGGCAGGAACGTCAATGGGTGGAATTACGACGCTTGGTGCACTCACACAATACGAATGGATTAAGGCTGCTGTAAGTTTAATGGGTATGCCTTCATATGAAAAATTCTCATTATGGCAATTAAATCAATTAAGAGAACAAGGGACTACCTTACCGCTTACAGAGGAACAAGTTGAACAGCAGCTTTCAATACTGCATGAATATGATTTGAGCCTCCAACCAAAAAAATTAGCAAATCGACCTCTATTATTTTGGCATGGAAAAAAAGATCCAATGGTTCCTTATCCTTTAACTTATCAATTCTTTGAAATGATTAAGCCTGATTATCAAAGAAATCCCGAAAAATTGGTATTTATAACAGACGAAAAGGCAGGACACAAGGTAAGCAGAGAAGGGCTGCTAGCAACAGTCCATTGGTTTAAGGATTATTTAGTTATAAAAGATACAGTAAAATAAAAAAATAGGAGTGGTAAGAATGGAAGAAGCATTAAAAGAGAATATAATGGGCGCACTTGAGCTAGTAATTGATCCAGAGCTTGGAATTGATATTGTTAATTTAGGTTTAGTATATAACACTGAATTAGATGAAGTGGGGAAGCTTACAGTTACCATGACACTAACTGCAATGGGCTGCCCACTTGCAGGAACAATCGTAGATATGGTAAAAAGGGCATTAGCAGATATTCCTGAGATTAAGGATGTTGATGTAAATATTGTTTGGAATCCACCTTGGAATAAAGACATGATGTCACGTTATGCAAAAATTGCCCTTGGAATTAGATAAATACAATTAGACAAAAACAGCAGAATCTTCTGCTGTTTTTGTTTTTTTTAAATAGGCGAGTTGTGAGGTAGTTCACTTTTTTAAACCATAAACATCGATATACTATAGTTAATAAGGCTGTTTATGTTTGAAAAGGCCGTTAGGAGGCGTTTCATATGGCTTTTAGCCGAGATTTTAATCAGGACCCTTTTATAGTAATTTGGGAGCTAACAAGAGCATGCCAATTAAAGTGTCTTCATTGCCGTGCAGAGGCTCAATACCGTCGAGACCCACGTGAGCTTTCTTTTGAGGAAGGCAAAAAATTAATTGATCAAATATATGATATGAATAATCCAATGCTTGTTTTTACTGGTGGAGACCCTCTAATGAGGGAAGATGTGTTTGATATTGCTAAATATGCAATTGATAAAGGGGTTCGTGTTTCCATGACTCCAAGTGCAACTCCAAATGTAACAAAAGAGGCAATGGAAAAAGCGAAGGAAGTTGGTTTAGCACGCTGGGCATTTAGTTTAGATGGTCCAACTGCAGAAATTCATGACCATTTCCGAGGAGTTTCGGGTTCATTTGATTTAACGATTGAACGAATTAAATACTTGCATGAGCTTGGACTCCCGCTCCAAATTAATACGGTTATTTCTAGATACAATCTAGAGTATTTAGATGAAATGGCAGCACTTGTGGAAAGCTTAAACTGTGTATTATGGAGTGTTTTCTTCCTTGTACCGACAGGAAGAGGTCAAACAACAGATATGATTTCCCCTGTAGAACATGAAAAAGTATTTAGATGGCTTTATGATTTAAGTAAGAGAGTTCCTTTTGATATTAAAACAACAGCTGCTCAGCATTATCGTCGTGTGGTCATTCAGCAGAAAATGCGTGAAGCAAAAGAACAAGTTGAAGAAATCGAATACTTAAGTGCCATTACAGAAAAAGGGTTAACTGGTTCAATTGATGGACTTGGAAGAGCACCTAAGGGTGTAAACGATGGAAATGGCTTCGTCTTTATTTCCCATATTGGTGATGTTTATCCAAGTGGTCTTTTACCTGTAAAAGCAGGGAATGTTCGTGAAACTCCTTTAGCAGAAATCTATCGTGAGTCACCAATCTTTCAGTCATTACGAAACCCAGATCTTTATAAAGGAAAATGCGGTGTTTGTGAATTCCGTTATGTTTGTGGAGGTTCAAGGTCAAGAGCATATGCAATGACAGGGGATTATTTAGAGAGCGAACCATTCTGTGTCTATATTCCAAAGGCATTAAGGGAAAAACAAGCTCAATAGGTGGCACCCAAGAAATAAAAATAGGGGCAGTTTATCCGCCCCTAAAAACCTTATTCAATACTACAATATACTGCAGGGCAATTTTCACATCCGATCTCGTTTTTTAGATATTGCAGATCAAGAATTGAAATTTTACCCCTTTTAACTGAAATAATGTTGTCTCTTTTTAATTCACTTAATATACGGTTTGTACTCTCTCTTGAGGTTCCACAAAAGTTGGCTAATTCTTGATTCGTTAAAGGCAAATCTATTAAAATGCCATCTTTTTGCTGTATTCCATAACTATTTGACATTCGAATAAGAGTCGAAAATAGAGCGCCTCTTTTTCCATTTAAAACGAGATCACGAAACTTTGTTTGTGTTTTTCGAAAATGGTCGCTCATCCACTTCATAAATTCAAAGGCAAGTGTACTGTCTTGGAAAATTTCACTTTCTAGAACATCCTTACGAATAGCTACTACTTCTCCTTCTTCTAAAACCTTTGCGCTTAATAAATATTTTGGATTATCGGTAAATAAGGTTAACTCACCGCAAATATCATTTTCTCCACAAATTCTTAATGAAAGCTCTCTTCCGTCCAAGGTGATTTTACTAATTTGTACTTTGCCAGAAATGATGATATAGAGTTCTTCGGCCTTCATACCTTCCTGGAACAAAAAGGTTCCTCTAACACTTCTAAATTTACGGTCTTGAAATCTAAGCAATTCTTTTATTTGTAATGAATGGGTTGGCTTCATTTTTGTCATCATCAAATTCACCCTCTTACTATTTTTTTAATGATTAAAGTTACTGCTAAACATATATGAATATGTTATGCTATGAATTCGTTAACTAAATTTTAGCCTAATTTTTATTAAATAAAAGAGGTTAACATTGACAATATAGTGAAAACTATTTTAAAAAATAAGACATTTAGACAAAAAATTGACATAATTTCAAGTTGTTATGATAAATATTTAGATAAGTATGTGTTTTTTTGTGAATAAAATAACAGTTTTTTAAGGTTATTATTGATAAAATGGTAGTATAGATACTGTAAAAATAATGGAGTTGAGGTTATTGGAAAGAACCATTATTAAAGATACATTAAATCGACCATTACATGATTTAAGGATTTCAGTAATAGATAGATGCAATTTTCGGTGTCAGTACTGTATGCCAGCAGACAAATTTGGGGATGATTTTGCTTTTTTACCAAAGACTGCCCTTTTAACATATGAAGAAATTGAAAGAATTGCAAAAGTCTTCGTTGGTTTAGGAGTCGAAAAAATAAGACTTACTGGTGGGGAACCTTTACTTAGAAAGGACTTACCTATTCTTGTGGAAAAACTTTCACAATTAGAGGGTTTAAAGGATATTGGTTTAACCACAAATGGAGTTCTTCTTGCAGATTTGGCCGTAGAGTTAAAAAATGCTGGTCTTAAAAGGGTAAATGTCAGCCTTGATAGCTTAGATGATGAACTATTTGGTAGGATAAATGGTAGAAAAGTTAGTACAAAACCAATCTTAAATGGAATTGAAGCAGCCAGACAAGCAGGACTCGGTGTGAAAATAAATATGGTCGTGAAAAAAGGAATGAATGACAGTGAAATTCTTCCGATGGCTGAATTCTGCAAGAATAATGGGCTACAGCTTCGGTTTATAGAATTCATGGATGTGGGTTCAACCAATGGTTGGAAAATGGACGATGTCATTACAAAAAAACAAATTTATGAGATGTTAAAAGATCGTTATGATCTTGAAGCGGTAGAGCCATCCTATTTTGGTGAAGTAGCAAAGGTTTATCGTTATAAAGATACAAATGCAGAGGTTGGCTTTATTTCATCTGTGTCTGAATCCTTCTGTTCAAGCTGCACACGTGCTCGACTATCTGCAAACGGTCAAATTTTTACATGTTTATTTAATGGCAATGGACATGACATTAGAAATATGATGAGAAATGGTGCAACCGACGAACAAATTGCCGAAAAGATTACTGGTATTTGGAATGGAAGAACAGATAGATATTCCGATGAAAGATTGGCTGAAACTAATACAAATCGTAAGAAAATTGAAATGTCCTATATTGGTGGATAAAGAAAAAGAAGCTCTTTTTTGGAAGAGCTTCTTTTTCTATTATTGATTTGTATATCTTGGGAATAAGATATTATTTTCTAAATGAACATGCATGAAGGTTTGGCCTTCAAGCTCTTCTAAACGCTTGAAAACAAGTGTATAAGTTCCACAAGCATCAAATGGTAAAGCAAAATCGGCAGTAATCTCACGAATTTCTCTCAAAATTTGACCAGCGGCATCGTGTTCTTTTTCGAGTTCAATAATTTGAGCAACTGCACTTTCACGATCTTCCACAGTATTATCAGCTAATTGACGAATTAGTGGGAATACAATCGCTTCTTCTTTTTCCATATGTTCAAGCATTTCCTTTTTAAATGCATAAAATAGCTCATTAACTTTTAATAGTTCCGGATGGTTATCACCATGTACACGAGAAATCTTTGTTACGTATGGGCTTAACATGGTTAGTTCTTCCACTAATGGCTTATGGTATTGAGAAATGACATGATCAATAATGGTATTTGAATCAGAGTTTGTCCATACATCAAGGTTAGTTTCAGTATTTTCATTTTTTTCAAATACGTCTTTTAAATCAGC
The DNA here is from genome assembly GCA_030705955.1 of Bacillota bacterium. Classification (GTDB taxonomy): domain Bacteria; phylum Bacillota; class Bacilli; order Bacillales; family Cytobacillaceae; genus JAUZPL01. The sequence goes on along the minus strand of JAUZPL010000026.1, from coordinate 6,661 downwards.
TAGTAAAACATCCTCATTAACACGGTTTTCCGTAATAGCTCTAGATAAAGGAATATTTCCCCCGCAGCAGAAATCGATGCGATGTTTTTTAAATACATCACTTGTTTTTGGTAATTCATTTACAATATCTTTAACTAATGTATCTGTAGTAAATGGAAAGGTCATTATATTTCCTCCTTTAATATGCATGATTTACACTTTAATTATAGAATAAACGATTTAAAAGTAAAACTGGGTGACCTGTATCACACATCTTATATGATTATTTCCATTCAATTGGTGATTTGCTTTGTACATCTGTTTTCGTTAGGCTTATATTAAAGAAAAATGCTAAAATAGTTATCGCACGACCTATTGATAGACCAGGAGTTGATGATTATGTTTGAGAGAAGAAATCCGATTTCAATCGGAGATGCAGTTAAGAAAATAATGGAACTGCCATTTCAAGGAGAAACTGAACTTGTTTCTATAGAAAAAAGCTATGGACGTTTTTTATCAGAGGATTTAATTGCAACCAGTGATGTTCCACATTTTGACCGTGCCCCTTATGATGGTTTTGCGGTTAGATCAACAGATACAGCTACAGCTTCACAAAATAATTCAATCGAGTTTGAAGTAATTGACCATATCGGAGCTGGTTACACTTCAAATAAGATAATACAAGCAAACCAAGCAGTAAGAATAATGACTGGGGCAATGATGCCACAAGGATCTGACTGTGTGGTCATGTTTGAATTAACAAAAACCTATGAAAAAGACGGCAAACCTTTTGTGTCCATAAAACGCAGTCATAAAAAGGGTGAAAATGTTTCCTTTATTGGTGAGGATGCCAAAAAAGGAGAAATCCTTGTCAAAAAAGGTACTTTAATTAATCCTGGCATTCAAGCGATGCTTGCCACTTTTGGATATGCAGAAGTTTCTGTAGCAAAAAAGCCTTTGATAGGCTTATTTGCAACTGGAACTGAGCTTCTTGAAGTGAATGAACCATTAGTACCAGGGAAAATACGTAATAGCAATTCTTTAATGATTGCAGCACAAATTGAAAGAGCGGGTGGACAGGTGAAGTATTTCGGAAAACTTCCGGATGTTTTTGAAACCTGTTTTGATGCTGTTAAAGAAGCACTAAATAAGGTTGATATGCTTGTTACCACGGGTGGAGTATCTGTTGGGGATTTTGACTTTCTACCTGAAATTTATGATAAGCTTGGTGCCAATGTGTTGTTTAATAAAGTAGCGATGAGACCGGGAAGTGTTACAACAGTTGCAGAATATAATGGTAAACTTCTATTAGGACTTTCTGGTAATCCATCTGCCTGTTATGTAGGATTTGAATTATTTACACGTCCTGTGATTCGGAGAATGTTATTTTCAATGAAACCGCACCTTCGCAAGGAAAAAGCAATACTAGATGCCAATTTTCCAAAAGCAAATCCATTTACAAGATTTGTACGAAGTGCATTAACAATTCAAGATGGAAAATTGAGGGTTTCTCCAAGCGGATTAGATAAATCCAATATTATCATGAGCCTTTCAGGTGCAAATTCATTGATGATCCTTCCCGGGGGGACAAGAGGTTTTGAATCAGGTACTGAGGTAGAGATTCTGTTGCTTGAAGACCAAGTAGGCAGCGAATGGCCTTGGTAGAACCCGTAATATTTCAAATTGTTGGCTATCAAAATAGTGGAAAAACAACGGTTGTTACCAAAGTCATAAATCGTTTACATACTAAAGGATTTAAGGTTGTTTCTATTAAGCATCATGGGCATGGAGGGAAACCTGATGTATATGAACAAAAGGATTCCTCTCGTCATATTCAATTTGGAGCCGTTGCCTCTATAGTCGAAGGAGACGGCCGGCTTCTTCTACAATCAGAACAGGATACATGGTCACTTAACGAGAAAATTAGTTTAATGAAATATTTTACCCCTGATTTGATATTAATTGAAGGCTATAAAAAGGAAATATTCCCGAAACTTATCATTCTTAAAGATGAAGATGAGGCAAGAGAATTATTGAAATTAGATAATATCCAATTTCTATTGGTTTGGAATGAAAGATTACAAAAATATCTTTCTGAGACCACAAATATTTCTTGTTATCATATCCATGACGAAAATGGGATAGACAAAATTGTGAATTTTTTAGAAAGACAGATTTGTTCAAAAAATTGATTAAAAAAATTTAAAAAATTGTCAAATCTGTTACTTTTATCACAGCGTTTTAGGATACCTTCCTTTAAAATTCAAATAGGGGAGAATATGTTTGTTTCATATATGGGTAAAATAATTAAAAATGAAATGTTTATTCACTAGGTCCTTTATATCCGTGTTCGAGATATGAACGACTTAGAAGGAGTAAACATTTCTTTTTTTTCTTGTAAAAATTTTGTTATTTCCATAAAATAACATTAAGAATGAAGAAGGGGTGTGAAGGATGTTTATTAAAAATCGTGGTGAGCCATTGGAATTGAAATTCCTAAGATTTTTAAATTTCCGCATGGATTTATCTGAAAAGGATTCTAATACTTATGCAGCTTTAGAAAAGGGTTATTTAGGTGAAAAAAAGTTTGACAAATTGTTAGAGAATCTCCCGAATAAATGACTGATTTTAAATGAATTATTCCTCGAATATAATAACACCTATTTTCAAATCGATACTGTCTTAATTTCACAAGATATTTTCTATCGTATTGATGTGAAAAATTATGAAGGTGATTATTTTATAGACTGCGAGCGGTGGTATACAATTTGGAAAAAAAGAAATAAAGAGCCCATTAGAGCAATTAAAAAAAAGTGAATCCCTGTTTCGAAGATATATCCAAGATTTTGGAATGATGCCCACAATTGAGCCCTACCTTGTTTTTATAAACCCCGAGTTTACTTTATATCAAGTTCCACTGAATTCTCCAATTATTTTTCCAACACAGCTTAATCGTTTTATAAATAAATTAAAAAGGAAATCCTTCAAGCAAAAAGATAGGAATATAAAATTAGCCGAACATTTAGTTGCCCATCATATAAAAGATTCACCCTATATGCAGATCCCTACTTATAGCTATGATCAACTTGAAAAAGGGATGACCTGTGCAAGTTGTAACTCTATGATAGATGAAGGTCAAGATATGTTAATATCTTGTAATAAGTGTGGATCCAGTGAAGATTTAGATTCAGCAATTTTACGAACAATTGAAGAATATAGATTCCTTTTTCCGAAAAAGAAAATAACAACCAATAATATTTATGAATGGTGTAAAATTGTTAAATTGAAAAAAACAATAAAAAGGGTATTAAAGAAAAATTTTAAACTTTTAGGACATGGAAGATATTCTTATTATGAATCTAAAAAGTGAATTGGACTCTATTAAAGAACTATGAGGCCCATCAAGAAGATAAAAAGACTGAATCGGTCGTCATAGAAGGAGTATGGAGCCCGCAAGGATGAAAAAAAGAGCAAATCGGTCTCCAATAAAAACTGCTCACTCCGTCATAACCACTGCACACCCAATCCAAATACTTTTGTTCATCCATTAGTGACTTGTTTCACATCCCTTTCTTATGGTCTGACTTATATTAAGGATAATAGGACAAAGGAGGGGTTTTGGTGAAGGTCTTTTTACCTAAACAACACGGGGCATGGGCAATGATCATTGTTCCTTTTTGGCTAGGAGTAATCGCTGGTGGATTTGTGTGGCAGGATATACCCTTTTTTATCGGTTGGGTTCTATTATATTTGGCTACATACCCATTGCTCTTATTATTTAAAAAGAAGAAGCTTTCCTTTTATACGATGTGGGCATTCATTTATATGGTACCAGCACTACTTTTTTTACTTTTCCCACTTTTAAAAAATAGTACAATCCTTTATTTTGGCCTGCTCATGTTACCACTTTTTGTGATAAACGCCTTTTACTCATCTCAAAATAAAGATCGTGCGTTAATGAATGATTTTAGTGCAATTTTTGCTTTTTCTATTGCTAGCCTGGCATGCAGTTACTTGGGAAGTGGGAAAATCATACCGAATTCGATTTTAATTTTCTTCTCTTCTGTTTTGTTCTTTATAGGATGTACCTTTTATGTAAAAACCATGATAAGGGAAAAAAAGAATTTGCAATTTAAATGGATTTCATGGAGCTACCATGTTCTGCTCCCGTTTGTTTGGCTAGTACTTGGATATTGGATTGTTGGCTTAGCCTTTGTGCCTAGTTTGCTCCGAGCTATTGGATTTTATGGAAAGCCATTATCTTCAAAACAGATTGGTATTTATGAAATCTTAAATGCTGCTATATTTTTTATCTTGATGGCAATTCAAGTAAGTATAAATTAAAAAGTCGGCCTAAGACTATCGGGTTCTGTTTTGAAGTATAAAATTTAAAATAGTTGGGAAAATAACAAGTTATTTCGCATACAAAAAAACACCGTAAAAAAATGTAACGGGTTCCGTTTCCTATCACAAACATTAAAAATGTAGGTTAAAATAAGTGTCAAATTGTATATGAAATTGACATTCATTTTTTTATTGGTGTTAAGCCATTTGTGCGGAAATTACTTAAAAATTTGTATAGGAAAATGTACCCCAAATTGTAAGGGTAAAATGGTTGTACCCCAACAATTTTATCCTCAATTTGATATACAAGTTGTCTTACAAAAAATTCTTAGAAAGTACGTTTTAATTGGATATATATGTTAAAACAAATGAAGTTTGTGAAAAAATATACTCATGTTAACGGTGCGGGTTAGTTGTGCGAAATGTTTCTAGTTTAAATGGAGAATGGTCACATTTCTCTGGTAAAGACTAGACGGTTCCTGTCGGAACTGAAGGATTATATCGAAGAATCAAATGATGGGGTAACGCCCTGAAGGGTTCTCTCTTAGTCGAATAGCACTGGATTTAGTAAGAATGATAGTGTTTATACGCTCGGCGAAAAGGCGTAAGAATTTACCGTAACAGGTTAAGCTGTCGAAAGCCTACCCGATGGGGTGGTGTAAATCATGATGCTTGAGTTGACTGAATATGGTGAGAATGCGTATAAACCTAAAAGAAAAGGTTAAGCTGACAAACTTCTGGATGTACGGGTCTATAACTGCGATACATAGAAATGTGTATATTACCAAATTGTGAGGTTAGATGTGGGTAAGTAAGACTAACTAATATGAAAATCCATGATACGTTACAGGCGTATGAATGCTAACAGGCTTACAGGAAGCACCTAAGTTCATTCTATAATAGATATAATTCAACGTTGTAAGCCGGTAACGTGGAGGACTTACTTCTAATGAAACGGTGGCAAGGAAAGCAATAATGACACTAGTTACTGTATAACTTGTCTTTATATCAGTGAAAGTGGTGACACAGTACCAATGAAATGTCTAATCCACATGGAGGGATAGCCACTAGACTAACAAAGATTTATTCAACCAAGTAAGGCAGTTTTTTATCGATTAATAAGGTTCTTGTGAGACTAAAAGAGGTTTAACTCCGAAAGGAGTCACCAACATATTGAAACGGAAGAAACTGAGACACAGTGAATATTATAGTATGCAGGATTGTTTTGACAGTCTATATGCTCAAAGTGTCAGTGGTCATCACTTCTATGACTTAACAGTATTAATGAGTTCTAAAGATAATATACGACTTGCCTACCGAAACATCAAAAGAAATACAGGGAGCAAAACTGCGGGAACGGATAAATCAACCATTAACGATATTTTACCTTTAACAGTGGAAGATGTAATAGCAAAGGTTCAAGCCATGTTCAAATGGTATGAACCGCAAGCGGTAAGACGTGTATTCATTCCAAAAGGAAAAGGAAAAACAAGACCTTTGGGGATTCCAACGATTGGGATAGAATCTTTCAACAATGCATACTTCAAATTTTAGAGCCCATTTGTGAGGCAAAATTCCATAAACATAGTTATGGATTTAGACCGAACCGCAGCACTCATCATGCCAAAGCTAGGCTTGAATTTCTTATCAATCAGTCAGGGCTCCATCATTGTGTTGATGTTGATATTAAAGGTTTCTTTGATAATGTTAATCACAGTAAACTTTTAAAACAAATGTGGTCACTAGGTATAAGGGATAAATCACTTCTTTCTATAATTTCTAGGCTAATAAAAGCAGAGATTGAAGGAGAAGGTATTCCTACAAAAGGTACTCCGCAAGGAGGTATCCTATCACCTTTACTTTCAAACATTGTTTTGAATGAATTGGATTGGTGGATAAGTGACCAATGGGAAACGTTTGAAAGCAGGTATACTTACTCTACAAATGGAAGTAAATATCAATATTTAAAGAAAACTGCTTTGAAAGAGTGCTTCATCGTCCGCTATGCGGATGATTGTGTGCCACGAAAACTGGCGAATTGTGCCTGAAAGGCGTAATCAACTAGTTGTGCTGCACTCAAGATGAGAGTAGGCCTCTCGCAATCGCTATACAGGTAGAGGTTGCAAACCACCTTAAGGTGCTGTAGTCAAAAGCTATGGTATTGAGCGTTAAGGAAAAGGCAGAACAAGATACTGTCAGGTACATATTAAGGAGACGAAAACCATTGAACCGCTGAAGAAGTATCGAAAGCGTAGGTTTGTCATCAAAACTGAGGGGGAGTCGTTAACTCAGGATAAGTTCGGAGGAAACCTGTTTACTGTCCGTTCGGTGACCGGTA
>JAUZPL010000025.1 GCA_030705955.1 Bacillota bacterium | reverse complement strand
TTCAAACAATTTCCATAGCATAACTTCTGATTTACCATAAATGTATGAACTTGAATTGGATGTATATTTATCTAGAGGCATATTTACGGGAAGATTTAATTGTTCTATTGGTATTGATTCAAAAGGGTTGTTACGTTTATTTTTAGAAAAATAATATAGTTTTGCCGCAAAGTCAGCAAACCCTTCATCTAACCATGCTTCATTATAAGGATCATTATTGACTACAGCGTAAAACCATTGATGTGCAATTTCGTGAACAACCATATATTTGAGAGTAGTTGGATTTACTTGAAGTAGATTTTGTATAGATCCTGCCGTTACTATACCTGGATATTCCATTCCCATCTGGTTTAATACTATGTCTAATTGCTTAAATGGATAATAACCAATATTCTTTTGAAAGTAGTTAAGGGAATCTGAGGCAGTCTCGTTTAAATCATAATATAAACTTTTATCATAACCATTTCCGAATATTCTGATATTAATATTTCCTTCTTTTTTTTCAACCACATCTGGCTTTCTCAGTATCGCCATAAAAACTTCCTTTACATTTTTAACTTCGAACCCATCTTTGTTTTTACTAGGATATTGGTCATTTTCACTTGTGGAGACTAAAGTATATTCATTTGGAATGTCATATGATAATTTAAAATCACTGAAAGTAGTATGATAGGTTTCGCCATGTGTCATGTACTTTTCCTTATTCCATTTATGATTTCTATATGTAGCTACCATAGGATAGAATTGTGCCAAATAATAATTTCCATTCTTTTCTGTAAATCTATAGCCGTTTTCTGGTAGAGTAAAATCATAGGAAAAATCTACGGTAACTTCTTTGTTATGGTCTAATTTACTTGCAAGAGGGATATTTAATGTATCCTTTTCTAATGAAAAATCAACTATCTTTCCATTGACTGCCACCTTGTCAAATTGAACTATAGAGGGGAATTCTAGTTGTGGTGAATTATTTTTTGTAAACATATTTGGAATAAAGTAAAATATCAAGTTATTCCACTTATCATCCGAAAGATTTTTAATTAATATCTTTGATTCTAAATGAAATCTACCTTCAGTATTCATTGTTAAACTAATATCATATTTACTATGATTTCCGGATGGTAAACCCCTTGGAGAAAAGGCCTTTTTTAATTCTATATCTTTGTTATGACTTTTTAGTACCAAAATGGCAAATGATAATAAAATTAAAATAACTGAACAAATTAAAAACAGCTTACTTTTTATAGTTACCACCTCAGTATCATTTTCTTTTTGTTGTAATGAATTCTTATTTATGTTTTAATCCTTCTTTGTAAAATTTTATCTCCTTGCATTATTGATACCAAGTCGCTTGGGCTTGGTACATATTAAAATATATATGCTTGTTTTTCATTAAATCATCATGACTACCTACCTCAACGATTTCTCCATTTCTCATCACAATTATTCGGTCTGCCATTCGATGAGAAATGTAAATAGCTGTCTTATCTTGAGTTAACTCAATAAATTTATTGAATATATCCAACTCAGTTTCCGGATCCAAAGAAGCTGTTGGCTCGTCTAAAATGACAATTTTAGAATCTTTAAACAAGGCTCTGGAAAGAGCTATTTTCTGCCATTCCCCCCCTGAAATATCAACACTATTAGGTAAGATCTTCCCCAAATTAGTGTCATAACCTTCAGGTAGTTTAGATACTAGTTTATCAACACCAGTAATTTTTGCCACTTTCTCTATGTCTTTATGAAGTTTTAATTTCTCCATATTACTAAAAGCTATATTTTCACGAACAGAATATGCAAACTTCACAAAATCCTGGAATATAACAGTTATGTTCTCTCTTAATCTCTCTTCTTTAATTTCTCTTATTTCCTTATCGCCAAAAAGTATATTTCCCTGTGTTGGATTGTACAAACCAACTAAAATTTTGATCAGTGTTGTTTTTCCAGATCCATTATCCCCAACAATTGCTATTTTTTCTCTTGCCTTTATATTTAGGTTTATATTTTTTAACACGTATCTCTGTCCAATTGGATATTTATAAAATAAATTTTGAATGGATATATTCTTTGAAAAATTGGTAGGATCTACTTCTAACCTTTCTTGATTTTTATCTATTTTATTTTCAATAACGCTTTCCTGATAATCCAAAAATTCAAAAAAATCCTTAATATATAAGCTGCTTTCTAGTATTGTGGCTAACATAATTGACATATGATTTACTGAGCTCTGTAATTCTTTTAGTGATTGCACTATAATTACAAAATTCCCTATACTTATTTTTTTTATTTTAATAATATACACTGTTAAAAATGCAGCAAATGAATAGAGAAGTGCTGAAAACGTATCAAGTCCTATACTAGCAAATCTTTGTTTATTCAATAATTTTAGAACATCTCTATTATTGCTTAAAATTAAATCAGTCCACTTTTTTAATAAAGTATCCCTTAAATTGAATAACCTGATTTCTTTAGTACTTTGTTTATCACAAAATAATGTATTTATATAATTGGTTTCTCTTACTTTGCCCGATTGCATTTTCAATAAATAAAATCTTGAATTTCCATATTTATACTGGATAATAAAAGTCGGAATAGCTACCAGTACCCCCATAAGAACTAATCCCCAGTGAGTAAAAAACAAAAAACCTATATAAGATACAATACTTATACCAATTTGTAGAGCTTCTAAAATATTTTTAATAGGACGTAAAAACCGGTTTCCATAATTATTTTTTATTCGATAAAGATGGTTATAAAAAGTGGGAATCTCATAATAATAATAGGGTGATTTTACTGACTTTTCCATTATAAGTTTTCCCAGATTATAATCTAAATCAAGTTCCATTTTCGTATCAATTACATTTATAAAATTGCCACTAGCAGATTTTAAAATTTGAATAGCAAATTCTAATAATATCAATTCAATTAAAAAAACAATATTTCCGTTATCGTTTATTATCAACTTGGATGCCTCATTGACCAAACTTCTTAGGATAGACAACTCTGCAAGAGGGAATAAACCATTTATTACCCTTATAATGATTGTAATTATTATCCAATATTTGTTTATCTTATGTATCATTTTAAATGATCTATTTAAATAGTGAATCATTTTTTTAACCCCTAAACTAGAGGCCAGATGAAAATATCATCTAGCCTCCCATAAATAGTTGTTTGACTTTTAGGAATCAATTAATTTAGATATCCACAGCCACAATGAGTCATTTGAAGCTGCCCTAAAAGATAACAGTATTCCATTGTTGCCTGGTAACCTGGTCCACAAGGATTTGCAGAACAATAAACAGAGTCACAATCTGCACCCATAGGACTAACTAATTTTCCGAATTCTGTCAAAATAAATCATTCCTTCCCTTATCTTTTTTATAAAACTATTAATTTAAAATCTTGATGCTTTAATAAATTCTCATTCACTCATTTACAGCATTCAATATTAGTTTTTTGACCACCCCCTTAATTTAATAAAATAAAAAGAAGCTTCTAGGAAGCGCGTTTAAAAGGGAGAAACGAAATTAGCAAATCAAAATCTTTTTTGTGATTAACTAAACCTTTTTCAAGTACTTTTCCCTCTTTAGAAAGAAGATAACTAAAAGGAAAACCTGTTATTCCTAAACTATGTAGTTGTTCGTTTTTTATCAAAGATACTGAGAAGTTTTCAAGATTAAATAGATCAATATTCTCTTGGGCTTGTTCTTTATTAGCTAACATCAACAAATGGAACTGAATATTTTTATATTCTTTTCTAAGTTCCTCCAAAAAAGGATAAACCCTTTTACAAGCTTCACAACCGTAAGAAATCATAATTAGAACAAAACCGTCTTTATTTTTTTCTGTTTCTATAACCTTGCCATCTATTGTTCTCAACAATTCAAAAGGATATTTTGTCCCTTTTTTTAATCCATCTTTATTTTTGATAAGTTTTGTCCTTTGTGGATTTAATACCATTTTGTATAATTGGAGCACCATACAACAAATCATTAACACTAGAACAGTTAAAGTAAATAAAAAAATTGTCATTTGCCCATATCTCCTAACTCCTTCTCAATATAAGAAATTTAATAAATGAATTGAGTAAAAAATAAAGAAACATAATATTTAAACTTGAAAATACTAAATAAATGGTTGTCTCAAAAGGCATTTCTAAAATTCCAACATTTTTGTTGTTTATTATTAATATTAAAAAAAGAGTTGTTAAAAAAATTATTTTTATATAAGTTGATTTTCCAAGCTTTTCATCAGTTAACTCTCCAAAACAGTTACATTTAATATCTAGATTTTTAAATTGACTATAAATAGCAGCAAATAAAAAAGAAAGGACTAAAAAAATTAAAATTGTTATTCCGTAAGTAAAAGTTGATTTGAAAATTATTAGTATAGAAACTAAAGATTCGCAAGTTAAAATAAATGTTGCACCAGTTACTGAAAACACATTGTTAAATCCCAGATAATAAAACACGTTTTTGAACTTATTAAAGCTTATTATTTTTGAGAATGTTGAAAATAAGAAAAGCATACTTATAAAAATTTGAATAAAAATATAAATTCCAATACTCAACACCTTCCTTTAATTACGTATTATTCTTTAGGGATTATTAAGCGCATAGTTTTATAAATTACTAGTTTCTCACTAAAAACTCCTTTCCTTCCATTAATCTCATACCTTTTATATCAATTAAAATGTAAAAATATAGTAAAGTTGTTATATTTTTAAAATACAACAACGACTTAATATATCCCTTCTTTTTTTTAATATTTTTTAATTAATTTCTAATAATTTTTTATGTTCTTTATTTTCGCTATAAAACTTAAGTGTTTGGAATAAATCAATTAGGCAAATTACGTAATATAGCATACCTTTTACAATTTCTTGTAAATTTAAAATCATATTTTGTGTAACTGATTGGATAAATTGAAAATTTATGAAATAATAGGAAAAAGAGGAAACAAATTTTAGGAGGAATCAAATGAATTCGATACTGCAATTCATAATAAGACTTGTGGTAATTATATCTGGGTTTTTGTTCACATTTAATCTTCCTCATTTTTTTTGTATAGAAAATAATAAGATTAGATTAAGTTTTCAAGTTTTTTTGAATTGGGTTAAGGAGGATTTTCTTACACTTATGCAGCTAAAAGGACCTAATTATTTGGAATATTTAAACGTATTGCCGATTGCTGAGAGCTATGAATATACCATGACCATTTTAGCTACTAGTCTTTTACTTGTTTTTTTTCTTGCAATACTGACGGCTGTTTGTGTGTTGCTAACACCTAGAAGGGTGCAAAACCGGTTAAAAAATGTGATTAATTTTTTTGAAGCAGTTCCTGATTTGCTGGTGATTTTTTTATTACAGTTCTTGGTCATTTTCCTATTTAAAAAAACAGGGTTAAAAATTTTCCAATTGTATGGAATATTTGGTGCAAAGCCTTATTTTATTCCTGTTGTAACAGTCTCCTTTTTACCATTTTTCTTATTATTACAGTTTCTAATAAAAGTTATGACTGAAGAACAGAACCAGCATTATGTAGTATATTTAAGAGCGAAAGGAATAGGCATGGTTAGAATTTTACTGGTACATATTTTTCGTAACATCTTTCCACTTCTGCTCTTGCAGCTACGGGTAATTGTTTGGGTAATTTTAGCTAATATTTATCTCATCGAATATATGTTTAATTTAAACGGCTTTACAAAAGTATTTCAAAAAAATATTTTTCTCCTAAAAGATTTTCCAATGCTTATAGTCTGTTTAGTAATGCTCGCTATTCCCCTTGTGGCAGTCGAGACAGTAGGCTTGCTACTTACTAAGAAACTGAACGGAAAGGAGAGTGCTCGTTTATGAGTAAATATAAAAAAACAATCATTGGATCAACGATATTGCTACTTATTTTGCTTGCAAGTTGCTTATATCCCCTGTATGGACCGACTAATTTTAATCATATGAACTTTATAGAAGATAACCATGGAAATGTCATTGGCAAGCCACCGTTTCCACCATCAGTATCGCATTTGTTTGGCACCAGTCGAAATGGAGAAGATATGTTCTGGTTGTTGCTTTATGGGGCTAAATTTACCCTAATAACATCTTTTACTGTTGCCCTTCTAAGGGTTCTTTTTGGCGGAGTTTTTGGGTTGTTCCTGTCTTTATGGGCGCCTTTTTTAAAAAGCCTTTTTAAAGACTTTTTCCTGGCTTTTCGTTACATACCCTCCTTATTGATTGCAGTTATTTTAATGGCTCCAATCGTAGGCAATTTTAATGATGTTCCAATCGCCTCTCTCGTTACTTGTCAGATTATTATTCTTGTTTTTCTGGGAATTCCTACAGCCACCCTAATGACTGTAGATATAACTGATGAACTATTGAAAACATCATTTGTCCAAAGTTCATTTCTTATGGGAGCAAGTAAGTTTCATATCGCCCGAAGACAATTGTTACCGTTTATCTGTTCATATAGTGTTTTATTTATGGTGCAACAGCTGTTAAGCACGCTGCAAATCATCATGCATCTAGGGATTTTTGGGTATTTCCTTGGAGGACTAAACAGGGCTGGAATTTTTGGTTGGGATGATCCCCAAGGTCCACCAACACCTGCGACCTTATCCTTTGAGTGGGCTGGTTTAATTGGCCAAGGATTCAAGGATTTTAACCTTGCTCCATGGACCGTATTCACTCCAGTTTTAGGCTTTTTCCTCGTCATTGTAATCGTTAATATGATAAAAAAGGAGATTGAGAACAATATTCTAGGCTTAGAGACAACAAAATGGGGGAAGAAAAGAAAACAAGCATCCTCCGTTAAACAATTTGGGGTACCTTTAAACACATTTGAGTTAATCAACAAGGAGTAAAGATTGACAGAACTCTCAAATTCAGTCATTTCAATTGTATATTGCATAAATGAAGTGAGTTTATTTATATAACTGTATCGATAGTTGAATAACAGAAAGTGCTGCCTTTGATAGCAGCACTTTCTGGAGATTTTGTCCCATATTTTAACAAGGAATTAATGTACTTAAATTTTACTGATGATTATTCAAATACGTTATTTAATAGAATTTGCAATTTCAACGAGAATATCTGGTGCAACCAAATTAGACACTCTTTTATCAATACCAAGTATATATTAATCATTGGTATGGATTGTCTTATCCTCTATACAATATTAACTGTTTCAAACTTGTTTTATATTCCTCATTCGGGTATGAGACTTAAATTATTTTATACTAAGAACCCATTTGATATTTAAGAATAATTAGAAAAACGCTTTAAATCCTAAGCAGGTATAAGCTCGAAATTTGTTAAATTAGATATGAATTAATATTCAACTGGAGTTTAATTTTTTATTATTCCATCTTTGTCTATCATAAAAAAGGCTGGCAAAAAATTAATTTCCAATTCATTTGTAAAATTATCTTTAAAAAAAGTATTTTAAAATCCTGGTGTATCATAGAAAGATATTCTTTTGCCTTATTATCATCTTCATTTAAAAAACGTAATAGTCTTTAGAAGTAGGGTATTTTTGCACATCCCCGAAAAAGTGGAATAAGGGTTATTCTATAAATTACAACTATATTGACTCGTTAAGAAGGAGATATCACTCTCCCTAGATACTAGATTAGTTTGAATTACTGTCCCGGATAACTTTTAATTGCACCACTTCTTCAATAATTGCTTCTATGTTATTATTCTCGGGCCTTATATTAAACTCATAACGTCCATATAGATTAATATGTTGCCATGAAACTGGAGAAATACGTTTCAATACATCTGAATTTTGCCCATTTTTTCCATGTAAGTGAGCATATTAGATAAAAGGCTGGCATTGTAATTGATGATACAATTGGCAAGCAGTCGGCTACACTCACCCCATATTTTGTTGATCTTGTTCCGTTTTGAAATGTAACCTACCAAAGTTGAAATAGGATAGACTTTGCGTAATTTATGATAGCTCTCGCCACGATTCAATGCCTTTTGCACATTCTGACGTAGTGGGAGGGAATCAATATATAGTCTAGAAAATATGAGCTTTTAATGATATTATCGTATTCCCACAGAGAGCGCTTGGTTTTGTTCTTACGTGCATAAGAATTTAATTTTCCAATGATGATACTTTGTGTTGGTGTTTTGAGAGCAAGTGACAGAATGATCATTTGAATATTTTCCTATTCTTCTATAAGGGGTCCCACCAACAAAACGCAGAAAACATACGCTAAGCAACTTTCGACATAAAAAAGCTTAATTTCTCTAATAATTTACGGGGAGATTTGGGTTTTTAGCATTGGAATTTCCTTATCGTTGTAAATCCGCATTTTCCTGACACTACCCCTATTATCCTTTTATTATATTTACTCCATCAACATATTTATTAGAGGCATGATACAATAAAAAATTGTGTTCCTTTGCAAATTTCCGAACATTCATGTATGCATTTCTTTCTTTATCCATTGTTTCTTCTATTAATAATAAAATCTTCATTTGAAATTGATCCTGTAATCTTTTTAGCCGTTTAGTTATCAATTCAACCCATTCCTTACTTTCAGTCAATGTTAAAGGAGGGTTTTCCCAGCAAACCCCATCAATATATGGTGCAGTTTGTAGACACACTGTTTCCAAGCCGTTATTTTGGATAAATAAATTTTTGGGATACAGCATTTTTAATGCATATAAAAAATGCACTGCTCCTTGTAATTGTTGTTCATGAATTGTGAGTGGAATCAAAACAGATTCCAAATCTCCAATCGTATCAAGAAAAAGTCCATCAGCATGAAAAACTTGAATATACTTATGGACCTGTTTCAACAAATATTCTATCCACTTCCTTGATTGTAGACTTACAAGATAGGTTCCATATTCTTCATTTATATAAGGCTTCCCATTTACAAAGATGAAATCCTCTTCAGTCAGTTCTTTAAAAATAGGTTCTGTTGGATGGACTTCTAACATACTTAAGTAAAAAAAGACTAGTGTATTAAAAGATTGTAAATGTTCTACCTCTTGAACAGATGTTGCCTTTGGCTCAACAATGACAATGTCAAAGCTTTTTAGTTCATTTACTCCATTTTCCCCATAATATAAAGCATAGTTTTTTGCTAGCTTCATTCTGTCTTTACGTAAACTTGTCAGCATTTGAAATCATCCTTGCTTTAAAGAAACTTTATCTTTTTTATGTTTATACCATTTAATAAAAGTCTCTACAACTTGTGCATCTAACTGAGAGCCCCCTCCATTTTTAAGTAAATTAAACGCATCTTCTATTGAAAGTGGTGTTCGGTACGACCGCCCATTTATTTTAGCTAAAAAGGTTTGAACAACTGCAATTATTCTTGCTCCAACTGGAATATTGTCTCCTTTTAATCTTGATGGGTATCCGTTTCCATCCATTCTCTCATGGTGATGTTTGATATAAAGGGCTATCTCATCTTGTGCAATGGTATTTTCAATAATGGCAGACCCTACTTCACTATGAAGCTTCATCTCCTCAAACTCTTCTTCTGAGTACTTTCCTTCTTTATTTAATAACCCATCAGAAAGACCAATTACGCCAATATTACTAAAATAGGCCGCTAATCCAATACTTCGAACTTGAATTTCACTTAATCCCATTTCTTTGGCTATCGCCATACAGTATTTTGATATTAACTTGGAATATCCAAAGGTATAGGGTGACATTTGGTCTATCATGTCTGCAAGACTTTTTAATAAATCAATATAGGAAATTGAAACATGTTTTGATTCATGTTTCATTTTTATAAAATGCTGGATTTGAACCCACAATGTTTTAATAAGTTGCTTTCTTATTCTCTCCGATTCTGGTGTGCCTTTTTCAAAGGAAAAAAGTAATAGATAGTGTTTTTCCAGCAAAGAGAATTGACCAGCAATAAAATAGTGCATTCCTTTCATATCTATATGCCCTTTTATCTTTGTAAAATTTAAATTTTTCTCTGCAATCATAGTTAACGGGTGACTACCAAGGTTCTCCCTCAACAATTTTGCTAAATTTAAATTTCGTTTTAATTTACTCAATGTTTGATCGCTATACCCACTTGAATAAAGTACATGTTGATAGTCTCTTCCCACTTGAAAAAATAAGCATGATTGAGGCTGTAGTGTTTTAAAGCTTGTTTGAACCAATAATTTTAAATATTCTATCTCATGAATATATAAAGAATTTATAAATTTAACAGCCCTTGATGAAAGTTCCAACACTTGATAATTTCTTCGATTATCCTCTTCCTCTAATAGATTCATGAGAGGAACCTCTAACAATTCTCCTAGTTGCCCTAGTCTTATATTCATATTATTTTGCGAGGTTCTTAAAGGTCCAATTCGAATAAATCCCTTTTTTCCTTTGATTGGAACAGTGAGTAATGGGACCTCTCCTTCCTTTACAATAGAAATAGCAGATGGAAAACTGCTTGATAGCAATGATAATGGTGGATTAAACTTTTCTTTATCATATGGTAAAAGCCCACTATAAGAAGGTGCTATTTTTGCCCCGCTTGATAATTGTCGAACCGCTTTAAGCGTATACTGTCCATTTGCAGGATTAATAATATAAAAACTATAATTAGGTGCTTGTACAATTTCCTGTACCTTTAACAGGATTAAATCAAGATTTTTTTCTAACCCAAGGGAAGGACGAAATTCATCTATCAACGAGGTTAATGTTCCAAGCTTTAGTTGATGATCTCTATTTTTCTTCTTTATTATTAAAATGTAAATACTGCATATTACTAGAGTGATAACTAAAATAGTAATTAAAATAATTTCATTCATTGTTATATTCATGTTCTTTCCCCACCTGTATTTGGCCTTTTCCCCGATGCTGTTCCTCAAGTGCTAGGTACTGGGATATATCCCTAATTTTATTTGATAGTTTTGTTATTTGTATCGTTTGATATAGGCTAAATAAAAGCAGAACTAGATTGGAAAAGAGAAATAATAATGAAGGAGGGTAAGCAATCCCTAGCCATTTCGCTGTTATATCAACAATTCTAAGATTTCCAGAAATCAGAAATATAAGCATGGCACCACCGAGCCAAATGACTGAGTACCTTTCACTTATTTTATTCTTTAACAATAAACTAATTACAACCGTAGCAAATAACAATGTACATCCTAATAAAAAAATCTGTAACATATTATTCATTACGTTTTCCTACCTGTCACTTGAATTTTATTTTTGATTACGACAATGAGAATACTTAATAACGTTTGTGCCAAATATACAATTGGTTTTAACCCTGCTTTATGAATTTTACTCCTACCATGCTGCCGATCAAACATATTAACCGGGATTTCTTGTATATTTAGGTTTTGAAGTAAAATATCAATAATAAAATTACTATCAGGTAAATCATAATAAAAATTACCATGGTGTGTAAATCTTTTATATACTTTCGATTTAAATGCTTTAAATCCTGAAGTAGGATCAGTTATCCTCTTTTTTGTGACTTTATATATGATATATCGAAAAAATATAACTGCTATCATTTTTGTAAACCCAATGTTCATATTACTATTTTCTATAAATCGAGATCCTATTACTACATCTATTTCCTCTCTTTGAATGGCCATCATTATATCCTTTATAGACGCAGGATCATGCTGACCATCCCCATCAAAAAAGATAACGTAAGGGTAGTTATGTTTTTCTGCATATTTAAAGCCCGTTTGTAGGGTTGAGGCATATCCCAAATTTGTAGGATGGCTTACCACATTTGCACCTGAAATTTTTGCTTTTTTTGCAGTATCATCCGTTGAACCATCATTAATAAAAACAATGTCTATAGGAGCGTTAAGTTTATTTAATGAGGAAACAACATATTCTACATTATTTTCTTCATTAAAGGCTGGAATAATGATAAGAAAATCATTCAATTGAAACCTCTCCCTTTCGTTCCATATTTATTAACCTTTTATAGAAGTGGCTTAATAAAAAGGCACCACTTAATGTGGATGAGACGGATACTGCATAACCAATTCCAACTGCCCCAAATTGTGGTACGAAAAAATAAAGAAGGCAAATATTTAAGCAGCTTCCTAACAAGCCTGTCAATAGTGGTACTCTCATTTTTCCTTCAGCGACGTAATAACGGGTGCAAAATACATACAGGCTTTGCCCCACAATAGATAGACTATATCCCTTAAGAATTTCACTCGTGAGATTCACAGACTGTAAAGTGAAATTACCTCTTACAAGAAGCAGACTTAATAACGGATGAGACAAAATGACAAGAAAAAGTGAAAGTACTCCTGATATAATAATGACGAACAAAAAAGATTTAACTAAGTCACTTTTAAAAGAAGAAAAATCTCGATTCTCCAGGTGAGAACTAATAGTTGGTAATATAAAGGTATTAATGGCTGCAACAAAGACCCAAATGGGAAATTGTGAAATTCGATAGGCATAGCTCAATGCGGCGATTGTCCCAGTTTCTAATGAACCAGCAAAAAATCTTTCGAATAACAAAGCTAGTTGGCTAAAGGATAAAATTAAAGCATATGAACAAAATGTAGGTAAAATCGCTTTAACCTCGCCTTTTAATCGAATAGATTTTATTGACCACTTTATTTCTTTTTCACGTAATATGGAAAACCAAGTTAAAAAGCAAATAATAAAAATAGCGAATGTAATCATGAAAGAATAAATCTTTCCCCCGTTATCCTGTCGTACTCCTTTAATTTGACAAAATAATAAGCCTATCAAAACTAAAAGATTAAAAAGAACAGGTGTAATGGCTGGAATGACAAACTTCTTTTTAGACTGTAATATGGATGACCCAAATTGCCAGATGGGAGAAATGATTATGATTGGTAACATAATAAAAAAATAATGTAAAACAATAGGTTCATGTGTTGGACCATTAACATGAAATAAATAAAATAATGGACCAGAAAAAAAGAGCAAAAGAACCGAAAAACACAATGTGCCTACGCCAATCAGGAATGTGAATGTTTGGATCGTACTATTTAAAATGAGCAAATTATTTCTAGTGGATAGCTTTGTAAGAATAGGAATGGTGGATACTGCTACTGCAGCTCCAATTAGATTATTTCCAAGCATATCTGGAAGAAAAAAAGCTAAATTGATTGCATCTGCAGTAGAACTCGTTCCAAAATAAGAGGCCAAAATAATATCTTTTATAAACGCAACAAAGGCAAGCAGCAAGTTAAAGAAGATGAGCAGCTTAATCGTATTAGAAGCACTTTTCTTATCTTTTTCTTCCAACTGCCTTCCCCCCTTATATGTCACTCCACATTACTTCTTGATATTTAAGAACCTCTCCAATAGGTCCAAAATCAAATTCGCTTAAAAGTCTTTTTAGCTTTTGTTCCGTTGAACGCAAACGAAAATATTGAATAAAGTGAATCATCCAATTAGTCTTCCATCTAGGAATTTCAGGATTTATTTCCCAAGGATGGATATATACCATTCCTGGCCTTACCTTATTAATTTTTTTTAGTAAATAAGAAACGATTGAATAAGGGAAAAATCGAAGATAAAAACCCCCAGCAAACGGAAAAGAAAAATTCTCACTAATTCTCATTACAGTTGGAGGAAATTCTATCAACTTTAGCTGTTTCCCTTCAACAACTGGATTAAATGGCTCAACTGGTATACCACTTAAACCAGATAATGGAGTCTTAAATGGCTGTAAACTAGAATCATAATGAATTCCATTCTCTTCTAATAACGATAGAACATTCAACCTGTCTCGTGAAATCGACCAAGAAGGTGCACGATAGAGTCTTATTTTTTGTCCTGTTATTCTTTCAAGTATCGAAATTGACGCCATAAAGTCCTTTTTAAATTCTTCCATAGATTGACAATAAACAAGCTGATGATTCATACCGTGAGAGCCAATTTCATGTCCTCTCTTCACAATTTCTTTAACTAAAAGGGGGAAATTTTGAGCGGCATCTCCTAATACAAAAAATGTTGCCTTAACTTGAAATTCATCAAACAAATCAAGGAGTTTCATCGTACTTGGATAAACGGTTGATGGAAGATTTCTCCACTCGCTTTGTGGTATATTTAACCCATTTGTATGATACCAATCTTCAACATCGACTGTTAATGCATTTAACATCACTCATTACTCCTAACGTTTAAAGAACTTTTTCCAGTGTTTAATAGAGAAAGCAAATCTGAAACAGGCTAAAAGTAAGACTAAACCAGGGATTGGGTCTAATAGACAAAAAGTATCATCATAAACACGTTGTTTTTTACCAGCAAGAAATGGAGGATCCATTGAAAATCTATCCGGATTCAAAAGAAAATGAAGAAAATCACCTGGAAAACTCCATCTACTTTTTCTTCCTACTTCATATTTCGTATCTACACCAGGGTTAAGTATCTCTTCCCCTTGGCATAATTGATACAGCATATAAGGAAAATCAATCCCACATTGAACAGATAGATCCAAAGAATTCCAAAACCGCGGATTAATTTCCATTAATACTGGCTCATTCGTCCTTGAATCCATCATAAATTCTACCTCAACAATACCTGACCAATTTAATGGTTTTAATAGTCTTACAGTAGTTTCTATTAAATCCTTAAAAAACACACTTTCCTGTACAGTGCTCGGTCCCATTTTCACAGGAAAATGTCTTAGTTCCTTTTGTACAAAAGAAGCTTGTACACTGTGATTCTGATCGTATAATAGGCAAACATCAAATCGATCGCCAAGTGGTATATACTCCTGAATAATTGAGTTTGGATATTCCAATTCTATCTCTGGTAGAGTTTTAATAAATTCATCCGCACTTTCTATTTTCCGAATACCCCTTGATCCACTGCTTTTTCGAGGTTTTATTATCAATGGATACTGAAGAGTATTTGCTAATTCTATTATATTTTCTTCATTTCTTTCAAAGATCGTCTTAGGAATATTAATTGATAGTTTATTTGCCAACTTCAATGTTTCAAATTTATCAGATGCAACTTTGTATGAATCTTTTGATGGTAAAAGGCATTTGCTGAGCTTATTTATCTCTTCAACATGATTGATCACTATATCCATTACGGCATCATCCATTGGGAAGAAAGCAGGTCTATTATTTTCAATCAACCATTCAGTAAGCCATTGAAAAAAAACATCAGGGTCAACTTCAGGATCTGGATATTTAACACGACTGTTGCAATACTTAGAAAATAAACTTGGTGAAAACCAAGATTTTTCTCCTACTGTCGTAAAAATCCCTTTACTCCCAAGTGATCTTAATGCAGTAAGAGATTTCCTTAACAATCCGTCTGTAATAAACACTTCGCTCATTGCCAATCACCACCTTATGCACACATTAAATGCTTCCATTTTAAAAATCTGCATTTTTAACTTTTCTTTGTAAATAGTAAATGATGATATTCTTATCTTCAAAATAGATATTTACTTTATATCCAGCTTTTTTATGGCTGTTTACCCATGCTGTTAATTGTTTATATTCTTTTTTCCTTTGATCATATTTCGGTTTTAAAAGCTGGTATATGCTATTTGACTTAGAAACTTTATAAATTCTCTTTTCTTGGAAAATAAATATATTAGCTGGAATATTCGAATCAACTCTACCATTGGATTTTTTCGTCACATTTTCTCCTTTTGGAGTATAGCTTTTTAGAAAGTCACCCAGGTGCATATGATATCCCGTTCCAAGGGATACTGAATACCCTTCATCTTGTGAAACAATCAAAAAGGTTTCAGGCAAAAAATGATTTCTAATCCTTAAATATTGCTCTATATTTTCATCATGTTCTAATTTGTACGGAATAATTGGCATTAGTTTTAGTGACATCATTGACCAAATCAAGGTAAGAGAAGTTATTCCTAGAAGGATTTGTTTCCAATTCTTTGGAGTATGCTTGAGTATACTTGAAATTGCCATCCCACAAATAAACGGAATCATTACTTCCCATAGATCAATGGATCTGCTTGCTAGTAAGGTGCTTCCTGTCCATACCCCACCAGCATAATACAATGTAAATACTGCACTGCCTGAAAGAACGGTGAAAAATCCAAGAAATCGTTCCTCATTCGATTGCCTTTTAATCAACAAAAATAGGAAGTACATGACCAAAAGGATAATAGAAGTCTTATCCATAGTTGTTAAGGTTGGGTAGGTATACGAATTTGCCTTTCGATCAACTAAATATTCAGCTGAAGATGTGTGAAGGGCCTTCCCAAGCAACTCTCCTATACCAAGTGGCAGTAAGGAAATACCTACAGCCAACAAGGCTCCAATAGAAACCTGAATAGCTTGCTTTCCACTTTGTTTTAAAGTAAAAAATGCAATTAGAACCATACATCCAATCAATGCTCCAATTAAAGCAAAAACGAAAGAATGAACCAGCCCAGCAATGGACGTGCATATTATGGCAATATAAAGAAATTCTTTATCTTTTTTAATAAAATATTGAGTTAGGAAATAAACAGCTGGAAAAACAAAAAGCATGGCAAATTCTTGAGAGTTCGTTGCAGCTTCACGTTCAAGAGAATTAAATGGAAATGCAACTGAATAAATCCCATAAACCCAGGCAGCAAATAAAGCACCAAAACCATTATTAGAAAGTTTTCGAATAACAATGTACAGCCCTAAAAGGGTCAAAATAGAATTAAAGGGTCCTGTATAATGAAGAATAAATAATGCGTCTACAGCTGCAAACTTAAGGATGGTTGCCAAATAGATATGAAACCCTTGTGGATATATCCCATCATGAAACAATTGGCGCCCATTAATATATTTCATCCAAGCTAATGTCACATAGCTATCCGACATTGGAGGAGCAGCGTGGTGAAAGGTATCATAAAATCTAAGGTAACTTGATACACAGATAATGAAGAATAGTACCAAGCCTTCAAGAATCCAATTCAAGTTGAATGGAATTGAACGAAGTACTTTTACCCTTAAGTGGAGCCACGCTTTGAAGGATTTTATATTAAATTTGTACAATCCATCAAACAAATCAAAAATTTTGTTTGGCGAACTCCATTTCACAGCTTCTTCGGTTGTGCTCCCTTGTTTTTTCATATTTCGATATAAAATAACTGCTAAAAAAATCATAAAAAGTGATATTACCTCATAAAGCTTTACAATAACTAGCCCATATCCTACCAATATTATAAAAAATGTCATTTTTGCATAATTAGAGAATAATCGTTCGAGCCAATCATCATTTTTATATTTAAATAACAATTTTGGAATAAAAAGAAATAATAGTAGAAATGAAAATGTATAATGCAAAATTGGAAGTATGTGATATCCAATTGATGTGTACTTCATTTTGTTCACCCTTTAGGACGCAGCGTATAGATAATAATCAAGGTTTTTAAATACCTTTAAAACTGCCCTTGTACTTAAAATCAACAGAAGGATAGATCCAACTAACAACCCAAATACTGCATATTCATATCCAATCCATCTACTTAATAGAAAACCCGCCAAAATATTGGCTATTAAAGATAGTGCAATGGATCTTATGATAAAGTTTGGTTGAGAAAGGGCAAATAAAATGACTGCATTCATCAAACAGAAGGATAGAATTACATAAGAAATAATTCCCCACAATAAAACAAATTGAGTAATATGACTATCCAAAATACCCTCTCCATTTGTTTTTAAAGCAAATTGGTTATACCAGTATACCAGTCTGTAAATCAGAAATGAGCTAATAGCCGAGCCAATTAAAATTAATAAAAACATTTTTTTGTAGCCTTTTGTAAACCTAGTGTACATTTTATCACTTTCAATTGCTAAGTAGAATTTTTGACTTGACTCAATTTCTGCCATAAGTCTTGAAACGATAACTTCACTTACTCCCATTGGGATAATTAGAGTAAGTAACGCAAAATCCAAACCCAGCTCATATTCTCCTCTAAACCAAAGAATATATGGCATAAATTGTTCATTCGTAGTCCAAGCATTGATTCTATCTACAAATAAAAAGCTGAAATAAAGAAAACCATAGTAAAAATAAGGCCAAACAGAATAAAGTGTAATAGAAAATCGTGGAAGTCTTAAAGCAATGCCTTTTTCACTCTTCTTCTCGGCGGTTCTAAAAAAGAATAAAACTAAAATAATACTGCAAATAGAAATGATACATAATGAAATTAATTGTGAAGCAATAATATTTATTTTTAAAAGTTCAAATAAAATATAAACAAGAAGAATTCCAAAAATAATGAGTCCAGTAAAAACAATTTCTTTCTTTAAAATATACATAACTGTAACAGAGAGCCATATGGCAGTTAAAAAGAAAAAGAAAATCACGATTAAAAAGATCATTTTATAAGAAAATACATTAAAAACTATATTAAATACGACTATTAGGATAGAAAATAGCAGACAGACAATGAACCCTATTATAATAAATAAAAAAGTACTTTTTAAAGCCAAATTATAATACCCTTGAATAATGTAGAAAAAACCACGTCTTGCAATAGCTTGTGTAAAGCCTCCTACAACTATAAAACTAAGAATAGTTCCAATTGCAATACTTGTTGCTTGTTCCAATGACAAATACTGATAGGACCAAAGCGAAAACTTTAGGTTTAACATTGCCGCAACAGATACTGCCATTGGAAAAGCAAAAATGAGCCCACGAAGAAAGTTTCTTACCATATCCACCAACAGAAACCAAAACGTTGGTTTTTCAACACTAGAAAAAGTATTATAGCTAATATGTGATTGAATAGAGTCCCATATTTCATTTGCTAATTCGAAAATAGTTTGTATTCCAAATTCCCTATATGCACGGCTATCATTCCACCCCATTGATTCCAATAACGCAGCAATCTCATATGAATCTTGTGGGTGCAGATGTTTCTCTAAGATCTCATTTTTTAGCTCTTCAAAAGGGTCTTGTTTCTGACCTGCTGTATTCTTTTTTTGTGAGTAGAAGTTTAGCAATCTAAACAACTCCTGGTTCATGAAGCTTCATATTTACGATAAGCTCAGCTAATTTCCCAGCTTGATTTGCTTTTTCTACAATTTCCTGTGTAATAAAGGAAGATTTAGAGACAATAAGATGTCCATCCAAATCAAGCAAGTCTACTCCCGCCATCTTCCCCACAATATACTGAGATTTTATGGAATCAATTTGCTCAACAAGTTCATCATCAAGTTGGCTTTTAACGATTTGTTGTTCTGTTAATACGTTGGTATTTTCATTGTTTGATTGATTTTCTTGCTTTCCACTGCTCTCTTTTAAAATGTTGTCATCTTCAAATATTGGAGTAAAACATTCTCCATCAATTCCAACTGCAGCTTCTGCCAGCATTGGTGAAAGTAAATCAACATCACTATCAAGCCATTCATCAATTTTTCCCCAGAAAGAATCTGATTCATGCGGCCCATCTTCTACAGTTGTATTATTCCTTTTCAATGTATCTTTGAAGTTATTATCATTGTTTTCATCAAAAATAGATTCTTTTAAATTATCAAAAACAGGTATCTCCGAATTTCCCTCCACACCTACAAGGCTTTCAGCAATTTCTTCTTGATAAACCAATTGATTTTCAATAATTGATACATCTTCTTTATCAATAACTTTTCTTTCATTTTTTTCTACCATTTCGGTTAATTGATTTAACATATCTAAAAATAAACGATCAGTAGATTTTATTTCTTTATTTAAGTCCTCTATTTGTTGATTGATGTTCTTGCTTTTTTCTTCGAAGCGATCCCGGAGTGATGACATCTCTTGTTCTTCTTGTTGGTCAAAATAATGTAGAATTAAGTTTAGTCTATCTGAACCAAATCTCCAAAAAGGATCCTCCTTTAATTGAGAAGTTTTTTGTAATGAGAGTTCCATTAATTCAGCTTGTAGTTTATTGTTTTCTTTTATAATGGATTGGACTTCGTATTCAAGGTGATTTTTTTCCGAAAGATAATCCTTTTGAAGCTTGTCCAACATTTTATCAACAGGCGCTATTTGTAAACCCAAAAACGTTTTTTTCATTTACCTACCCAACTCTTTCTCAATATGAAAATGTTGATTGCGCAAGGATTTTAAATAGTGTAAAGACTTTTCAACGCTAGCCTTTGCCAAGTTTTTTTCTTCAAGCTTTTTATCTAATATTTCAAGCAACCTTTTTTCTTCTGCCTCTAACTCTATTTTCAAATTTAAAATTTGTTCTGTTTGAAGCTTGAAAGCTTCAAATAGTTTTTCATTAATATTTTGTGCTAAAGGGTTTATCTGAGAAAGCATAAGATTTTCTATTTCAAGTTCTCGTTTAAGCTTATGATTTTTTTCTTTTTCATTTAAAAGTTTTTCTTCAAGTTTCTTTATATTTAATTGGTGTTCATGTTGCATTAATCGTAAGTGCTCTCTAATCTCTTTAGGGTCATAACCGAAGATAGCTCTTTTTTTGTATATATTTCGTTCTAAGGTCAATAAATTCACCCTCCAAAATATCCCTTTTAAAGTGATAATCCTACTATATTTTAAGTAATAGCTCCATCTGTGTGATTTCCTGAATAAACTTCTCTGGTTGCCCTAGTAAATGATAGGCTTTGGCAATTTCAGATTGGAAAACAAACGCTGCTGGTGCCGTTTTGTCAACATGAATGGCTAAGCGAAATTGTTCAATTGCTTCTTTATAAAATCCATTTTCAAATAAAGCATACGCTTTTTCACTGTATAGTCTTTGTAAATTGATTTCCTGTCTTGAATCAATGGAATCAATCTTATATCGCTCGGAGATTTGTTCATTTGCATGTGTTGCAAGTTTTAGATAGCTTTTTAAATGATGTTCTAGAACCTTTTCCAATGTAAAATAATTTAATGCTCGCTCCCTAGCTTCTCTTCCCATAGATTGCCTTAAAGCAGTATCACTCAACAGTTTTGTAAGTGCTAAAGCAAATTCTTCAGAATCACGGGGTGTGACAAGATACCCGGTGTTTCCTAGGGCCTCTTTTATACCTCCTACATCTGTTGCTACTACTGGTTTTCCCGTCATCATAGCTTCAACAACGGAATAAGGAAATGCTTCAGAAATACTTGAGAGTGCAACAACATCACCTGAATGGTATGCTGCAACCATATTTGTTGTATGTCCTGCAAAAATAAAGGTTTCCTCTAGCTGCAGTTTTTTTCTCAACTCAAGACACTCTTCATAGTATTCTTGTACAGAGACAGATCCATATACAATAAATTTTACATTTGGTATCCTTTTCTTTACAATCGCCGCGGTCTTAATCAGGGAAATAATATCTTTAATTGGGTCAATTCGGGCTATTGATACAACTGTTGGGTGAATACGCTCTATCTTATTCTCTTCAATGAAGATATTGGTATCTACCCCGTTATAAATAACATCTATTTTTTCCTTTGGGACCCCCAGTTTCATTTCCCATCTTGTATTGTAATGACAAACCGGGGAAACCTGGTCAGCATAATGGAAGTTCAATGCTGTTATAGATTGAATAAATCGAATCAAAAAGGTATTCAGAAATGCTGAGAGTTTTCTTTTTGAAAGCGAGAGATATTGTTCTCGTATATAGACTCCATGCTCCGTTAATAAGAAAGGAGTTTTATGTTCAATTTTAGCTATGACACAGGGAATTCCACAAAAGGCTGCTGCCGATGCATGGCTAACATTTGTTTTTGGTACAGTAGTATTCACTATATTTAGGAAACGGTAAACCCATCCAAGACTTTGAATAAGACTATAAATGTCAGGATGTGCAAGCTTAAGCTCTTCCTGTTTAATCGATTCTATAATAAATGATTTATAAACATTCCATGCAAGTTCTGATTTAAAAGTTTCTTTATATTCATATTCCTGAAAGTACTTATAAAGCCTATGAAGAATAATGCCAAATTGTTCAGGATTCTTTTCAGGTCTAATTATTTCACTTATCAAATCTTTAAATAAAGGTATAAACAAGCTTTCGACTACACTAACCGTTGTTCGTTTTTTTTGTAAATATACAAGTGAAAAAGGTGTAGACAAATGTTCACTAGGCTCTTCTGTTCCCCAAAGCGGCATTTTTAAAAGACTTGTTGAACCTGGCAGTTGGAATTTTTGTGTGATAAATGGATCAGTCATAACGCTATAGACTGTAAAGTCCACCATATTAAGCTCCTTTACCAAAATATCACACCAAGTACTTACACCACCTTGGTGAAAAGGATAAGTACCCTCCGTTGTAAGGAGAACTGAAAGCTTCGACATTTTCTCACCTGCCTTTATTGATTAATTTATAGCTTAAAATTTCAAACACTTTCTTACTATTAATATACTTGTTTTCCTAGAAAAACGTATTGTTACTTATTACCAGTGAAAAAAGCTGTTTTGTTCTTAGTATATCGATAAAAGCACTAAATTTCGACAATTTTCGCTTATACTTTTTAAAATTTTGCATTTATTCTTCTATTTATTAAATAAAAATAATTTTAAATAGACTGCTGTTCGAAATTTTATGTTGTAAAATTATAGTATCCTGTGTGCCATACACCTTAGGAGGTTTTATATGAACCGGCTTACTGAACATTTAATTGTCATTTCGTTTGATTGTCTATCCGCACTAGATTTACCAATTCTTCAGGAACTTCCCTCTTTTAAAACATTACTTCAAGAAGGTGCCCTTGTTAAAAATGTTGAAACCGTATATCCCTCCGTTACGTATCCTTGTCATACTTCAATAGTGACAGGGAATTATCCGAATAAGCACGGGGTAATCAATAATACCTTTTTGCAGCCTGGAAGACTATCACCAGATTGGTTTTGGGAAAGACGTTATATAAAGGGAACTACTCTTTATGATGAAGCTAAAAAGGCAAATATGAAAACCGCTGCACTGCTTTGGCCTGTAACTGGTAAAGCGAACATTGATTATAATCTGCCTGAAATTTTTCCAAATAGGTTTTAGCAAAATCAAATAATAGTTTCCTTAATGAACGGAAGTCCATTCTATCAATTAGAGCTGAATAAGAAATTTGGGCATCTTCGAAATGGCATAAGGCAGCCTGAATTAGAAAAATTTGTTTTAGAATCAGCAGTCGAAACCATTAAAACAAAAAAACCAAACCTTCTTCTAGTTCATTTTACGGATTTAGACTCACAAAGACATTCACATGGATTCAGCTCGAATGAAGCAATTGCTGCAATTCATCGTCATGATGATCGGCTTAGAAGGATCATGGAGGCTCTAAATGAAAGTGGGTTAACAGAACATTCAACCATTGTAGTACTTGGAGATCATAGTGCTTTAGATGAAAATAATGCCATCCATCTAAATATTCTTTTTGAAAGGAATAACCTTATTTCAGTTAATAAAAAGGGGAAAATAATCAATTGGAAAGCTTATTCAAAAAGTTGTGACGGATCTTCATATATTTATCTAAAAGATAAAAATGACCAAGAAACCTATTTATTGGTTAAACATCTATTATACTCACTTCTAGATGACCAAAACTCTGGTATTGAAAAAATATTAACTAATCATGAGGCAGCTGAGAAAGGCGCTGACAAAGCTTGTACATTTATGGCTGAAGCCAAAAGAGGTTATTACTTCCTAGAAGATTATACTGGCTCATATATCAAAAAAATCTTAATAGCAGATACGAATGCAAATAAAAAGTACACGCTTTCTACCCATGGATACTCACCTGAAAAAGAGAACTATACTACTATTTTTATGGCGTATGGAAATGGTATTAAAAAAAATGTTGTTTTACCGTCCATTCGTTTAGTTGACGAAGGCCCAACATTGGCACGTATTTTAGGCGTCAGCCTTGGTTTAACGGATGGAAGAATAATAGAGGAACTTTTAACCATTTAGTATTTTTCAAAACTAGGGGGAAATAAAAATGAGCAAACTATCAAAACAAGAAAAAAGCTGGGTTTTCTATGATTGGGCAAATTCAGCCTATTCCCTTCTTATCACGACGGCCATTTTTCCGTTGTATTTTAAAGCAGCTGCCACAAATGCTGGAATGGCTGCTTCAACATCAACAGCCTTTTGGGGCTACGCTAATTCATTTGCTACTCTTTTAATTTCAATTTTTGCACCTATTCTTGGAACAGTGGCAGATTATCAAGGGTATAAAAAAAGATTCTTCACCTTTTTCTTTTCATTAGGCATTTTATTTACAATGTTCCTTTCCATTATTCCAAATAATCAATGGCTCATTCTATTAATTTGCTATGTCTTGACGGTAATTGGGTTTGGTGGTGCAAATATTTTTTATGATGCTTTCCTTGTAGATGTAACCACTGAAGTAAAAATGAATCGAATTTCTTCAAGAGGCTTCGCAATGGGCTATATTGGGAGTACGATTCCATTCGTTATAAGTATAGCTTTCATTATTTTATCTCAGAAAAAGCTCCTACCTTTGTCAGTAACCTCCGCAAGTCAATTAGCTTTCGCTATCACAGCTCTTTGGTGGGGATTATTTACGATTCCAATGCTTAAAAATGTACATCAGGTATATTTTATTCATCGTGAACCACATCCTATTTCAAACGGTTTTAAAAGAATGCTTGGAACCATTAAACGTATAAAATCCTATCGCCCTCTTTTTCTATTCCTTTTAGCTTATTTCTTTTACATAGATGGGGTTGATACCATTATAACCATGTCAACTTCTTATGGATCTGACATAGGAATTAGTTCAACTAACCTCCTAATTATTTTGTTTGCTACCCAGATTGTTGCTGCACCATTTTCTCTTTTATACGGGCGTCTTGCAGAAAAATTCAAAGGAAAAACTATGTTACTTGTTGGTATTTTTGTATATGTCATTATTTGTACATATGCTTATTTCTTAAAAACAACATTAGATTTTTGGATTCTAGCGATGCTTGTAGCATCATCCCAAGGTGGCATTCAAGCACTAAGCCGAGCTTATTTTGCCAAACTTGTCCCTAAGGAATCAGCAAATGAGTTTTTTGGATTTTACAATATTTTTTATAAATTTGCGGCTATTTTAGGTCCATTCCTAGTAGGTCTAACAGCTCAATTAACCCATAATACAAGCAGCGGAGTTTTTAGCTTAATCATTTTGTTTGTGATTGGCGGATACATCCTTACTCGTGTTCCTGAATCAGTAACCAAATAGAAAATAAAAAGTAGTGCATGTCAAGTTAGGGTGCACTACTTTTTTAGTAAATTTATTTTAAATGTATACTTTTTAAAATGGATAAAAGAATATCTTTATTTCCTTGTACCCAAACATCCAATGCTAGATTATTTTTATTAATTGGTAATATAGCATGTATTTCATTCCAAGTTTTAGAATTGTTCGAGGCCGCTGGGTTATCACGAAGAAGGGTAAAAATTTTCCCTTTTCCAAAACTTACCTCTACATTATCTGTCTTCAAAATTTGGCTATGGTTAGGCAGTGCCGCACTGAAATCTCCATAATAGCCTACTATTGAGATACCCCCTACAGTTTGCTTAGATTTATCATCAAAAAAGATTTCATTTTCATTTCCTCTTTTCGTCCAATTCGTTGGAATGATCATTGTTAGATTATTAAGATTTAGATTATCAGGTTTTTCTTTTATTTGTTGATCAGTTGTTTCTAATTCTCCATTTACCATCTTTACTGCTGAAGACAACCTAAAATTAGCCAGCTGACCTTGTGGATTATAAAACTTCTCATTCGAATCCTTATATGATAGAACCTCTGCAGCATAAAACTGATCTTGTCCATTGGCATAATGACCAACTGCTAGTAATACTTTCATCTTTCCCTTCAGATACAAGGTTTGTTTTTCATCCGATGTTTTTAATCTATATTCTCTTGTTTTGGAATCTGGGTTAAAAACCGGCCCATAAGGATCAGCGTCGCCTCCAAAGCTTTTTTCCCTGGTGACAACGATGGAAATTTGATTTGCATTTGTATTTATTTTTTCAATAATCGCTAAATCATATCGTTGCCTTTCAATCAATTCCCAATGTTCACTATCACTTTTTTTCAGAATCTGCTCCGGATTTTTCAAGATTGCAGATTGTTTTTCCTTTGCCGTTACCATTTTATTTTTTTGAATTGCAGCAGATTGCCGATGTTTATTCAAATTTCTATTTAATAGATTTGTTGAAAGTATAAAAACGATTAACAAAGTAGAAAGGAGTATTAGAGAATTTTTTAGATAGGAAACTTTTCTCCTTCTTTTTATTTTTAAATTCAAATTCCTCCATATCGTAATTTTTTGTTTTTTCGATAAATCTATAGAATTAAGATCTTGAAATTCTTCATCAGAAAATATTGGCTTGATCATCACTATTCAACCCCTTCTTTAATAATTCATTTTTCAAGGCATTAAGGGCACGATGCAGGGTTGTTTTTACCTTTGCTTCCGACCAGCCCAATATTTCTGCTGTTTCGTTAATTTGATAACCTTTTATTTTTCTTAAAATAATGATTTCTCGATATGAAAGCTTTAACTCTACTAAAGCTTTGTACAGATATTGCGTTTGCTCCTTCTTTGCTAATATTTCCTCTGGTACTGGTTCATTTTTTTCTAGGTGTGCTAGTCCTTTAAAAAAATGAAGTGTCTTCTTTTTACGGCAATGATCATAGGCTATATTTCTAGCAATCGTATACAGCCATGTCTTGTATGATGACTCTCCTTTGAAATTAGGCAATCCTTTATAGGCTCTTATAAATACTTCTTGAGTTAAGTCTTCTGCTTCTTCCCTGCTATTAACCATCAGTACTAAAAAACGATAAATCAAAGTACTATAATCATGGAAAAGCCCCTCTAATGTTTGCTCGGTTATGTCCATTTATTTTTCTCCTTCCCTGACACCGTTAATTAGACGCAAAGACATATAAAATGTTTCGATTTTATTTCAAAAAAATGCCTAGTTTACACTTTTTGTAGAAACTGGGCAATGAAGTTATTTTGTTTAGAGTGTAAACGAATAAAAAAATCTTCAAATCTTTTTATCTTATAACATTTTTTATTATGATTTTACATAAATATAAAGTAGATATATAAGCAAATTAAAATGTTTGTCGAATTCAGAATAAAAAGGTCAAAATATTTCGATATTCATTATTGCTTTATTTTGTTACAATTTACAAATATTATTAAAAATGCTTACTAGGAGGTTCCACAAACATGAATAATTCTTTAAATTTAAATGGAATAGATTTAGAAGAAATAGTGAAAAGCACAGAATCAGAGCTAGAAGAATTTTATTATAAACTTTGGGAAGATGACAGATTGTAAAACCCTATTTTTTACTTTGTAATTCTTTTGACATCCTTCCATATAAATGAAATACTCAACCTATACCATTTTTTTTGGGGTGTTTCGTTTTGAATCAAAAAATTAATTTTAATATTGCCATTCGTATAATCTTTTTTCTTATTATTTATTCTGTACTAACTTTCTATATCGGGTGGAATGTCTGGGTCTGGATAAAAGGTATATTTAGCATTGAACATCCATGGTTTTACAGCCTGCTATTCATTTTGATAGCCTATTCCTATGTTATTAGCCATTTTCTAAAAAAGTGGACTATTTTTAAACTAATCGGCTCACATTGGTTTGCTATTTTTCAATATTCGATTCTGTTTTTTCCAATTGCAGATTTATTCGTTTGGATCCTCACATCATTAGGATTAGCTGAAAAGCTTGTGATTTTTTGGACAGGTATAGTCATTCTTATGCTCTTTATACTTATCTACATTTTTGGAACTTTTAACGCCTATAGCCCAATTGTTCGCAAGTATTCCATAGCCATTCCTAAAAAAGTTAGCTATTCACATTTAAGAATTGCTATGGCTTCAGATATGCACTTTGGCATATTATCAGGCGTTTCCCATGTTCATCGCCTAGTCCGGGAGATAAATGCCCTGAAACCAGATATAATCCTTTTACCTGGCGATATCATTGATGATGATCCAAATCCTTTTATTGACAAAAATATGGGAGATATAATGGCGAAATTATCTGCACCACTGGGCGTCTATGGAGTTCTTGGAAATCATGAATATTATGGTGGCGGTATTCCTAAATTTTTAAAGGAAATGAAACGAATTGGCATCACCATCCTGCAGGATGAAGCCATTTTAATAGATCAGAGTTTTTATCTAGTTGGAAGGAAAGACAAAACAGATTTTAAACGTGATACTATTGAAAAGTTAGTTACAAATATTGATATTCAATATCCGATTATTTTAATGGATCATCAACCGACAGAACTAAAGCAAGCAGAAAAGAATCATGTAGATTTGTTGTTATCCGGTCACACACATAGAGGACAAATGGCACCAAATCATTTATTCACCCGAAAAATGTTTGAACTTGATTGGGGTTATTTACAAAAGAGTCAGCTACATACATTTGTTTCTTCTGGATTTGGTTTTTGGGGTCCACCACTTCGGATTGGGAGTAGGTCAGAAGTTATTTTAATTGATATTACATTTTCAAATTAATCGGACTTATTTTAAAGCCTCCATCAAAAATGGAAGGCTTTTTTTTGATTCTGTATCTATTAATAAGTGCGCTGAAATTTCGTTATATAAATTCTCACCAAATACAATATTTTTCAACAAAATATTTTGTGAGAGCAAGGTATTCATGAATATATGATTTTGGAATTGCCACCAAAGGGGTTTTTGCAGGAAGTCCATATAGGTTAAGCCCATGGTCCTTTGCTATCATTAATGCACGGTACATATGAAAATCATTTGTTACGACAATCCCTTTTTCTTCAGAATAGGGGATAAGTCTTTTTGAAAATTTAATATTTTCATCAGTGCTTGTGGAACGATTTTCCAAAAAAATTCGTTGATCTGGAATTCCTTTTTTAATTAATTCCCTTCTGATAGATTCAGCCTCTGAAATTCTTTCATTGATACCCTTCCCCCCAGAAGCAATGGCAATAGTGTTTTTATTTTTCTTTAAATATATTTCTGCAGTTTTTATTCGGTATTTTAAAACCAGTGATGGCTCTGTTCCTTTTACACTTGCACCCAATATGATTAAATAATCAGCTTTTTTTGGAACAGGCTGTAAATGACATTGCGATATCTTGTACTGTAATATTCCTATATAAAAACATCCAATTATAAATATGCAATATAGTACATACAAACTTTTTTTAACGCCCTTCTTTTGTTTCAATTTGTTATCAATCCCCTTAGTATGTAAAAATATTCTATATTTTTACCTTTATTATACAGATTTTATTTTCTTACTAAAATAGTGAATGATAAAAATGTTGGATGAATTTATTAGTTGGTAAACATACTAGAAACAGGAAACTAAATATCCATATTGAGGATAATAATATGAAAAGACGAAGAGAAATGAAAAAATTGGATTTTACTCATAGATTAGATATTTCAAAAAGTTTAGATGAAGAAAAAACACAGATTTTAAATGAAAATGATGCATTATCTAGTTCACTAATAGAAAATGAAAAGATTTTAAAATCTATTTATCAAGATTGTTCTGATGTAGTTTATCGGAAATTTTTAATTGGGCGAGAGACACAAGCACTTCTCATTTATATTGAAGGAATGTCAAATATTGAAGAAATGGATAAAGGAGTCATTAGTCCACTTATTCAATTGGAGAATGTAAACCTTGTAAATATCCAGATTTTACTTGAAGAAAAATTAACAGTGTCTAAGGCTACACCCACATCCTCATTTCAGGATGTTATCCAGCAAGTATCATCAGGTAACCCGGTAATTCTAATCAATAGGCAAATTCAAGGTATTTCTGTTGGGCTGGGCAAATGGGAAAAACGAGCTGTTGAAGAACCCATGGCAGAATCTGTTGTGCGCGGTCCCAGAGAGGGCTTTACAGAAACAATAGCTGTCAATACTACACTTATTAGAAGAAGAATTAAAAGTCCTCAATTAAAAATCAAAAAAATGAATATTGGAAGGTATAGTCAAACACAGGTTGCCATTCTATATATTGATGGGCTTGCAGACAAATCTCTAATTGAAGAGGTCAATAATAGGCTTGGACGGATTAAAATCGATGGGATTATGGAAAGTGGTTATATTGAAGAGTTTATTGAGGATAATCCATTTTCTCCATTCCCTCAAATACTAAATACCGAAAGACCTGATATTGCATCAGCAAGCTTACTCGAAGGCCGAGTCGTTATTATGGTTGATGGGACTCCATTTTCTTTGATTGTACCCACAACATTATATTCTCTACTACAATCGGCAGAAGACTATTATCAACGGGCAATTATCGGGACTTTAATACGTTGGCTCCGTTATTCCTTTTTTTTAATTGCTTTACTACTTCCCTCTAGTTATGTTGCAATCCTTACTTTTCATCAAGAAATGGTACCTACCACACTATTATTAAGTGTTGCAAAATCCAGAGAAGAAGTTCCATTTCCTGCACTTATTGAAGCTCTAATTATGGAAGTAACTTTTGAAGCATTACGGGAAGCAGGGATCCGTTTACCTAAACAGGTTGGATCTGCTGTAAGTATTGTTGGAGCACTAGTAATTGGCCAGGCAGCCGTTTCATCTGGTCTAGTTTCAGCACCGATGGTTATGGTTGTCGCTATAACTGGAATAGCTTCTTTTTCTATACCACGTTATAATGCGGCAATAGCACTCAGGATGCTTAGGTTCCCTATTATGTTCTTAGCAGGGACATTGGGGCTGCTCGGAATCATGCTTAGTTTAATCGCCATTATTGTTCACTTAAGCACACTTCGATCCTTCGGTGTTCCATATCTATCTCCAATGGCACCAATGCAATACTCTGAAATGAAGGATGTACTTTTACGGGCCCCTTGGTGGTCCTTAAAAACACGGCCACACCTAACAGGTGCCTATAATCAATATCGTCAGACGAACGGGCAAAATCCTAAACCACCAAAAGACTCTGAATAGGGGATGAAAAAATTGATAGAACAGGGAAAAATTTCTTCTGCACAAATGGCGATCATGATGAATCCGTCTATTTTAGCCACTGTAATACTTCTTGTTCCAGCTATTACAGCAAAAAATGCAGGGCAGGATTCATGGATTTCTCCTATTTGGGCATCAGTAATTGGCTATTTAACAGTCCTTTTGGCCTATATGCTTAATAAGCTCTATCCAAACCAAACATTGATTGAGTACTGTGACCTCATACTTGGAAAATTTTTAGGAAAAGTTGTTGGAGCTTTATTCTTGTTCTATTATTTACATGTAACTGGAATCATTGTTCTAGAATACGGCGAATTCGTCTTAGGGACCTTTCTTACTCATACTCCAATGATTATTATTTGTGGCAGTATGATGATTGTCTGTGCTTTTGCTGTATACGGAGGGCTTGAAGTAATTGGGAGATGTTCTGAAATTATTGTACCGGTTCTATGTCTACTTTATCTCGTTATTTTTCTCCTTCTCATAAAGGATTTACGGATCCAAAACATGTTTCCAATTATGGAAAAAGGCCTGACCCCTTCTTTAAAAGGTTCCATTGTTCCCCAGAGCTGGTTTAGTGAATTCATTATAGTGTCTTTTTTCTTTCCTTATTTAGCTGATAAAGATAAAGGATTAAAATGGGGGTTTATTTCGGTTTTCAGTGTTATGTTTCTTATGGTAATAACGAATATTACAACCATTTTATTATTTGGAAAATTGACATCTGAGTTGACCTATCCAGTCATGGTTGCTGCAAGATATATAAGTATTGCAGATTTTTTAGAGCATTTAGAATCAATCGTAATGGCCATATGGGTTGCAGGAACCTTCGTAAAAATTACGGTTTTCTACTACTCACTTGTTTTAGGTACAGCACAATACTTTAAATTGTCTGATTATAGGCCCATGGTTTTACCGATTGGCTTTTTATTAGTATTATTCGGTATTTGGTCAGCACCAAATTTACAAGAATTATCACATTTTCTTGGTACCTCTGCAGCATTTTACTTTTTATCGTTTCAGGTTGGTATTCCTATTTTTCTTTTATGTATTGCGTTGGTTCGGGTAAAATGGCTTCAAAAGAAAGGGTCTATGTCAGGATGAACTTTGAATTCATGATAAAAAAGGCTTTACTTTTTTCATTATTTATAATTTCTTCCTTTATCCTTGGTGGATGCTGGGACCAGCAAGAGGTTAACGACTTAGCATTCGTAACTGCAGCGGGAATTGATAAAAGTGAAGACGGAAAAGTCGAACTAACTGTCCTTATTTTTATTCCAAAAGGAAAAAGTAGTCAGCAAGGAATGGAAGGCGGTGGCGGTGGAGGGGCAGCAGATACATTATTTCGTTCTGCGGAAGGTAAGACCATTGCAGATGCTATGTCGACATTGCAAGAAAAACTTCCTCGTCATATCTTTTGGGGTCATTGTAAGGTATTTATATTTGATGATGATCTGGCAAAGGAAGGCCTTTCAACCCATGTAGATTTTATTTTACGTCACCCTCAGCTACGAGAACGCTCACGGCTATTTGTTAGCGAAGAAAAAGCAAAAGACATCTTAAGTCTTATTCCCCCATTAGAGCGCGATATATCTGAAGTACTAAAAGAACTTAGCTCATTTCGAATTGGGATGGATGTAACAGCAAAGGACTATGCACAAATGTTAATTGGTGATTCAAATGCCAGTGCACTCCCCTTGATTAAAATATTGCCTTCAACTCCTGGTCAAGAAAAACAAACGATTGCCTATGTAACAGGGACTGCAATATTTAAAAATGGGAAAATGATTGGAGATATAGATGATTCTGTAACAAGAGGGGTATTATGGTTAAGAAATGAGATTCGTTTAGCTACCATCTCTGTTAAACCAAACGGTAAGAATGATGGTTTTGTTTCTATGAATTTACTTAGAGCGAAATCAAAAATAATTCCATTGATTGAAAATGGAAAATGGAAAATTAAACTATATGCAGTTGGAAATTCGAATATTGTACAAAATACAACAGATTTAGATTTATCAAGCCCAGAAATTATAAAACCGGTGGAAAAACAATTAAAATTTGAAATTAAAAAAAGGGTAAATATTGCTTTATGGGAAGTGCAGGAAAGGATGAATGCCGATATTTTTGGTTTCGCTGAAGCATTTCATCAAAAATATCCAAAAATATGGGCAAAGCAAAAAAAAAGATGGGATGAAATCTTTCCTTCTGTCGAGGTATCATTTGATACCAACATAAAAATTCAAAACCAAGGAATGAACTCAGTTCTTTCCAATCATCCACTAAAAGGAGTTGAAAATAAATGAGGTGGGGACCAATCATCGCTAGTACAATAACTGTCCTTTTCATTTTTCTATTTGAGTGGCCAAAATTGCAAAAGAATCAAAAGAAGGAAAAATTCATTTTTATTATCCTTACTTCAATGGGCTGGTGTATATCTATTCTTCTATTTTTTTTCCCAGATTTGCCAGGGCCAACAAAATTTATTGATTTATTATTTAAGCCACTTGGAAGAATGTTAGAATAGGGTTAGATGCAAACTTCCAGCGACTGAAGGATTTTGAGTAAAAATTAATAGACAAGTTTAACTGACCAATGGTAAAAGCACCCTTATAAAAAAGAGTGCTTTTAGCTCCCACTTCTATTTTGATTTAGTCCTGAAATCCGGATTATTTTTAACGAATCCTTCCCATGCCATCTTTATTCCTAAGTCAATTTCATCTCTTGAGGCACGAAGTCTTTCTTTCGATCCTCCGAATCCAATTTCTTCTTCATCATTTTCAAGACCTTCAAAAATAGCATCTACAAAATCAGGCAATGGTGCACCGAATGTATGTAATCCCACTCCACCCAAATCTGTGTTTACTGCTGGTGGTAATATTTCCACCACATCAATATTTAAATCCTCTAATTGATGGCGTAATGAAAGTGTGAAAGAATGAATTGCTGCTTTTGTTGCACTATAAATAGGTACCCATACACCAGGTGTAATGGAAAGACCTGATGAAACATTTAAAAAGGCTGCATACTCCTTTTTCATAAAATGAGGCAGAAAAAGTAATGTTAAGTGAATAGGACCATCAACATTTATTGAAATTTCATTTTGATAATAGTCCCAGTCCTTTGTCGCGTCTAATAGATTCACCCTTTGTTGGATTCCAGCATTATTAACAAGGACATTTACTTCAGGATAATTGATTGTTACCCAATCAAATAAAGCTAAACGATCTACCGTATTGGAAACATCACAAACCTTAGTAATTAGTTCAGGAAAATTTTCCTTGGCCTCCTGTAACTTTTCTTCTCTTCGGCCAACCACGATAACTTTATTTCCATTTTTTAAAAATCTTTCAGCAAATGCTAAGCCAATCCCTGTTGCTCCACCAGTAATTAAAACAGTATTCCTAGATAATTTCAATTTAGATTCCTCCCCAAAAGAAAATTACTAGCGATTCTAATTTATCAGCTGCTTTTTCCTATTTCTGAAAAAGGCAATAATCAAAAGACCAACCGGAACAATTATTTGAAATGGCCAGTGCAGAAAAATAGGAACAATTATGATTCCTTCTTTAATGTGCTCTGCGTAATTCGATGCGATGGACAAAGAAGCAAAGAGAATAATCAATCCCATTGGAAAACATATTTTTTTGTAATCCTTCAAACCAAAAAGATCACTGGTACCGATTACCGCTGCATAAAAGAAGAGCGTTATTTTGAAAAACCCACCTACCATTAAATATAGCATAAAGAATACATCTAGTCTTTCAATGAAGTTTGCAAGTGAAATTTTACTTACCGTACTTAATAGTGGAAATGGTGACCTTTCGAATAGAGGTACTCCTAGAGATGCAATATTAATAACTGTAGCAATGGTAATATTTAAACCACTTAAAATCATTCCCCCTATACAAACTCTTTTCACCTTTTTTGGTTCATTTAAATAAGGAAGAAGCATCGTAAAAACATTCATCTCTCCAAAAGGAAAATTCAAGGTTTGTCCGAGAGTAATTTTTAGAATAGGCATCCAGCCGTTTTCTAAAATGGGACGTAGATTTTCCATATGAACCAACCCAGAAAACATGATCAACATAAAACCTAACAATGCAATACAATAAACAAGAGCAAAATAAAGTTCACCTACTCTTGCAATCACCTCAAATCCTTTATAAACTGCATAAACGATAGTTAGGACCATTAGTGCATTGATAATGAGTAAAGGAGTACTTGAATATATAGTTGTTGTTAAAAGCTCTCCAAAATCCCGCAATACCCGTGCAGATAAATACATAAAATAGATAACATACAAAAATCCAAGGA
The DNA here is from genome assembly GCA_030705955.1 of Bacillota bacterium. GTDB lineage: Bacteria > Bacillota > Bacilli > Bacillales > Cytobacillaceae > JAUZPL01. Next base: position 19,022 of record JAUZPL010000025.1, on the reverse strand, counting down.
TACGCCCAATAAATTTCCCGGTTATTTTTTGAATGTAAGAGGTTAAAGGGACATCCGGATAATACAAAAACAATTTAGCATAAATAAGAAACAAACAAATTCCACCTGCTAACCCAAGTAATACCGTTATCCAAGCATCCTGCTTGGCATCTGTTCCAATTCCAACAACAAGCGCACTACCCATTTCAAACAAAACAATGAGAACAAACAGCTGTGTTGATTTAATTTTTGCTTTTTCCATGATCCTTCTCCCCTCTTTTTGTAAAGGGTTACTGTTTTAATTCATTCCAAAATGGATTACGTCGAACTCCAGAACGTCGTTGATAAGGTTTCACTGTTACAAAAACCTTTGTTTCAGAAAATTGTTCATCCCAATTATTTTGGATTCTTTTCCAAAGCTTAGGATTTGCGAGATGAACCTTTTCTCCAAACCCAAAAATATCACATTTTTTGTTTTGGGCTTCTTTAATTACTTCAATTACCTGGGACTTTATTACTTTCCCAACCTTCTTTTCTATTTTTGCTATCTCGTTAGGATTACTGATATCTGCATTTGTATTTATTTCACTTATGATACTTTCTTCTTTAATGACAACATTGATCATTGGCTTCCCATTTTTTATTTTTGCTGATACTTTTGTTCTTGATCTTAAAGGAGTAACATTGATTGCGTTCTTTTTCCCATTCCAATCAATATTTACATCCGTTCCACTTACTTTATTTAAGACCCAAACAGCTCCCCTCGCTTTATATCCATTTATCCAGCCTATTAGTTTTCCTTTCCTAAAAAGCCCAATTCCATTTGCTGATAAAAAGGCTTTTGTTGTAGTGATTTGAAGGTTTTGTGAATTATCTGCTATTTTTTTATCACCAATTACACTGTAGCCTGTTATCAATGGCTGCTTGCCCTTGCTTACCAAACTAGTTATAAAATCATCTATATTAACTTTTAAGGTTTCACCTAGCATATCCTCGGATGTTTGAAGCTCTTTTGTTACTTTTGATACAGGCAACTTATCAAGGATAGTTAGCGTGGTAACTAACTCTTCCGCGGTTGAATCTCGGGCAATAACAATTTCTGTTGTCGTTCGAAACCCTGGATCTCTTTCTAATGCATCAAAAATATCTAATATCCCTTCCTTTGCAAGCTTTTCTCCAATAACAAGCAAATTGCAATGAGCATAATATAGGCGTCTAGATACTTTCAATGCCGCATTCCGAGCCGCTTCTGTCAATGTATCGCCAGAGCTTTTGTAAACTGCTATGGGAAGACCTCCCCCACCTTGGCCTTGTCCAGCCGAAACGTTGCCTGGATTAACAATTTGGAAGGCTACATCAAAACGATGATTTTTCCCCTTATCCACTCCCAAAGCCATAACAAATGCTAAATCAGTTAATTCCTTTTGATTCCAGCAGCCGCTTAGTACTGGAAGTATGCTAAAGAGTAATAAAAACAGGGCTAAGAACATTTTCATGATTGATCACCTTGGTCTGAATCTTGCTTTCTGTCACTTTGACTTGGTGGGCCAGGCTTTTGACCTTTTCCTGTCCTTTTAATATTTCCTTTACTTATTAAAGGCGGCCTATTTTTAAAAGCCCAAATTGGAAAACGAATTAAAACGTCCTGTTGTTGATTGATGTTAAAAGGTGCAATAGGTGACATATAGGGAATACCAAAGGAGCGTAATGAACATAAGTGAATCGTCATAAACATAACTCCTAGCATAATTCCATAAAAACCCAAGAAGGTTGCTAAAGCCATGATAATAAACCTAAGAAGTCTTGCGGAAATGGCCATAGCAAAGGACGGAGTTGAAAAATTAGCAATGGCTGTTATTGAAACCACAATAACCATAACGGGAGAAACAAATCCAGCCTGTACTGCTGCTTGACCAATAACAAGTGCACCAACAATAGAAACAGCTTGTCCGACTGCTCTTGGTAAACGCAATCCAGCTTCCCGAAGTATTTCAAAGGTTACTTCCATGATTAAAGCCTCCACAAATGCCGGAAATGGGACATTCTCTCGTTGTGCGGCAATCGCAATTGCCATTGTAGTTGGAACCATCTCTTGATGAAATGTAGTAATTGAAATATAAAGTGCAGGAGCAATGAGTGCGATAAAAAAAGACAATATTCTCAATAAGCGAATACCAGTTGATATATCAAACCTTGAATAATAATCATCTGGAGCCTGAAAAAATTGAATAAAAACCGCTGGTGCAGTAATAACAAATGGTGTGCCGTCAACGAAAATGGCAACTCTTCCTTCTAATAGCTGTGAAGAAACAACATCAGGTCTCTCTGTATGAAAAATAGTTGGAAATGAAGTCCATGTTTGATCCTCAATTAACTGCTCAATATAACCAGACTCTAGAACGGAATCGATGTTAATTTGGTTTAATCGCTCTTTTACTTCGGTAACAACTTTGTCATTCACTATCCCTTTTACATACATAATGGCTACATCTGTTTGTGTCACTGTCCCAATTTTCATCGTTTCAAGCCACAAATTTGGACTTTTTATTCTTCTTCTTATAAGAGCAGTATTTGTTCGAATAGATTCAATAAAGGAATCTTTAGGGCCTCTTATTGATAATTGTGTTGTCGGTTCACTGATTGCCCGTTTATCCCACCCTTTTGTTTCTACGTTTATTGCTTTAGTATGTCCTTCAACAAAAAAGAGGGTGTTTCCTGAAAGGAGTGATTCATAAACCTGTCCCCAGTTATTTATAATTCGTAAATTTCCTAAACTGGTTACCTTATCCACCAAATTTTGAAAGGAATCGGATTGAAGTTCTTCTTGATTTTTAAGTAAGGCATCCATGAAAAAATCACTTATCATATTACTATTTGCTAATCCATCAATATAAACAGCAACACCTTTATATTGTTTAAGATTAAATTCCCTAAAAGCCACATCTGTACTATTGCCAAGCTCTTCTTTTAATCGCGAAATATTTTCATGATAATCTCTTAGGATGGGCAAATTTTTTGGAGCATCAGGATCCTGTTGCTGCCGATAATTATCATTTTGTTTACTTTTATTTTTCTTTTTAAAAAGCTTAGACAATATCGACATAAAATTCCTCTCCTAGTAAAAAACAAACAAAATAGTTCTTTTACATGCTCCCATTATTGGTTAGACTAACCATTGTTTTTGATTTTATCCAAATTTCAAACTATCCGTTTAAACGTGCATTAGATACTAAAGAGAACGGAAAAATAAAAATAATAACCTAATTAAAATTAGCAATCAAAAGGTGATCCTATTGAAAATACTATTCATTACGTTAATTTTGGGTTCTGCCCTGTATTCACTTATCATTTCACTTGATCTAATAATGGGGACAAAAGTTTTTCAACTTCCCCAAAAAGAATTGAATCCCTTTCAAGTTATGGAGCCGGCAGAATATGCTCTTTTATTTTTAGTTGCCTTTTTCCTTCTAATAAAAGTAGTTGTAAAATTTCTCAAAAAAAAGAAAGGGACAGGTACCTCTTAAGAGTTCTAAAAAAAATTTTAACTATTTATTTTGTTCATTTAGAAGTAATAAATAGACAATAGATAAGAAAATATAGTATTTTTATTTTGTATTACGAAATTTTCTTAGGAGGGGTTTTATTTAATGGAATATCGTCGTTTAGGAAACACAGGACTAAAAGTAAGTGAAATTAGTTTAGGTAGCTGGCTTACATATGGTGGATATGTTGAAGAGGAAAAAGCCGCAGCATCCATTGATAAAGCATATGATCTTGGCATTAATTTTTTTGATACCGCCAATGTCTACATGCGTGGTGCAGCTGAAGTGGTTGTTGGAAAAGCCTTAAAAAAATATCAACGTGATTCCTACGTTCTTGCTACAAAGGTTTTTTGGCCAATGGGCGACGGTCCCAACGACAGAGGCTTGTCACGTAAACATGTCATCGAACAATGTAATGCAAGTCTTAAACGACTTGGCACGGATTATGTAGATATTTATTATTGCCACCGTTTCGACCCAGAAACCCCGCTTGAAGAGACATTACGTGCTCTAGATGACCTAGTTCGTCAAGGTAAGGTCCTTTATGTTGGTGTTAGTGAATGGAAAGCAGAGCAAATTAGTGAAGCTGTCCATATTGCAGATAAAAAACTACTTGATCGTATTGTCATTAATCAGCCTCAATATAGCATGCGTGAACGTTATATTGAAAAAGAAGTTCTTCCTGTCAGTGAAAAGCATGGTATTGGTCAAGTTGTTTGGTCACCACTAGCTCAAGGACTCTTAACTGGAAAATATCAAAAAGGTACAAAAGCCCCAGAAGGCAGCCGCGCAGCCCAGGAAAAATATACAAATTTATTTGGTTTACTATCAGATGAAAATCTTGATAAAGTTGAATTACTAAAAGAGGTTGCTCTTAATAACGACTTAACATTAGCACAGCTGGCTCTTGCTTGGATTTTGAGACAAAAAGGTGTAGCAAGTGCATTAGTTGGTGCAAGCCGCCCAGAACAATTAGAAGAAAATGTGAAAGCATCTGGTGTTAAATTAAATGAAGAAACTCTTGCCCGAATTGAAGATATTTTGAGATAAAGTAGAAAAAGCCTCCGGTTTCCAGTAACGGGTTCCGTTTCCTGTCACAAAATCTAAATTTGTAGCAATAATTGTTTTCTTAAATGCAAGTAAAATTAACGCTATTTTGAGGGTCAAATAGTAAAAACTTTGACCCTTTTTATTTCGAAATTCCAGTTTGAAAAACCAAACGTTTACAAATGTTAACGACAAAAAAAGCTTGGAGTTACATATCTTCCAAGCCTTTTCACTTATAAATTTTCCATTGGACCATCTCACCTGTATTGAAACAAATATTTATTTAGTGTTTACTTTGAATATAATCTTGAGGAGTAACGTGCTTTATAAAAAATATTCCGTCATAAGTTTTACTTGGTGTTAATTTTTCTGGATGAAGCCCTTGTGTATGTGCATAAATAGGCTGATCCATCCAACTGTTGAAATTATTTTTAGTGTGTCCTTCCAAATTAATGAATGTGTAATCATATTTTGAATTGTTCAGAATATATTCCAAATCATTCTTAGAAAAACTTTTCCCATTATTAACTTGGTGTGTCATATTATCGAGGGGGGAGAAAAATTTTCCGTCGTGCATATAAAAACCAATCGTGTAACTTTTCTTCTTAAATTCATTCGGCAAATCTTGAAACATTGATTTTGTGGTCCATTTTTGAAATTCTGCTTGACCAACATCTTTGTAATAAATCTGTGTATTATTATCTCTGATATGTTGATTATGTCCCCAAAATATTATTTTTTCCCCAGGATAGACTACTTTAGAAAGCCATAGAATATTTTCTTCCATCATCTTATCTCTCAACGAATTTACATCATCAAATGTAGTGTTAGAAATATTTTTTCTTTCCATAAATTGAATACGTTCGGTTAATGTTTGGATGATGATTTGTTTAAGCTGAGCATTCTTTGAATACTTCGATTGCAACTCTGTCGAATGTTGGTTCACAATACTAATCGCTTGATTATATCCTTCTACAAAACGTTTTAGTTCCTTATCGTCCAACTTTTGTTCGTTAAATGCTCCTTGTCTCCAATCCAACTCTAGTTTTGAGAATAATGCTGCATACTCTGGATTAAATTGTTTCAACCAACTCGTCATAAAATTACCAAAGGTAGACAAAGATTGAACATCAAATCCAGCAAAAACAAGTGGATTCGTATCTTGAGTTTTTAGAATATAATCAAATAGTTGTCTTGTTTCGGTTGAAGTCCAGACCCCATAAATTGTGTTTTTCATAAAAACAGTCGAATTAAATCCTTCTGTATTCATACAAGCTGGGGTAACGGCAGCATCTCCAAGTCCACTTTCGAAAGCAATAACATCATAGCCCAAATTCTCGTGCAGATACTTAATCAAACGTACTTTTGAAGAACTATATTCCGCAACACCGTGTACACTTTCCCCAAGAAAGACAAACTGTTTTCCCTTTAAAACCTTTTTTAAAAAATTTAAATCCCTATAATCATTTGATGAGGGTAAATTAATCTTATAAGAATTGTTTACCTGCCAATCGGTCTTCCTATTACTAACTGAAGTGGTATAACCAATAAAAGTCATACTACCTATAACAAAGATAGCAATAAAAGATAAAAACAATATTTTATATCGCTTCAAACTGCTCCTCTCCTTTGATTTTAATACTTCTATCATAAGGGGAAAATTTCCTCTTTTTTACAACTTCAAAGGTATGCAAAGTTAACACAGTTGTTAAGCGATTACCGTTTATAAATAATATCCTCCCAACTGTAAACTTTGTTTGCAATTCCTAATCTTTGGGCGGGTGTCTCATTTGCTTTTCCTTTTTTAAATGGTTTACAGAAGTTATAGTATGTTCTAAGAATAGTCAGTGCCATTTGTGCATATTTAGGATTGAAATTTGAATAAATATAGGATTTTCCGTCTCCCCGAGAAGTAACTAAAGGTCTTTCAAGTACTGATACACTGCGTCTAATTTCTTGAAGAAATGCATTTACAGAATTATCATTTGCTTTAACAATTAATCTAGCTAAATGTTCATCAGAAAGGTTTGAAGTATCTGTAATAACATCGATATAACGATTCCCACGGTCAGCCATTGCGATAGGGTGTTCGATTTTATTTGATTTATGGACTACATACGGTGTGCCATCAGGTGCAACTTTTCTCTCGTAAAATTTGTGTGTAGATAGCTGTCTTTTCATATATTCAATGGCAATATTATACAACGAAAGCTTTTCCAATCCGTTATCCTCAGCCCAATCCCTTAAATATCTATTAGATTCAATAAATTCCTTATAAGCGTCTTCTCTTGAAAGAAATTTATCAAAATTATTTACAAAGTAATGTAACTTCCCTTGCTTAATTTCATCAGAAAAAACTTTTTTGATTGCGGATTTCAAGACCATATCATCATCGCTAACTATACGCCATTTATCTGTTTTAATTATTTGTTTGATTAAAAACATTTGTGCAATAGCTGTATAGGTATGATTGACGTGCAAACCATCCACATACTTTTTTCTTTGTACAACTTCGCGTAATTCTCGATAATATTCCTCCCCTGTCTGTGTATCATTTAATGTCGGCTCCATAGGATAATTTGAATACCTTGTAAATTTTGCATTCTTGCGTAATTCCATAGGTAAATGATCATCTTTAAATAACTCAGTATCTGAACGAATTTGATCAAAGTTAATATAACAATCGTAGGCTGGGTCTGCCCTAAATACATATCGAGTATCAAGATCCGTTGTTATGACTACTTGTGTTTGAATCTGTTTTTCCCTCAGTTCCGAAGGTAATTTTTTTTGGCCTTTTTTTCGAACATTGTTCAAATAATATGCCATCATATCAGTGTTCAACCAAATTCGTGGGAATGACTTACTTACTAATTGCTTGGATTCTCTAGTCTCTAAAAATTCCAAACAGCAACGATACAACCACTCTAATTTCTCATAATAAGTACTTCTCCCAATACCTAAGATGTCGCAAGTTCTGGATACTGGAACGTGATTAACTAGATGCTTTGCAAATTTTATTAGGATATCATTTCGTTTTTGATTATATGAAGTGGTTCTTGATTTATCAGGAAGAATATTTGTGTATTTTTTACACGTTTTACATTGTACTTTCTGTGCTTTAGAAGAATGTAATCCTCTCTTATAGAAAGACTTTGGATTATCAAAATACGAATCGATATTAGTACACCCTTCCTTGTGAAAAATATATTCAGGCTCAAGTGGTATAACAGAATTAATCCGTATCAATCGTTCTATTTCAGTTGCTAAAGCCCAATTTGAAAATGTTTTTGTAAAGCAACCGAAAGTTGGCACACCATTTGGATTTGTTGGATCTTGTGTGCATTTTAGGACACGTTCTTCATTTTTGCCACTTAAACTATATCTACTGCTTTTACCGACATTATATTTAAATTGCGGAAGAGTATGGTTTTTACAAAATGAATTTGAACAATAATTTACTTGTATTTCAAAATCCTTATCATTCCAATGGAGAATAACTGGACGATAAATGTCGCCGCTATATTTCGTTCTCATATTCTTATCAGATAGAGTTTTATAATCTTGCCTTCGCTGTTTTAATTCTTCTTGTGTTATTAAAGTATCAATGCCACAAACAATATCCTCTGCGTTAGCCAAACGTTTAATCTTAACCATTTACTAATCCCAATTCACGTTTCATACGAAGATTACTCCGTTTACTTTCAATATAATTGATGAAATCTTCATCCTTTAATAATTCGGGTATCACCTCTTCTAATATCTGAGAAGGTGTTAATCCTGTGTATTCTGAATAATGTTCTAGAATCTTCCTTGTTTTAAATGTTAAATTGAACGGTGTTTCTTCTGTATTCGAATACCTTGGTTGAATTTTCATTTTATATTACTTCCTTTCACTGGAAAATTAATGTTAGATAAATTGTAGTTAAAAATGCACTATAATTTGAGGAATTACAGAAGTTTCTGTAACCCTACAATTTGATATGCAAATTCTACAACAAATTTTTACCTAATAGTAAAATTAATTCCCATATATCAATAAAAATAGACCTTCAAATTAATTAACAATTTGAAGGTCCATTTAGTGTACATTTTTTACTTTTGTGACAGGTATCGGAACCCGTTAGGTTTCCAGAGGCTTTTTTATATAGAGGTTTCTTTATGAAGCTCCTGCCTTTTCATATAAGACCTATTCCCTATTTGAAAGAAAAAAATACTACACAATGTTATAATAGATATGACCCAAAACATGATTTGTCCATTTACATTGGATAGGAAATATCCACCAATAATAGGACCCGCAAAGCTTCCAATTTTGCGAAATTGCCCCGCTCCAAAATAGGTTCCTCTTAAATGATCTGGAGCAAGTCGGTCAATCAATATACTATTTGCAGGGAAAATCAATATTTCTCCAAGTGTAATTAAGAAAATCGAAATGATTGCGATAGCCCAACCATTCACAAAACTAAAGCCCACAAGACCTCCAGAAATAAAAATAGCTCCAACTACCATCATTTGCATCGGTTTAAATTTCTCAGCAAAATGGCTAACAGGCAATTGCAGTAGTACCACCATAATTGCATTTATTGAAATCAAAAAAGAGAACATGGTGACACCGTTTTTTAGAACATGATCTAAATGCTGTGGCAGGTTTGAATCAATTTGAACATACCCTATATTTACAAGAATAATTCCTAATATTAAATATCGTAAAGCCATATCTTTTTTTACAATAGAAAAAGCATCTCGAAAGGTTACTGATTCTTTTTTGTTTTCACCAGTTGTGATAGATATTTTGTTCATGAAGTAAAAAAGTGCAATTGCATAAAGAAAATAAGTGGAACCTGTAATGAAGAATGATAATTTTGCAGAATGATTGGCAAAATAAGCACCAATTAATGGCCCTACTGATGCCCCTATATTTATAGCAGTATAGCGTAGTGAATAAACTTTCATGCGTTTTTTCTTATCAGTTAAATCTGCCATTAATGCTTGACTAATGGGTTCAAAGCATGAATTACAAAGTCCGTTTAATGCATTTAATAAGATGAACATCACTTGACTTTTTGCAATGGTAAAACAATAAAAAACTATTGCAATTGATAAAACTGAAATAAGCATAATTCTTTTACGACCAAACCGATCAGATAAATTGCCTCCTATAAATCCACCAACTGTGCCCATTAAAGGACTCATACCTACAGTAAGTCCAATAATAATTGGCGGTAAATCCATATTTCTAGACAAATAGATAGACAGAAATGGAAGTGTCATAAAAGAAGATCCACGCGCTAAAACGGTTCCAATCAGTAATACCCAAACCATTTTGTGAAATTGTCCAAAATAATTCGTAATTTTTTTCATAAAGAACTCCATTAGTAAAATTATTCGCTAATTCAGTAAACCAATTTTCTATTGAAATGTAAAGAATTTTTCTATTATTATGTAATTAGATGATATTGTTTGTTTTTTTGAATTATAATTTGAAATCTAAAATAACTTAGGAAAGTGCACAATGTTAGATGATATTGTTTCGGCTCTATTTGATTTTGTTGGAGATATTGCCGATGATGTGATTATGGCTTTATTTTTTGAACGAAAACCAAGCAATAAGAGAATCAAGAGAATCGATTCCTCAATTGAAGAATTAAAAAACGAAGGATGGTTTAAAGTTCTATATGAAGATTCAAATTCCAAAAAATATTTCTTACACAATGAATCTATTCGAGTTTTCATTGGTAAAAAAGGAGTAAGACGAATCAAAAAGAAAGAAATGTACCAACAAAGATTACAAGATCTTCTTAAGGAGGCTTATTTATTAGAACCATCCTATGGGAAAAGTTTATTCAAAAAATAACAAATGAGATTTCAGATTAATCCCATATACTAAATTTTTAAGCATTTCTTAACCAATCACTAATCTAATATTTTCTTTTTCTAATTCAATTTTTTCATACAACTGATTAATGGTTTTCGCTTTTAGCTCAACCGTTAAATCATGATATGGATCCTGAATAAAATGTAGCTTTGTATCTCCAATGTCCAATGTTTTCTTTTTATTATTTCCAGTTATTTCCTGAAAAACATCCCCAATATAATTCCATTCTTCTTCAGAGAAATCCTTCATTACAATTGCCTCTTCAATCGAAACAATTCCCACCTCTTCTGGAGTAGGTTTCATAAAATATATTCTTGTAAACTCAAATTTCTTTTGACTATCCATTTGTAAGAACATTATTTGTAAATTGCTGTTAGGTAATTGATTTGTATAAATCGTCCTAGAAGGGTAGCTTTTTGATAGTAATCCCCCAAGCTTTTTAAAGGTAATTCTTTCTGGTCCTTCAAATTTAATTTCCCTATTATGTAAACGATCAAAAATGATCTAGTCTTAGCAAAAGGACCCCCTACTTTCTCCAATCAGTTTTAACATCATAATTAGTATTATAATAGTTTAATAAGAAAATGGAAAGTTTTAACAAAAAAATTATCCTGTTTAAAACAGGATAATTTTTTTAGTAAACTTGTTTTTTTAAATTAATGGTTGTTTCCGTAATATTATTTGCGTGGCTAATGGCAGTAATCACTGCAACTCCATCTGCGCCAGCCTTTATTACAGAAGATGCATTTTCAACATTTATTCCGCCGATCCCAACTAATGGAATATCGATTCCGTTTGATCTTAATGAACGAATTAGGTCAGTTCCTTGAACAGCCTTGGCATCTTCCTTTGTTTTTGTTGGAAAAACAGGACCTAATCCCAGATAATCTGCCCCATTTTTTATTGCCTCCCTTGCTTCATCAAGTGTATGAGCTGAAACCCCAAGGATTTTATCGCCTATTCTCCTTCTAACATATTCTACCGGTTCATCCTCCTGGCCGATATGAACCCCATCTGCATTGATTTCAAGGGCAAGCTCTATATCATCATTGACAATAAAAGGTACGCCATTTTCTAAACATATCTTTTGCAATTTTTTTGCTAAATCCACTTTACTTTGCCCTTGTAATGCATCTATTCCTTTTTCACGAAATTGAAAAATAGTGATGCCTCCATTTATAGACTCTTCTAAGACCTCCAATGGGTTCTTTAAACAGTTATTACTGCCGAAAATAAAGTAAACCTTTAGTATGTCTCTTAATTGTTCACTGTTCATTCTTACCACAGCTTAATGTCTCCTTTTTTAGGTTATAAGCCCAATGATTTGTGGGACCGTGCCCGGAGCCAATCTTTAAATCAGCTTCAATGGCTGCTTGGATAAAGTTTTTAGCTGTGGTAACTGCTTCAAAAAGAGGTTTCCCCTTTGCTAATCCAGCTGTTAATGCTGCTGAAAATGTACACCCTGTACCATGTGTGTTGTTAGTAGGGATTCTTTTACTTTTAAAATAGTAAAATTCCTTCCCATCATATAAAACATCTACAGCTTCATCTGTAGCCTCATCGTGGCCACCCTTTATTACTACATTTTGTACTCCTAATTCAAGAAAACGTTCTGCAGCTTTCTTTTTATCGTCTAATGTCCTAATTTCCATCTCCGTTAAAACCTCTGCCTCTGGAATATTAGGGGTAATAATTAGGGATATTGGTAATAAATATGTTTTTAATGCAGCAATTGCCTCCTGTTGCAGTAAAGATGCACCGCCCTTTGCAATCATAACAGGATCTACTACAACCTTTTTCCAATTGTATTCTTTGATTTTTCTTGAAACTGCCTCTATTATTTCCGCATTAAAAAGCATTCCTGTTTTTAATGCGTCCGTACCCATATCAACACCAATTGAGTTAATCTGATTGGTGACTGCCTCTGGCGTCATAGGATAAACACCTTGAACACCTAATGTATTTTGGGCGGTAACAGCAGTTAAAGCAGACATACCAAATACATTCAATTCCTGAAAGGTTTTTAGGTCAGCTTGGATTCCCGCACCGCCGCCACTGTCAGACCCAGCAATTGTTAATGCTTTATAAATTGTCATCCTACTGCAACTCCACTTTTTCAAATTTTCCTAACTTACTTATTTCCTTATCTGTTACTAATGAAAGCTGGTTTAAAAATTCAATTTGGAAGCTTCCAGGGCCCTTCTCTGATGTTTTCTCTGCGGCTATTTCAGCGGCAACACCGTAAAAAGTAAGAGCACCAACAGAAGCTTGAACATAATCTTTTTCAACAGCTGCAAATGCACCAATGACGGAAGTTAATAAACAACCCGTACCCGTTACCTTTGTCAAGGCAGGATGTCCATTACGACCTATAAATGTTTGTTTTCCATCTGAAATAACATCCTCTTTTCCAGTAATAACTACAAGAGTATTTAATTTTTGAGCAGTGGCTGCCGCTAGTTCAACAATATTTCCTTGTGCCTCACCTGCATCTACGCCTTTAATATTCCACTGATATCCCGCTACATTGGCAATTTCTGCAGCATTTCCACGCAAGATAGAAATCTTCACTTCATTTAAAACGCGCTGTGCTGATACCGTTCGGTATGTAGTTGCACCCGCTCCAACTGGATCCAAGATAACTGGTACACCATTTTCATTTGCAGATTTACCGGCTATTATCATAGATTCTACAATATCCGAATTTAAGGTACCGATATTTAAGACAAGTGCCCCTGCAATTCTGGCCATATCTGCTACCTCTTCAGGTGCATAAGCCATTACTGGTGAAGCTCCAAGAGAAAGTAAGCCATTTGCTGTAAAGTTTGTTACAACTACATTTGTAATATTATGTACAAGCGGGTTTGCTTCCCTTACCTTTTGTACTAATTGGTTAACTATATTCTTCTCCATTAAAAATCCCTCCACCTTTTTTAAAAAATAAAAAGCCAAGTCCTAAAGAGGACCTGACCGCATGAATTCGTAAGAGATAAAATATCTTTCACTACTTTCCTACGCTGGCATAACCCAGTTCAGGTCCAAAGGGTTAAAAAGCAAAATATGCTCTTTTCTCAGCCCAAGACGGGCACCCCCAGTAGTCAATTATTCTATTAAAATAATAATAGTCCTTGAATTGAAAATAGTAAAGTAAAATGGAACATGTTTATTTAGGCTCTTCATATTTCATTGCATTTTCACTGTCTTTATACCCTTTTGTTGTTGGGTCTTGCACAATGCCAAGCATAGAGAGCAAAATAAATATTGCATTTGCCATGGCTAAAATATAATTTTTAACAGCATCTGTTAATTGAAAATGAACAACACCCATCATATTTAATCCTGTGATAACCATTTCTGCCACTATGAGGATTTGCGAAATAAAGCTAGCAACCCAATGCCAGTTTTTGAAGCGTACCTTCCAATTGACCATCTTTTTAACCTCCTTTGTGATGTTAATCGCCTTGTTATAACATATGCAGATAGTGAAAATGATTGTCCACAATTGTCATAGGTATCTTCATTTTTTTATCCAAAGAATATTTGTAGTTAAGTCAAACAATAATATAAGAAAAATAATGTTGGTGGTTTTTGCAAATGGAGGATATATTTAATTCCATACTGAGAACTTCTTTGTCCTATATACTGTTATTGGCTTTAACCCTTTTTTGGGGAAAACAAATTAATTCCCACAAAAATCATTTTAACTTCGCACTATCCATTACAATAGGTTCTTATATCGCAAATATGGGATTTGATACAAACTTAAAATTTCTTCCGATGTTGTTTTCCTTTTTAACCCTATCTCTCCTATACTTCATGTTCTCATTTATATCTCTAAAGAATAGACAGCTTCGAAAGTGGTTTTCCGGAAAGCCTACCATTCTTATTGAAAAGGGGAAAATACTGGACGAAAATTTGAAAAAATGCAGGTTTACTTTAGATGATCTTTCTCAGCAGTTACGTGAAAAGTACGTTTTTGATGTAAATGAAGTTGAATATGCATTATTAGAGGTCAGTGGAAATATTTCAATATTATTGAAGCCCCGATTCAAGAATGTAACAAAAAACGATCTTCAACTAAATAATAATAATCAAAAAACCGTACTCCCGATTGAAGTAATTATGGAGGGGAAAATAATAGAAGAAAACTTAACCAACACGTATAATCATGAATGGATAAAAAATGAGTGTAAAAAAAGAATGGTCGATTTAAATGATGTATATTACTTGGTGATTAGTACAAATGGACAAATATATTATGACTTATTTAATGATAATGTAAAAACATAAAGTATGCCGATAAAAAAGGCATACTTTATGTATCATTTATTTTGCAAAATTCCCCATAGAAATGGAGAGTCTATTCCAACTATTAATCTGATTAATAATAAAAACAAGCTCTGTGTACTCTTTTTCACTATAAAACTCACGAACATGATTATAAAGTTCATCTGGTACACGCTTCGTGGGAATTAACGTAATATGCTCCGTTAGCTTTAATGCAGCTTTCTCAGCATCTGTGTAGAATGCACAATCATCCCATGCACTAACACAATTTATACGCTGTTCTGTTTCCCCCATTTCACGTGCCTCTGCAGTATGCATATTTAAGCAAAAAGCACATCCATTAATTTGAGAAGCGCGTATTTTCACTAATTCACGAAGCTTCCCATCAATACTAGTAGATCTTATATAATTCTCCATTTCCAACATGATTTTGTATGGCTCCGGAGCTACTTGACTATAAAGAATTCGTTCCTTCATTTTAATTCCTCCTTATTCTAGAACGTACATTCTGATTATAAGCCTGACCATTGGAATAGACAAGCTAAAAGCACTCTTGTACAGTTTTATTGGTTTTTTAATGAAAAGTATTTATAATGAATAGGTTAAAAGTTTAAGCAGAAAGTAAGGAGATTGACATGACACGATTATCTCCATATTGGGAAAAGATCGTACATTTTTGGAAAAAAAGGCATTTGACACAAATTCTATTATTAATCTTTCTAGTAACATTTCTTGTAAGTATTCTCTATTTTGCTTGGCTTGCCAGCAGAGCAAATGTTGAATCATTAAAAAAAGGATTAAGTCAACCGACAGTCATTTATGATAAAGATGCGCACGTTGCCACTCTCGTTTCTACCAATAGAACAATAGGGATTACAGTGAAAGAATTACCAAAATATATACCTAATGCAGTAGTTGCAATTGAAGATGAGCGATTTTATCAGCATGGAGGCTTCGACATTAAAGGGATTTTCCGTGTATTTTTCCATAATCTCCTAGCTGGGCGAATTACGGGCGGCGGCAGCACGATTACCCAACAGCTTGCAAAAAATGCCCTTCTTTCACCAGAGCAAACGTATAGGAGGAAAGCAGAGGAATTATTTTTATCTGTTAAGTTGGAAAAGGTCTATACAAAAGATGAAATCCTGCAAATGTATTTAAATCAAGTTTATTTTGGAAGCGGTGCATGGGGAATTGCGAATGCATCAAAAAAATACTTTGATAAAGATATAAAGGATGTTTCAATTAGTGAAGCAGCAATGCTTGCGGGCCTTTTACATGCACCAAATTATCTTGACCCCTATCATAACTTTGATTTAGCTATGAAACGCAGAAACGTTGTTTTGGCCAAGATGAAAGAATTAAAGATGATAACAAACCCGCAATACCAGGAGGCTATACATGAAAAAATAAAGCTCCATGATGGTGGTGGAAGCTTTATAAATCGAAAATATCCGTATTATGTGGATGCTGTTTTGAATGAGGCCATTTCTAAATATGGGCTGACACAGGATGAGATCCTTACAAGAGGATATGGTATTTATACAGAGATGGACCAAAATATTCAAGCAGGACTTGAAAATATATATAACAGCCATTATATCTTCCCAAGAGGCCGAGGTGGACAGCTTGTTCAAAGTGGATCTGTTCTATTAGATCCAGCGACAGGTGGAGTTAGGGCATTGGTAGGCGGCCGAGGTGATCATGTATTTCGGGGCTTTAACAGGGCAACGCAACTTGGAGCACAGCCTGGCTCATCATTAAAACCACTTGTTGTTTACACACCTGCACTTGAAGAAGGCTATGATTATTCATCTGAACTAGTGGATAATCCAATTGTGTTTGGAAATTACAAACCAGACAATTATACAAAAACATACAGCGGTGAGGTACCAATGTATAAGGCTCTCGAAGAGTCAATAAACATTCCAGCCGTTTGGCTCTTAGATAAAATAGGACTAAAAAAAGGATTAGATTCTTTGAACCGCTTTGGAATTCCATATATAAAAAAGGATGAAAACCTTGCGATTGCATTAGGTGGAATGAGTAACGGCGTATCCCCATTAGAAATGGCAGATGCGTACTCAACGTTTCCAAATGGCGGTAAACGCTATGATAGTCACCTTATTACAAAAATTGTAGGTCCAACTGGAACAATTATTGCTGAACATAAACAAAAAATGACAAAGGTAACTTCAAGGTCTGTGGCCAATAACATGACATCGATGCTTCTAAATGTTGTTGAGTCAGGCACTGGTAAACGCGCACATATTCCAGGTGTTCAAATTGCAGGAAAAACAGGGTCTACTCAACTCCCTTATTCAGATTTAGATGGAACAAAGGATCAGTGGATGGTAGGATATACATCAGATCTTGTAGGGGCGATTTGGTTAGGCTATGACCATACGGATCGTGAACACTATTTGCCTAGCAATAGCTCAGCAAATGTAGTACCCATTTTTCATGAAATCATGAAAGTGTCATTACCATATATAAAACATCATGATTTTGATGTACAATCCATTAACACACAGCTTGCCGAAAAAAATCAAACAAGCAAAGCGATATCAGATCAGGCAGAAAAAATAAGCAAGGAATTAAATGATAACGCCAAAAAAATTGGTGCTACCATTAAGGAACAAGAACCTACCCTAAAGAAGGGATTTAATCAAGTATTATATAATGTTGGTAAAGCCATAAATTTCTTTGTTGAAAAAATACAGGGGTTAAAAAGCAGTAAGTAGCGACAAAACGAGGGTGTCCCAAAAGTGAATTTTTGGGGCTCCCTTTTTTGAAGAATGGTTCTTGTAAATAGGTCTGTTGATTTCCACTGCAGTCGCTCGCTTTCCGTGGGAGTGTCGGGGGGAGCCTCCTCAGCGCAAGCGCCTACGGGGTCTCCCCTACCCCATACTCCCGCAGGAGTCGAGCGCCTTCCGCTCCAATCAACAGTGTACTTTTTACCAAGCATAAAGGATCTACTTTGTGCTGCCTGTAATTTGTAAAAGTAGGCAGCATCCAACCAAAAGAGAAAAAAATAGCAAAATACAATGGGGAAAATCAAAGTTTATTGTAGTTGGGGTCCTACCAATAAAACGTATGTTATCAAGACCTAAATAAAAAAATCTTTAAAAAATAAAGAAGAGCACATATTATACATGACTAATATGTGCTCTTCATTTATTCCATTAAAACGCCCTTTAATGGAAGATCGTCAACTATATTTTTAGCTAAATAGAAGCCATTTGATATTGCGCAAAAGCACTTCTATTAGTGGTTTTGTTAAATAGCTCAACTGTGTAAGGATAAAAGTTCTTTGGCTAAAGAACTCAACTGATTACTGACATTAGGAGAATTAAGAACATGTTGTAATACATTTAGGTAATATTTCTTTTGCTCTCCCTTACTACTTTTTATTATTCGATACAGCATCCATAAAGTGTGAGAAGTTGGGAACCTTTGTAATGATTGAACTAACTTTTCTTCATAACCATTTCTGTGGAATTGTTCAACAAAATGGACTAATGGACCTGGTGAACCAAATTCAACATCTGGATTCTGTTCTATCAGTTTAAGAATAGGTTCAACAGCATCAAAAGCATTTTTGTAAATCTCGATTTCTTCGGTAAGATCATATGCAATATCGATAAAATCTTCTTTAAGAGAGGAATTTTTTAGAATCTCCAATTGTTTATTTAAATTTCCTTCCAACATAAACAACTCTACAGAAATGAATTTAAAGTCAATTCTAACTCCTTTCTTCTTTAGCTATCCGTTTATATCATTACTGGTTCTTTCAAAACATAAATTAACAGTCCGCTCATTTGAACGAGTTCGATGCATTGTATTAGCTGGAATTGTGAATATTTCACCTGGTTTAAGAGATACTGTTTCATTGTTTTCTAAGTCTATAAATAGTTCACCTTCTAAAACATAAAATAATTCATCGCAATCCTCATGTTTATGCCAGTGAAATTCCCCATTTATAACGGCTATTCTCAGAGAGTGGTCATTAACTTCGCTTACGATAAAATTGGTATAATCCGTTTGGTCTTGAATTAATTTATATAGGTTAAAAACTTCTAATTGACCTTTTTTCATACTCTTTCCCCTTTTAGAAATTTAATATTAATTAGACTAAATTCGACAACAATTTGAAATAATCCTTCTTCATACAGATAGGTAAGGCTTTGAAGTTATCGCCGCCTTTTGTCGGGTAGAAGGGCAACCTCTCAGTTACCGCCCCCCTAAGAACCGTACGTGTTAGTTTCCCAACATACGGCTCAAGCATGCCT